>NZ_NEUB01000633.1:0-32066 GCF_002910825.1 Streptomyces sp. SM1 | reverse complement strand
CGGCTGTGGTTGGCTCGATCGGGTGTATGGCGGCTGTGGTCGGCCCGCTCGGGTGCACGGCGGTTGTGGTCCGCCCGCTCGGCAGCACGGCTCCGGCGGCTCGCCCGCCGCTCGGAGGCACGGCTGTGGCCGGCCCGTACCGCCGGCGTGCGCCCCCGTCTGCGCAGCACGGCGGCGATGTGCACCACCATGTCGGCGCTCGCGGCGACCTCCATGGTGAACGTCCCCTCCGGGACCGAGCCGTTCTCCGCGGCACCCTGCGCCCTCACCCGCACCGACGCCCACCACTCCGAGGGCCTGGACACCTGGAACGCCGCCTACCCCCGCCCGTCCCGCACGCTGGACGCGGTAATGGTGTTCCTCTCCTTCCCAGACTCCCACCCCCTGACCACTCCGGCCGAACTCACCGCCGACCACTTCCCCGCCACCAGCCGCTTCTTCCAGCGGGCCTCCTACGGCAGGTTCACCCTGCGCCCGCACCCCCTGAGCAGGTGGATCCGCATGCCGCGCCCCTCCACCGAGTACGCCATACAGCGCGACTGGACCGTCGCCCACCGCGCGGCCTACCTGCGCGACGCGCTCGCCGTGACCGACCGGCACGTCGACTACTCGCGCTACGACGTCGTCTACTTCGTCGCCGACCCGGACGCACCGGGCGTGGACTCCGACGCCACCAAGGTCGTCAACCTGGACCGCCCCCTGCGCGCCGACGGCACCGACATCCGCCGGGTCGTCACGGTCTTCGAGGACCACCCCCCGGACCGGCTCGTCCTCGCCCACGAGACCGGCCACGTCTTCGACCTGCCCGATCTCTACCACCGCCCGGTGGACGGCAAGGGCGACTGGGACACCCACGTCGGCGACTGGGACCTGATGGGAAGCCAGTTCGCCCTCGCACCGGATCTCTTCGGCTGGCACAAATGGAAACTGGGCTGGCTGGAACCCCGCCAGGTGCGCTGCGTACGGGGTGCGAGCCCGGTACGGCTGACGCTGGAGCCGCTGGGAGCGGGGCCGGGAACACCGGTGACCGGAGCGGCGGGCGCGCCGTCCTTCGGCCTCGGACGCGGCACCAAGCTCGCGGTCGTCCGCACCGGCGCCGACACCGCACTCGCGTTCGAGGCGCGGGGGCCGGTCGGCAACGACGCGGCGGCCTGCCGGGAGGGGGTGCTGGTCTACCGGGTGAGCGCCGACACCCGCTCCGGACGCGGCCCCATCGAGGTCATCGACGCCCACCCGCTCACCGAGGCCTGCTGGGAGGACTCCGTCTACCCACCCCTGGCCGACGCACCGGTCGCCGCCGGGGAGAGCTTCACGGTGCCGGGGACGTCCGTACGGGTGGAGGTGGAGGGCCGTACGGCAGCGGGGGCGTGGACGGTGAAGATCAGCACGGGATGGCGGCCGGACACGGACGGACGCGGCCGCACATGAATGAGGCCCCCCGCTCGCGCGAGGGGCCTCACTCATGTCGTGCGCCGCCAGGGACTCGAACCCCGGACCCGCTGATTAAGAGTCAGCTGCTCTAACCAACTGAGCTAGCGGCGCCTGCTGACGTCGTAGACATTAGCACCACGATCGGGGGGAGGAAAAATCGATATCCGCACGGCCGCGCGGGCGGCCCGCACGGCCGCCCACAGCAGCACCTCCGGGCCCGGCAGCCAGGGGCGACGCGTATCGGGGGCGACCAGCCAGCGGGCGGCGGGCACGGGCCCCACGGGCTCGGCGGGGTCAGCCGGTCCGGGCGCCGGGATGGTCACCGCGTCACCGGCCCCGTGGCACAGCAGCGGCGGAACCCCGTCCGTCCGCGCACCGCGCGCACCCCACTCCTCCCACTCCAGGAGGGCCGGCAGCCGCTGCGCCGTACCGGGCGGGGCGAAGAGCAGCATCCGCCCGCGGAACTCGGCCACGGGACCGGAGCCAGGCCCCTCCTCCCACATCCGGTCCAGCATCCGCCGCCCGAAGACCGCGGGCACGCTCACCACGTCGAAGACCACACCGCAGGGCAGTACGACCGGGGCGCCCGGCCGCTCCCCCCAGTGCGAGAGCGTGCTGCGCGGATACGTTCCGGCCGAGGCGAGCCAGGCGGCACCGTCCGGGGTGACACCGCTGACGTCGGAGACATTCCGTGTGCTGCTCATGACGCATACATCTACCGTGTGTGAGGGAACGGTTCCGCAGGGTTGCGTGAAGTGCTGACGCGCAGCTGGACGAACGCGTATCCTGCCCACCCACCCGGCATATGCCACGCCCGTTCGAGCGTGTGTCGCCGCGAGGCTCACGCGGGGTCCGTGCGCCCCGGCCCGTCCCCGCCGCGAAGCAGCTCCCGCCCGAACTCGACCATCTTCTTCGCGTAGTCCTCGGTCCACTCGGCGCGCTCGGCGATGTCCGCCGTCGTCAGCCGGTCGAAGCGCCGGGGATCCGCCAGCTGGGCCGCCGCCATCGCCTGGAACTCGGTCGCCCGGTCCGTCGCGGCCCGGAACGCCAGCGTCAGCTCCGTCGCCCGCTCCAGCAGCGCGCGCGGATCCTCGATCGACTCCAGATCGAAGAAGTGCTCGGGATCCGAGGCCGCCTCCGCGGGCTCGAACAACAGGGGCGCGGGCCGTAGCCGCGGCTGCTCCCGGCGCGGCGCGTGCTCCGCCATGAGGTCTCCTCCACTTGCCTCGCGATCGACCCCCGGTAGGCGGGCCACCGTCCATTGTCCCGCGCCCGCGCAAGAGGGCGTCGACGCTCACGATGAGAGCCCGCGGCTCGCTACGGCAGCAGGGTCAAGGCAGCCACGTGGGTGGGCCGGACGATGTTGAAGTGGCGACGGTCCAGCGTCGCGATGTTGACTGCGCGGAACTTCTCCGCCACGGCCACGACGAAGGCATCCGCCGTTCCCAGGGGAAGATCCGCGTACCGCTCCACCAGATCGGCGGCCCGCGAGGCATCGGACGGAGTGACGGGGACGAGGTCGTAGACGCCGTCGGCCACATCACGCAGGAAATCGGACTCCGCCTTCACCCCGGCCCGGCTGGAGAGCATGTAGCCGATCTCTGCCACGAGTGGTGACGGCAGCAGCAGCGGGCCGGGATGGTTCTCCAGGAGACGCACGCAAGCGGAGTGGTGCTTGTCTTTACGATTGGCCGCCGCGACCACGGGGCCAGTGTCGATCACGATCACGCGCTGCGCTGCTCCTGACCGTCCCATGCCTCATGAACGATGTCCTTCGCGCGCGCGCCGAGGTCCGGGTCGCCGTCGAAGGAAGCGGTCGTGCGAAAGCGCCGACGAGGGCGCTCACCGCGCTCCACCTCGGCCCATTCGCGCAACAGCTCTATGGCATCCATCAGCCGGTCCTCCGGCAACGCATCCAGAAGGCGGTGTGCTTCCTCGCGAACGGTCATACCGGACAGTCTACGGTCCGCAGGGCGCTGCGGTCCCCGGTCTTCCGCAGAGGCAACGGCGCCACCGGGACATCCGCTCCTGTCGCCACCTGCGGCCGGGGCTGCTATCGGCGTCATTCCATTTCGCACACCTTCTGTGCCTGCTGAGCACGCTCGACCTCGGCGCTCTCGTGACGTGGAAGAGCGTTTGGAAGTGACCAGGTGTGCCGCCGCATCGTTCAGGCCTTCGTGGGAACCTCCAGGCGGGCAAGGCTGCGGTCGTGCGGGCGCCGGAGGAACAGGAGCGAGGCGGTGGCGCCGATCAATGCGCAGAACATGTCCCACTGGGTGTCCCAGACATCACCCTGCGTCCCCAGGAACGCGTCGGCCGCCTGTCCCCCGGTCACGGCCGCCAGCCACTCCAGCATCTCGAAGGTTGCGCTGAAGGCGAGGCAGGCGCAGACCGTCAGCGGGGCGAGCCAGCGGCTGCCGCGCAGGGGCGAGGTCCGGACGAGCAGTTCCCGGACCAGGATCGCCGGGACGAAGCCCTGCATGAGGTGCCCGAAGCGGTCGTAGGGGTTGCGCTCCAGGCCGAACCACTCGCGCACCCAGTCACCGGCCGGAACGTCCGCGTACGTGTAGTGCCCGCCGACGATGAGGACGATGGCGTGGACGGCCAGAAGGCCACAGAGCAGACCGCTCAGCGGGAACCGCCGGCGAAGCAGGACCGCCATCGGCAGGCCCACCATCACCCACACCGTCTCCAGCACCCACGTCGTCGGGTCCTTGGCGCCGAACGCCGACACCACGAGCGCAGCAGCGACGAGGACCGCGAGGACGGCAGGCAGTCGACGGCGACTATGGCCCGGGACCGAAAGCGTGCCGTTCGGTGATCCGACGGACGCGGGGAAGGACGACATCAGCGGCTCCTCATCTTCAGGGCCCCCGACAGTCCGTCTTTCCCTGCCGTCCGGGGGTACCGCCATCCTCAACGCACCCCGACGTCCCGGCATGAGTACACCTACTCAACCGCCATGCCACAGCCCCTTGTTGATTCCCTGAGGAGCCATGGTCGGCGGCATGCCGGGATCACGCTCGACGTAGTCACATGGGTGCCTCGCGGCCGCGTCTGCCGAACGGTTCATTCCACGTCGAGTGCCTTGAGGCTGCCGAGACGGGCGGTGAACGCGCTGAAGGCGGTGGTGGGGAAGGTGAGCGTGGCCCGGTCCGGGGCCTTGGAGTCGCGGACGGCTATGAGGGGGTGGCGGTGGGCGATCTCTACGCAGGCATTGCCTTCACCGCCGCCCGAGTAGGACGACTTCTTCCAGATGTCAGGGGTCGTCATGACGGATTTCACAGCTCCTTCGCCAGCCTGTGGATGAAGTCACGCGAACGCTCAGGCTCGAGCGATGCTGCCTCCACTTTATGGAAGAGCGTTCGAAAGTGGCCCAGTTGTGCAGCCGCGTCGATGAACACCGTGCCGTTCGGGCCATCACACACCACGGTGTCCAGCTGAGGGACGGGCCCGCCCGCGTACACCATGGCGCTTCCGGCCCCGCCGAATCCGTCCAGTTCGAAGGGGATGACACGAACGGTGACCGCGTCGGCTTCGGACGCTTCCACGATGCGGGCGAGTTGGGCGCGTGAGGCGGGACGGCTGCTCACGCGGATACGGAGAGCCGCTTCGTGGATGACCGCCACATACGGCACCGGATCAGGACGGTCGATGACAACGCGGCGCCGCATACGGTGCTCCACCCAACGAGCCCTCTCGCTCTCGGGGAAGTCGGGACTCACGTAGGAGAAGAGCGCCCGCGCGTAGTCCTCGGTCTGCAGCAGGCCCGGGATGTGCAGAAAGTCGACGTCCCACCGGAAGGAGGCGTGATGTTCCAGCTCGGAAAGGTCCAGGAAGGAGTTGGGCAGCGTGCCCCGGTACTCCTCCCACCAGCCGCGGGTACGGCCGGCTGTCATCACCACGAGCGCTGACAGTAACTCGCTGTCGGAGCACGCGTAGTGGGCGCCGAGGCGTCGTAGCCGTTCCTCGCTCACACCGGCGATGCCGGACTCCATCTGGCTCATCTGCACGGAGTTCACGCCGAGCAGGCTTGCCGCCTCGGTGGCCTTGAGTCCCGCCGCCTCGCGCAACTTCCGCAGCTCCGCGCCCAACCGTGCCTGGCGTGCGGTGGGTTGCCGTCTGGGCGGCATGGCTTCCTCCTCGCCTCAATGGCTGTGACCGGGCGACCCGTTCGGGGGCAGATTACGCGAACGGCTTGCTGAGTAATAAATCTATGCCCTACTTTCAGTCACACAGCGCCTACGTTGCGCAATGCGTGGTCCGGAAGTGCACCGCTCTGTCCTGCCATGACGGATGCGGCAATGACACCGGCTCCTCCTCCAGCCCTTCCACCGGACAGGAATCGACATGCCCGAAAACGACCCGTGGGAGTACTCCCTCTCCATCCCCAACGACACCCGCGCCGTCACCATCTGCCGCCGCACTCTCCGTCTGATCCTGACCATGCACGGCCTGATCCGCCTGGTCGACGTGGCCGAACTTCTCGCAACGGAACCGGTGTCGAACGCCGTACGTCACACCAAGGGCCCCGCCGCCCTGCGGGTGCGCTGGTCGGAGGCCGGCGTGCTGAGGCTGGGTGCGTGGGATGCGGACCCCTCCCCGCCGGAGCCACCGCAGCCGCTGGACCTGGCCGTCGACCGGGAGGACGGCCGAGGGCTGGCGCTGATCAGAGCGTGCGCCGACGTGTGGGGCTGGCAACCGCTGGTCAGGGACGGTAGCCGGGGCAAGTACATCTGGTGCGAACTGGGCCCGGACGTGACATCGGGGAGCCGCGTCGAGTGATCGGGCGAAGAGGCGGATTGTGCCGACCGGGCTTCGCCCCAGCATCTCCCGGGGGAGGTGTCACGCCGGCTTGAGAGGTGCCACACCACACACACAGCCATAGCGTGATCAAGCCTCACGTACCCATTCCCAAACGTAACGATCCTCACGTGCACTACATGAATCCGCGACGCCAATGTCCGTTTGCTACCCGTTGACCTGACGTTCGGTAACGAGGTGGGGTACGGAAGGCAACTGTGTGGGCTCTGTGGGTGGGGTGTGGCGGGGATGTGGGGCCGAAGTCAAGGCAGTGCCAGGGCCATTGGCGTCCTGATGGGCGCAGCGTTAGCCGTCGGGTCGGCTCCGGCGCTGACCGGTGAGGCTGTGGCCGGCGTGCCGGATTCGCCGGTTCCGCCGAGAAGCGCGGCGAGGACCGTCGGCCATGACGCCGGTGGCCTCACGGAGGCCGAAGCGCTGGCCAAGGCCAAGAAGACCGGCGAACCCGTGGAGATCGTGTCGCTGCGCGGGGAGGCGAGCGAGGTCTTCGCGACCCCGGACGGTCGCCTTCAGGCGCGTGAATACCTGCGTCCCGTCTGGACACGCATCGACGGTGGTTGGGAGCGGATCGACACCGACCTGACGGCCACGAACGAGGGCACCATCGCCCCCGAGGCGTCGACGATAGATCTGGAGTTCTCCGGCGGAGGAGAGAGCCCGCTGGTGCGTATGGAGCGCGCCGGGCGTGAGCTGAGCCTGACCTGGCCGACGCCGCTGCCGAAGCCCGAGGTCGCGGGCCCGGTTGCCACCTACCCGTCGGTGCTGCCGGATGTCGATCTGCGGATGACGGCGCAGCAGGACGGGTTCACCCAGTTGCTGGTGGTCAAGTCGGCGGAGGCGGCCGCGAGCCCGGAACTCGCCCAGTTGCGGTTGGAGCTGGATACACGTGGCCTGTCGGTGGAGGAGACCGAAGAAGGCGGACTACAGGCGCTCGACAAGGGAGCCGAGTCGCCGGTCTTCGAGGCCCCGCGGCCGATGATGTGGGATTCGAGCCCGGGGGAGAGCCCGGCGGGCGCGGAACCGAGCAAGGCGGCAGCAGGTGAGAAGGCGGAGGGCAGGAGCGCGTCGGCCGGCGCGGCAGCGGAGTCAGGCGATCAGCCGGGCGCCGGGGAGTCGGGCAAGCTCGCTCCCGTCGGGGTCGAGGTGGCGGACGGGCAGGACGAGCTGGTCCTGACGCCGGACGCGGATGTGCTGAAGGGCGAGGACACCATGTATCCGGTCTTCATCGACCCGCAGTGGTACACCCCTAAGGCCACCGCATGGACCATGGTCTCCAAGTACTGGGCCAACTCGCCCCAGTGGAAGTTCAACGGCGACTCCGACTCGGGCCTGGGCTACTGCAACTGGAACTACTGCGCGCCCCATGACACCAAACGCCTCTTCTACCGCGTACCCGTCTCCGCGTTCGCGGGGCGCAGCATCCTCTCGGCAGAGTTCGTCGTGCGCAACACCTGGTCGGCGTCATGCTCCGACCGAGGCGTGCAGCTATGGCGCACCAAGGGGATCAGTTCGTCCACCACATGGAACTCCCAGAACGCCTCGGGCTTCTGGATAGACCACCTCAAGACCGAGAGCTTCGCGTACGGGTACGACGGGTGCGCCGCCAAGGACGCCGAGTTCGACGTGAGGTCGGCGGTACAGCAGGCCGCGAACGGCAAGTGGTCGACGATGACCTTCGGTCTGCAGGCGTCGAGTGAGAGCGACGGCTACGGCTGGAAGCGGTTCTCGGACGACGCCTATCTGCGGGTGAAGTACAACCGTCCGCCGTCCCAGCTGAAGATGTCGCAGCTGACGATGGAGTACGGCGGTACCTGCAAGACCCCGTCCTCCCTGGCCCGCGTCCGCACACTCGGCACGATCCGCGCGAACAACGTCACGGATCCCGACGGTGACAACGTCGGCGTGCAGTTCCAGGCGCAGTGGGACGGGGGATCGTGGAGTCCCACCCGCGCGGCGGGCAAGGCGTCGGGGTCGTCGTTCGCGATTTCCCTGCCGTCGTCGATCCCGCAGAACAAGACCGTCAGGTGGTACGCCCGGGTCTTCGACGGGGCACAGTACTCACCGTGGTCGCATGCCGGGGCCGCGTCGGCGTGCTACTTCGTCTACGACACCAGCGTGCCGCAGGCACCGACGGTGAGCTCGGGCGAGTACCCGGAGTCGGATCCGTCCAACCCCGAGGATCCTTGGTACGACGGAGTGGGACAGTACGGGTCGTTCACCGTCGACGGCGTCAACTCGGACGTGACGACGTACTGGTACGGCGTCAACGGTGACCCGACCTCCAGGAACAAGATCACCACATCGGGTGGCGCCGCACGGATCGCGAAGGTGCTGCCGGCCGAGCCCGGCGTGAACTTCTTCACCGCGCAGGCCTTCGACTCCGCCGGCAACGGCAGCGAGATCCGCACCTACCAGTACCGGGTCAAGGCAGGCCAGCCCGACCGCGCGACATGGCAGATGGACGAGGGCGCCGGGGCGAGCCAGGCGGAGGGATCCACACCCCCGCGCACACTGAGACTCCTCGGCGGCACCACCGCCGGAGTCGAAGGCGCCGTAGGTACGGCGGTGCGGTTCAACGGTACGGACGGCTACGCCGACACCGACCTCTCACCGGTCAACACCAACCAGGGCTTCACCGTCTCCGCATGGGTCAACTTCGACGAGCAGCCCACCCACTCGATGGTGGTGGCGACCCAGCCGGGCAACATCATGGCAGGCTCCGAGCTCTACTACTCCCCGGTCCACGGCTGGGTGTTCAACCAGCATGCGTCGGACGCCGCCGGTGCCACATCGGTCATGGCGAAGGCCGCCACGCCCGCCCCGGTCACGGTGGGCAAGTGGACGCACGTCGCCGGGTCCTACGACGCGACCCTGGACCGATTGCGCTTGTACGTCGACGGTCAACTGGTCGGCGAGAAGGCCTGGTCGACCCCCTGGAACGCCCGCCGCGGTCTGCGGATCGGGGCCGGTTCCTACAGCGGGACGCCCGGCAACTTCTTCTCCGGCGCCATCGACGACGTGCAGATCTTCAGCCGGCAACTGGAGGACAGCGAAGTCACCCAGCTGCATGCGAAGCAGACCGTCGGCGACCCGGGCCCGCCCGCGATCGCGGTGTTCCCCCTGGACGAGGCAGCCGACGCGACAGAGATCGTCGGACACGGCGAAGTGATCCCGGCGACCTACCACGGGACGGTCACCACCGGTGTGCCGGGAGTCGCCGGGAAGGCCGCCCACTTCGACGGCACCACCGGCTACGGGAAAATCGGTGAGACCAGCGCCCCGCATGTGAACACCTTCCGCAGCTTCACCGTCTCGGCCTGGGCCAAACTCGACTCCCTGTCGTCCCAGAGCGGCGTGGTCGCGCTGCAGGCCGGCAAGGAACGGCCCGGGATGGAGCTGTACTACTCCGCCGCCGCCCAGCAGTGGGCCTTCGCCCAGTACACCGCGGACTCGGCGGACGCGGGCATCGCCCGTGTCATGCAGCCCACCGGCGCCAAGGCCCACGCCGGGGAGTGGGCACACCTGGTCGGCGTGCACGACACCGACGACAACACCCTCACCTTGTACGTGAACGGCACGAAGGCCGGCTCAGTCACCCAGAACAGCCCCTTCTTCGCCGACAGATCGATGTACCTCGGAACCGGAAGCTTCAGCGGAGCCACGCAGTACTTCTTCCCCGGCACCATCGACGACGTACGGGTACAGGACCGGCCGGTCTCCGCCGAAGAGGTGCAGCAGATGTTCAAGCAGCGGCCCCTCCTCAAGAGCCGGTGGACCTTCGAGACAGCGTCCGGCACCCCGTTGACCACCCCAGATGCGTCCGCGTCGGGCAACGACATGACGCTGCACGGTGGCGCGACCCTCGGCTCCGGATGGGTCGACGGCGGCGTCGACCTCGACGGCGTCGACGACTACGGCGTGACGTCAACTGTTCCGGTCGACACCAGCGCAAGCTTCACGGTCTCCGCGTGGGCCCAGGCAGCTGCCCTCCCCAGCAGCAGCGCTGCACTGCTCAGCGTGCCTGGTACGGCCCAGAGCGCCTTCACCGTCCGATACGAACCCAGGGCCTCGGATGCCGGTCCGGGCCACTGGCGGATCGCGATGGCTTCGGTGGATTCCACAGACGCCACCGTCAACCATGTGGACAACGGACAGTTCTTCAGCCCCACCGAATGGACACACCTGGCTGTCGTCTACGACGGCTTCGCCAAGCACCTCTCGCTGTACGTCAACGGACAGCTTGAAGAAGTCGCCTGCACGGACGGCGACGGTGACGGTGAATCCGACGACATCGCCTGCGAGGACCGGCTTTCCTGGGCGGACGACGTGCTCTCGTTCAAGTCGGTACAGCCGATGCAGCTCGGCCGTGCCAAGAGCGGAAGCATCTGGGGCGACTACTGGCCGGGGGCCGTGTCCGACGTGTGGGCCTTCCAAGGCCCACTGACGGCAGGCCAGGTTCAGCAGTTGTCCGAGGGACTGCCCGGCGCGCCCACCGAGGTGCCCGACGGGGACTTCTGAGAGGAACGGTGCCGGGATCGGACCCGGCACGGTCGCCCCTCTCCGTTCGCCAGACCAACCCACAGCCCATTGCCTGTGCCGCCGGGCAGCACGGCCCGAAGCGAAACGAAGGAACTGAGACAGGATGAACGGCAGATTCGCCAAGCCGCTTCGGGTACTGCGGCGACGTGTAGCGCTGGCCTCGGCCGCCCTCATGGTCGGGACACTCCTCCAAGCAGTGACGCAGCCCGCCGCCGCTGTCGGCGACGACCTGTCGGCCGTTCCCGCAACCTTCGAGAAGCCCATCCCCGGGACAACGGGCAAGACCAAACCGCGCACCCTGACCAAGGGCCCTCGCACCCCCGTCAAAGTACCCGAGGATGCTTGGCCGAAGGCGATGGTGGTTTCGGCGGAGCTGCCCGAGCCTCGTGCGAAGACACGCAGCACGAAGGCCGTCCGTGTCCCGGGCACACCGCTGACCCTGGATGCCGGGGCAACAGCAGCCGGAACAAAGAGCGCCAGCGGCAGCGTCGAGACGCGCGTCCTCAGCCGCAAGACATCTGAGCGGGCCAGGGTCGATGGTGTCCTTTTCTCCTTGCGCGGCAAGGAGACCTCGGCCCACGCAGCACAGATCAGCACCACAGTGGACTACTCCACCTTTGCCGGAGCGTACGGCGGCGGCTACGCCTCCCGGCTGACCCTGGTCGAACTCCCCGCGTGCGTGCTCACCACACCCGACAGGCAAGCCTGCCGTGCGGCCAAGCCCGTCGAGACGGTCAACGATCCCGAGAAGCAGACCCTTACCGCATCCAGCGTGCCCCTGCGCACGACCGCTCCCACCGTTCTGGCGGCCGTGGCCGCGACGGAGAGCGCGAAGGGCGACTACAAGGCGACCTCGCTCTCGGCGTCAGCGACCTGGAGCACCGACCTCAACACCGGCGCCTTCGGCTGGTCCCACAACATGCCGGTGCCTGACGTGCCCGGCGGCCTGACCCCGAACGTCGGGTTGTCCTACTCCTCCGGCTCCATCGACGGACGAACCGGCAACACCAACAACCAGGCCTCCTGGGTGGGTGACGGGTTCGACCTGTGGCCCGGGTTCATCGAACGCCGCTACAAGCCCTGCGCCGATGACGGACAGACGGCGGACGACGGCATCAACAAGCCGGGCGACCTGTGCTGGGCCTATGACAACGCCTACCTGTCGCTGAACGGCAAAGCCGGCGAACTGGTGCCCACCGGCACGGACAAGTGGAAGCTGAAGCGCGACGACGGCACGAAGATCGATCGGCTCCGCGGATCCGGCAGGGCGAACGGCACCCACGACGGCGAGTATTGGAGAGTCACCACCCCGGACGGCACCCTCTACTACTTCGGCTACCATCGGCTCCCCGGCTGGTCGGACGGTAAGGAGACCACCGACTCCACCTGGACCGTGCCGGTCTACGGCGACGACGCCGGTGAGCCCTGCCACGCCGGCACGTTCGCGGACTCCTGGTGCCAGCAGGGCTGGCGCTGGAACCTCGACTACGTCGTAGACACCCACAGCAACGCTGTCACCTACTACTACGACAAGGAGGGCAACTACTACGGCCGGAACCTGGAGGCCGAGGACGGCACCCCCTACGTACGCGGCGGCACCCTCGACCGCATCGAGTACGGCCTGAAGTCGTCCTCGCTCTACGGCACCAAGCCGCTTGCCAAGGTCACCTTCACCAACAGCGAACGCTGCCTGAAGGACTCGAACACCACCTGCTCCGACATCGACGCCGACTCGGCCTACTGGTACGACACACCCTGGGACCTGGACTGCGACAGCGGCGAGGACTGTGATCAAGGGCGACTGTCGCCGGCCTTCTTCACCACCAAACGCCTGACCCAGGTCACCACCCAGGTTCTGGACGGCAGCGCCTACAAGAATGTCGACTCCTGGAAGCTGAATCACCGCTGGGGTATGGCCGACACCGACTACCAGCTGCTGCTCGACTCCATTCAGCGCACCGGCCACACCGGTCCCACCGCGACCCCGGCCATCACCCTGCCGAAGACGACCTTCGCCTACACGCAGCTCGAAAACCGCCTGGACAAGACCGGCGATGGCTATCCCCCCTTCGTCAAGGACCGCCTGTCCACGGTCGCGGACGAATCCGGCGGCCAGATCGACGTCGACTACTCCGCACCGGCCTGCTCCTTCAGCGCGCTGCCGACGCCCGAGACCAACACCACCCGGTGCTTCCCTCAGTACATCGGCGGTAGCGCCAGCGACGATCCCGAACTGCAGTGGTTCAACAAGTACGTCGTCACCTCGGTGATCGCCACCGATCGCACGGGCGGAGCTCCCGACCAGGTCACGAGCTACAGCTACCTGGGCGGTGCCGCCTGGCACTACGACGATGACGACGGCCTGACGAAGGAGAAGTTCAAGACCTGGTCCCAGTGGCGCGGCTACGGGCATGTGAGGGTGCAGACCGGCGGCCATGGCGGCGCCCCGGCCATGAAGTCCCAGCAGGACAGCTACTTCCTGCGCGGTATGGACGGCGACCGCAAGAACACCTCGGGCGGCACCAAGGACGTCACGGTCTCTCTCGGCGCCGGCGAAGGGGATCCGATCACCGACCACGAGTCGGCAGCGGGCTTCGCCTACAAGACCGTCACGTACTCCGGTCCTGGCGGCAAGGTGCTCGGCAAGACGGTCAACCGGCCGTGGCACCACCAGACGGCGAAGAAGGAACGCTCCTGGGGCACAGTGACGGCCAACTTCACCGGCACCGCGAACAGCCGCACCTGGACCTCGCTCGACGACGGCGTAGGCGCCGAGTGGCGCACGACCTCCTCCGCCACCACCTACGACACCGTGGCCGGCCGTGTCGTACAGGTGGATGACCACGGCGACAACAGCGATGTGGACGACAACACCTGCACCCGCACCACCTACACCGCCAACACCAGCAAGAACATCCTCGGCCTGCCGTCCCGGGTCGAGACGGTCTCCACAGGATGCGGCACCACCCCCAGCCGCCCGGGAGACGTGATCTCCGACATACGCTCCGCCTACGACGGCGGCTCCTACGGCGCGGATCCCAGCAAGGGCGACGCCACAGCCACCGCGGTGCTGAAGAAGTACGACGGCACCACCGCCGTCTACCTCGAATCCGGCGCCACCCATGACGGATACGGCCGCACTCTCACCAGCACCGACCTCACCGCGAACGTGACCGTGACGGCGGCCGGAGCCCTCACCCGCACCCCGCGCGACGACGGCCGCACCATTACCACGGTGCGCACCCCCACGACCGGCTTCCCCACCACCGTCGAAACCACCACACCCCCCGCCACGCCGGGCGACACGTCCACGGCACAGACCTCGACCACCACCCACGAGGTCCTGCGAGGACTGCCGCTGACCCAGAGCGACACCAACGACAAGGTCACCAATTTCGCTTACGACGCGCTGGGCCGCTCCTCCAAGGTCTGGCTGGCTGACCGTCGAACCGATCAGACCCCCACCTACGAGTTCACCTACACGATCACTGAGGGCGAGCCCGTCGCCGTCGGCACCAGGACGATCGGGAACAGGAGCGTGCAGAGCACCTCCTACGTCCTCTACGACGGCTTCCTGCGGCCACGTCAGACCCAGGACCCCGGCCCGGACGGCGGAGCCCTGCTCACCGACACCTTCTATGACGAGCGAGGGCTGGCGACCTACGAGTTGGCCACCTACTACATCGTCGACGCACCCTCCACCGAGCTGTTCTTGCCGGATGACGCCCTCAGCGTCGAGACACAGAACCGCACCGCCTACGACGGCCTCGGCAGGGCCGTGGAGAGCAAGCAGATCGCCGGCAACGGCGACGGCGGTACCGTGCTCGGCATCACCAGGACCCTGTACGGCGGCGACCGCGTCACCACCATCCCGCCCGTCGGCGGCACCGCCACCACCGTCCTCACGGACGCTCGCGGACAGACCACCGAACTACGCCAGCACCACACCCGCAGCGCCACCGCGGCCTACGACACGACCCGTTATCGGTACACACCGCGTGGCGAGCTGGACCGGATCACGGACCCGGCCGGCAGTTCATGGACCTACACCTACGACCTGCTCGGTCGGCAGACCAAGTCCGTCGACCCGGACAAGGGCACGACCGTCAGCGAGTACGACGACCGTGGTCAGTTGGTCACTACCGACGACTCACGCCCCAACGCCGACGCGCCTACCCTGTGGTACTCCTACGACGGCCTCGGCCGGCAGACGGAACTCCGTGAGAGCTCATCTACCGGACCCCTCCGCGCCGAGTGGGTCTACGACACCATCAGCGGAGCCAAGGGCCACCTCGCCGAGTCCACCCGGTACGACGACGGAAGCGCCTACACCAGCAAGGTCGTCGCCTACGACCGCCTCTACCGCCCGCAGCGCACCTCCATCACGATCCCCGCTGCCGAAGGCGCCCTGCAAGGCACCTATCTGAGCACCGCAACCTACGACGTCACCGGCCTGGTCAAAGGCAATGGCTACCCCAAGGCCGGTGGTCTGCCTGCTACTTCTGTCACGTACACCTACGAGGACCAGACCCTGCGCCTCATCGGTACGAGCAGCAGGCAGAGCATCGGATCCACCGTCAGCTACAGCCTCACAGGCAAGCCCCAAACCTACGAACTGTCCCACGGGAGCAGTACGAAGGTAGAAGCCAACAACACCTATGAGTGGGGTACCCAGCGCCTGGCCACCTCGCGCATCGACCGTCAGGGCATAAACGGCGTCGATCAGCACAACACCTACCGCTACGACGAAGCCGGCAACGTCCTGTCCGTATCGGACGTATCCCGCTCCGGTACCGACACCCAGTGCTTCACCTACGACGGACTGCGTCGCCTGACCGAAGCATGGACCCAGGCCGTTCCGACCTGCTCCACCGCCCCCAGTGGCACGTCCTTGGGCGGTCCCGCCCCCTACTGGCACTCGTACACGTATGACAAAGCGGGCAACCGCCAGACCGAAGTCATCCACGATGTCACCGGCAACACGGCCAAGGACACGAACCGCACCTACACCTACCCCGGCGCGCCCAATGCTCAGCCGCACACTCTGACCTCGGTCACCACAGCGGGTCCGACGGGAGAGTCGAAGGACACCTACACCTACGACGAAGCCGGCAACACCGCGACCCGCACGCTCGCCGGCGACACCCAGAAGCTCACCTGGGACGCCGAAGGACACCTCGCCAAGGTCACTGAGCCGGTGGAGGGAAGCAGCGACAAGGTCACCGAATACCTCTACGACACCGAGGGCAACCGCCTCATCGCCCGGACACCGACCGAGACCACCCTCTACCTGGGCGCGACCGAAATCACCCTGGCCAAGGGATCCACCACCCCGAAAGCCACGCGCTACTTCGACCTCGGCGGCGGCCACCAGGCTGTCCAGCAGGATGACGGCGGCGTCTCCATCACCCTGGCCGACCACCACGGCACCGCCCAGCTCGCCATCGACACCGCCACCCAGCAGCTGACCCACCGCCGCACCCTCCCCTTCGGCGGCCTCCGCGGCACAGCACCGACCGACTGGCCAGGCACGAAGGGCTTCGTCGGCGGCACCGACGACACCAAGACCACCGGGCTGACCCACCTCGGTGCCCGCGAATACGACCCGTCAACCGGCCGCTTCATCAGCGTCGACCCCCTCCTGGAACTCGACAAACCACAAACCCTCAACGGCTACACCTACGCAGCCCAGAACCCCCTCTTCTTCTCCGACCCCACGGGGCTTGGCCTGGCGTGTGGGAAAGGGTTCAGCGAAGGCTGCGGAACCGGCGTGCAGACCCATGCTGACGGAAGTCTCTCTGTTAACGGGAACCCCACCGGTGGCGGAAACGCTTTTCAGAAGAACAAGGTTGGTGGGTCTGCCCACGATGAGCCCGTGACCGTCAGGGCCTATGGGGGCTCCATTACCATCCAGGGTGTATACATTCCCACCCAGGAAGAACTCGTGGAGAATTTCCCCTATTATCACGAGAACCTTTCCTACGATTCCAACCTGAAAAACTGGGCGCGCGCGCAATGTGGCGGTTCGTTTAGTGCATTTTGTTCCGCAGCCGGAAAGCTCGGGTGGTTTGGCGGAAACCCCGAGGTGGATATTCTCGAAGTCCTCGGTGTCCGAAACTATGTCGAGTGCTTCAAGGGTAATGGCTGCAAGGCGGCAGCAGTGGATGTGACGGTAACGGCTAGTACCGCTGCCGTTGGCAAAGTGCTCAAGGTTATAGGCAAAGCCTTTGTGCAAGCCCTGAAGAAGAGTGACAGTGTACCTATTGCATGTTTGGTCAGTTCCACTCACAGCTTCGTACCAGGTACCGAAGTTCTCTTGGCAGATGGCACCACGAAACCCATCGAGGATGTCGAAGTCGGCGAGAAGGTTACTGTCACTGACCCCGTGACAGGGGAGACCACTGTTCGGGAAGTCGTCGGCACCATCGTCACGGAAGACGACAAGCACTTCGTCGACATCTCGCTGGCGACGAGCGACGGTGTCGCTGTGCTGGCGGCAACGACCACCCACCCCTTCTGGTCCAGCTCTGAGAGTCGATGGGTGGATGCGGGCCAACTGGAACCCGGCATGACCATCCGCACCGTGGATGGTCATGCCGTGACCGTAGTTGGCGTGCGCAAGTACACAGAGCGGCAACGTACCTACGACCTGACGATCAACCACATCCACACGTACTATGTGCTGGCTGGCAAGACTCCGGTACTCGTTCACAATTCCGGCGGCTGCCCTGATCTGGACGCTCTTTCGCAGAGCGGTATGCGCGCGGCCAAGGGGAAGACGACTCATGCAGGACGCGAGTATCAGAAGCACATGAACCGCGGGGATCTGCCTGTGGTTCCAGGGAAGCAGTTGAAATCGGCCGGTCAGGATCTGCTGGATGACATTCTGACCAACCCGAAAACCGCTACGTCGCCTGTGAATTCTGGCAACTTCGCTGGCGGGTCGCGGTACATCATGCCGGATCCGGCCGGTGGGCGCGGAATCGGGGCGACGTTCGACGCAAATGGTCAGTTCCAATACTTTGGGCGGTATTAGAAATGTTGGCAATCCAGCCGTGGGATGCTCGGGCCCACAATGGTGCCAGTGTTGCTGAACTCCAGGAAGCTATCGCAGGCGAGGTCGTGCGAACGGTCCGCTATGTGGCGTTGCGTGGGAACAGCTGGCCCGAAGGGCATAGAGAAGATCGCGCTCACGAAGTCGACATGGCCGTTGAGCTGGGCATGGAGAGCGGGTCCGTGCTGGTTCTGGCCTGGGCGATGGATGGTTTCAATGAAGGCATGGCGATCGAGTTCAGGGGCCCCGGAGAGTCGGGCGCAAAATCGCTTGGAGACCCTATTGATGTGAGTAATCACATCGATTGGAGCCGGTTCCTCGGTGTGTCGATCGCCAGCCTCGGAGCCGCCTGGCATGTCCCTAACGAGGGATGCCCAGAAATGCCTTGGGCGTACCGCTTCGGGTTCTCCGATAAGTCGAGCCTGGTGATTGCGCTAGGTGAATCCGACGGGGCGGGATTCACCTATATGCCTGATGCGCTAGTCGTGATTTTCGATGAGAGCATTGCGGCCGCCTATAAGATTCCAGCGAGCGGCACTTCTTCGTCTGGGTAGATGGAATCGGGCGCTGGGATTGATGCGTTCCGCATACCCTTGGTTTGATTGCGCAATTTCCTGGCGATTGAATTATGGGGGAAATAGAAGAAAGCAAAGGGGCCCCGCCGGAGTGATCTCCGGCGGGGCCCCTTTGGTCGTTTGACGGCAACGGTGACGGCAACGTCAGCGGACGACGGTTGCGGTGGGTGGGTCGTCCGGGGCGTCGGTCTGGCTGAGGATACTACCGAGGGTGTCGATGGCCTGGCGCTGGAGGCGGAGTCGGACGTGGGCGTAGACGCCGGCGGTGACGCCGATGTGGGCGTGGCCGAGGAGTTCCTTGATGACGACGAGGTCGACGCCCTGATCCAGGAGGAGGGTGGCGGTCGAGTGCCGGAGGTCGTGGAAGCGGATCGTCCGGAGTTCCGCGCCGTGTAGGAGGCGGCGGAAGCGGCGGGTGAGGTTGGTGGGGTCGAGCGGCCTGCCTTTCGGGGTGGTGAAGACGAGTCCGTTGTCCGTCCAGCTCGTTCCGGCAGCCTGGCGCTCTTCCTGCTGCCGTTCCTGGTGGATCTTGAGGGAGTTGATGCATTCGGTGGGGAGGGCGATGCGGCGCTCGGAGGCCAGGGTCTTGGTGTTCAGGACGGTCAGACCCTGGCTGCGGGTCCGCTGGAGGGAGCGGTGGATGGTGGCGGTGCCGCCGTCGAGGTCGAGGTCTTCCCAGTGGAGGCCGAGGAGTTCGCCCTTGCGGAGTCCGGTGCGCAGAGCGAGTTCGTACAGGGCGTGAAGCCGGTCTCCGTTGGCCGCATGGAGGAGTTGCCGGGCTTCGGCGGCGGTGAGGGGCTGGAAGCGCCTGGGGCGGGGCGTGGTTGTCTTGACGTTCCGGGCGACGTTGCGCGGCAGCTCGTCCTCGCGGACTGCGTGTTCCAGAGCGGACTTGAGCACGGCGTGGACGTACGTCACGGTCAGCGGCGAGAGCCGCTTTCCGCAGCACTGGCCGATGGCGCAGCAGGACCGCCGGACGGAGTCCCGTTCCTGGGCGCAGCACTGGCAGGCGGTGCGCAGCCCGTTGAGGAAGGTGCGCACGTCGCGGGTGGTGAGCCGGGCGAGTTTCTTGACTCCGAGGCCGGGATTGAGGTGGAGACGGATGGCGGCGGCGTAGCGGGTGTGAGTGTTCTCCCGCAGGTGGTGAACGGCGACGCCGTCCAGCCAGTACGCGAGGTAGGCGTTCACCGTGCTGTCGGCTGCGGCGATGGGGAGACCGCGGTTGCTGGCGGCGATCTTCTCGGTGAGCTTGGTCATCGCGTCTCTACGGGTAGCGCCGTAGACCCGGACGCGCTTACGGGTGTTGCCGGGGGCCAGCACGTATCCGGCGGCTTCCCAGCGCCCGTCCTTGCGCTGGTAGATGGTCCCGTCACCGTTCGCACGGGCGCGGGAGCGGCGGGACGGAGCGGGGCGGGCTGTGGTCATCAGGCGGCTTCCTGTTCCATGCGGGTGCGGATGAAGTCGGTGAGGGCGTGGGTGGGGATGCGGCGGGCGCGGCCGAGGGTGATCGAGGCGAGCTGGCCGGTGCGGAGCAGGTCGTAGACGGCGGAGCGGCCGAGCTGGAGACGGGCCATGACCTGGGGCACCGTGAGCAGATCCAGCGCCGGTGCCACTTCCGCGTGGAGGACAGCGAGCGGGGGCGAGGCCATCAGCAGCCCCCTTCGGCCACGAACTGCCGTTCCAGTTCCCTGCGATGCCAGACGCCGGCGGCAAGGAGGGCCGCGCCGGGGCTGTAGCCCGAGCCGAGGTAGTCCCAGCGGCCGACGACGAGTGTGGTCGTCGGGTCTGGTTCGGGCAGTCCGGCGTGGGCGTGGGCCTGTTCGGTGCGCCAGGCGCGGCGGACGTCACGCAGCGCGCCCAGGGTGGTGGAGTAGCTGCGGGACTTGGTGGAGAAGTGGCCCCGGAAGCCGAGCATGTGCGCCCACTTCCGGAGCTTGAGGTGGGCGAATTCCGGCAGCTTGCCCAGTTCCCAGCAGGTGCGGATCATCTGCCGGACGTGCCGGGCGACGGGGAGCCGGGTCAGCGGGCGGGCCTGTCCGGTGCCGTCGCAGGCGGTGCACGGGAGCGGGGTGCCGTGGGGCAGGAGGGTGGCGCCGCGTCCCTGGCAGGGGCGGCAGAGGAGGGTGCGGTCGAGGGTGCCGGAGGCGTCGGCGGACTTGGTGGCGTACTTGGCCACGTAGGCGGCCACGGCCTGGTCGGTAAATTCGGCGTCGGTGCCGAAGGAGGCGATCTCGCGCACGTCGAACTGTTCGCCCCATCCGAGTTCGCGTTCCCCGACTGCATCCGACTCCACTGTGACGCGGACCCGCGCAGCGGCGGCGCGGGCAGCCTCAGCGAGCACGGCGACGGTGGCGTACGGCGGCGAGGGCTGGCTGCTGCCGTCCGGGCCGTCGAGCCGGATGACGGCGTGAAAGTGGACCAGACCGCGCTGCTGGTACTCGGCGACCTTCGCGAAGGACACCCGCAGGACCGTGTGGGCGGCCTTCTGGGTCATACCGAGCCCGGCGGCGATCTCACGGCGCAGGTAGGTGGTGAAGCGGCCCCACAGGGCAGAGGCGTGGGCGTTGAACAGGACCGCGCCCGCGTAGTCGTACGTCGCCGGGTTCAGCGGCGTGCCGATCAGGGCGTCGTTAAGTTCGTGGATCTTGCGGCAGCGGCAGGGCCGGACATCGCCACCGGGGGTGGTGAGGCGGTTGTGGACGGGGCCGAAGGACGGCGGGGTGAGGGTGACGAAGACGCGGGGGTGGGTGCGGACTGTGTCAGGCACGGTCTTGCCGCCGGAGAGGCCGGCGCGGATGAGGTGGTAGGTGTCGGCGGCGTAGAGGCGGGAGCAGGCAGGGCAGCGCGAGGCGCGGCGGTTGCCGCACGCGGTGAGCAGGCTGCCCGTGGGCTCGTCGGAAGAGGTGTAGGAGCGCAGCACCTCGCCGGTCGTGGTGTCGATGGTGGTGCTGTGGCCGGTCAGGCGGACGGGTTCGGTGCAGCCGCCGAGGTGTTCGATCTGCTGCTGTGCGTGGTCGAAATCGGGGTGGTTGACCAGGTGGAGAAGGTCCCGTACGGCGGGGCTTGCCACGTGGCGCAGGTCCAGGGTGACCATTCGGGGCGTTTCCCTTCTGTCCGGGGTGGTGGCCCCGAGCAGCAACCAGCCGGATCTGTAGGCGTGTTGGTGCTGCTCGGGGCATGGCGAACCAGGCCCGGGGGTGAGTGTGGGTTCAGCGAGGGGGATGCGGCCGGGGATGGCCGGGGCTCAGAGCTGAACCAGTGCGGCGGTGGCCACCGGCAGGGCGACGCCCATGCGCGCGCCCAGGTGGGCGGCGCTGATCGGTGTTCCGTGCTCGGCGCGGTGGGTGTCCGCGATGCGCCGGGCCGCGTCCAGGAGGGCGACCGGCAGAGCCGGGCCGGAGGCAGGCTGAGTTATCTTGGCGGCGGCGGGCGGAGCAGTGGCCGGAGCCGGAGTGGGCTCCAGTTCCTCGACAGGGGCGGGCGTCCGGGGCTCGGGTGCGGGTGCTTCGTCGGGCACCGGTTCCAGGATGGGGAAGGCGGCCTCCAGGGGCGGGGTGGGGTGGGTGTGGGTGTGGAACTGGGCGAGGAAGGCGGGGCCGACGTGGCCCCAGCCGAGGAGCAGGAGCGGGGCCACGGTGTCGAGGCAGGCCCGTCCGTAGCGTCCGGTCAGCAGGGGTTCGGCGGTGTTCAGGGCGAGGGTGAGTAGGCCGCACAGGTGGAGCAGCCGGGTGCCGGCCTTCAGCTCATGCTTGGGGACGCCGTGCAGGGCGAGGAAGCGCAGTGCGACCAGGAGCCCGACGACGGACAGGTCGACCATGGGGGCGATCAGTGGCGCGATCGGGTGGGGGACGCCGAGTCGCAGGGCGAGTGCCCAGACGTTGCCGAAGGAGAAGACGAAGGCCAGGGCCGCGATGACCGCCATGACCACGGTCACGGTGCGCCGGGTGAACCGTTCCTCCGCCATGTCCTCAACCTCTCTTCCAGTGTGGGCTTTTACGGTTACTTGGTGAGCGACGGCAGGGGTTCCGCGGTCCGTCCGGTCGCGGCGAGGAGGGCGTCCAGGCAGAGGTCCGGGTCGGCGGTCAGGTGCGAGGTGGCTTCGGCGACGCGGGCCGTGTCGGCGTCGGAGACGTAGGGGGTGCGGATGCGGGTGTAGCCGGGGCGGCCCTGCATCGCCATCACCGCGACGCCGACGTAGGCGGGGTCCTGCAAGGTGACCGGGCTGGCGTCGGGCCAGTTGCGGATGTCCTCGCCGAGTGCGGCGACCGCGGCTTCCACGGTCTTCTGTGCGAAGGACAGCCCGATGGGGCACACGTCGCGGATGAAGGTGGGGATGGCGTCGCCGCTGGTCTTCTGGCTGATCAGGATCACCAGGATGCCGACGCTGCGGCCCTTCTTGACCAGGTCCTCCACCAGCCGGGCGTTCTCCGCCGTCAGCGCGGCCAGGCGCTTGGTGGTGGCGTCGCTGCCCTTGTACTCGCGGAAGTACGTGTGCGCCTCGTCGATGATCAGGACCGTGAGCGGCCAGTCAGGAGAGGGGTCGACGTGCCACATGTTCTTCACGCCCAGCACGTCCCGGATGGTCGCCGAGCGCCGCTTGCGCAGCTCCACCAGGCGCTTGAACAGCGCGTTCGCCTCGTCCAGGTCGTCGCCGCAGAAGGCGAACATCCGCTTGACCAGGTCGGCGTAGTCGCCCTCCGAGGCCCGTGACACCTTTCCGTCCGCGCCCGCGATCTGCACGGCGGCCGACGGTGCGAAGTCGCAGACGAACTTGTTGACCCCTGAGGTCTTGCCCGCACCCGGGACGCCGGCCACCGTCACCCCGGGCACGTTGGCCAGGGACACGCACACCTTCGCGGCGTACTCGTCCACGCCCAGCTCCCAGCGCGTCAGATCCGCAGGTGGACGACCAGTGGGCCGGTGAGTGGTGGGCGTGGTCAGCGGGTCCGAGCGCACGCCCCGGATCACCACCATGCCGGGGCCATCCGGCAGCACGGACACCCGCGTGCACCGCCAGGCATCGGCCAGGAACCGGGCCGACTTCTGGTACTCCTCCAGCCCGACCTGCGGCAGCGTGCGCGCCCGGACGATCACCCCGAACTGGTCGGGCTTGACCTTGATCTTCGGAGTCAGCACCCGGGGAGCGGGCGGGGGACTGTCCTTCTGGGCGGTGATCTGCGCGAGCAGGCTCGGGGTCTTGTCGGTGACCGTCAGCTTGGCCATCCGCGCGAGGCGTACCCAGCCCCAGCGCACTCGCACGGCCTGTCGCATGCTGACCCGCGTGCCCTTGTCTGCGCGGACGTAGCGCATCACCGTCATCAGCAGCCACGCGCCGACCAGCACGACTGAGACCAGCAGCGCAACCGTCGCGTATCCCGTGGCTTCCATGTCAGGCCCCCTCTTCGTGTATCAGGTGGAGCACGTGGGCCAGGTCGAGGCGGGCCGCCTGCTCCGGGCTGAGGCCGAGTAGATCGAGCACGGCGGCCGAGACGGCGAAGGTGGCCTTGCCCTCGGTCTCCGGCAGCGGCCGGAGCGGAGACAACTCCCGTTCCGGCACGCGGCGTTCGAAGCGGGTCACTGGGTTGCCTCCACGGTGATCAGCTCCAGACGGGCGGCCCGGTAGGCGACGCCGTCGGACAGCTGACCGTTGAAGATCCGCGCCCACGGGGTCGCGAACAGTTCCACCGGCCGCACCATCGCCCCCGGCTTGAGCCCGGCCGCCAGGCCCGTCTCCGGGACGGTGATCTTCAGGACCTCGGCGCGGCCGTCCTCCATGAGCATCACGGTCACCGTGTACAGCGACGCGCCGGTCTCCCGGTCGGTGGCGACCTCCCCGGTCTGAGTGTCCTTGATCTTCAGCGCCGGTTCGGTGCCCGCGATGCACACCGCCGACGGCAGCAGGGCAACACGGATACGGGTCATGGCCATGCCATCACATCCTCGTTCGATGGAGCCGCTTGATCGACTCGATGACGATCATAGCGCTACGGCGATATAGATGCAACGCACGCATAGGTGGGACGGTCGATAAGGATGGTGGTGTGGGCGTGTGCGGCAGGCGCTACGGACGCTACGGTTGGCCCATGACCTTGCCCTTGGACGACGACCCGCGGCCCCCCTATCTCCAGGCCGCCGAAGTGCTGCGGGCCGCCATCCTCAGCGGCGAACTCCAGCCCGGTGAGCGCCTGCCGTCGGCGCGCGAGCTGCAAGAGCGGTTCGGTGTCGCCAGCTCCACGGTCCAGAACGCCCTGCGCGTCCTGCGACAGGAGGGGCTGGTCTACTCCGTCCTCGGCCGGGGCAGCTACGTCAGCCTGCCCCTTGACCAACAGGACACCGGAGAAAAGGACGGCGACGAAAGCGCGGCAGGAGATGGCCCCTTCCCTCCTGGGTGGCGTTCGGCCCGCGCAGAGGACAACCGCCCCCCCTTCGTCCGGACCGCGGACACCCTGCGCGAAGAGATCAAGGAAGGACTCTTCCCCCCGGGTAGCAAGCTGCCCTCCGCGCGTGAGCTGCAAGAGCGGTTCACCATCGCCAACTCCACCGCGCAGAACGCCCTTCGCCTCCTCAAGAGCGAGGGGCTGATCTACGCCGTCAAGGGGCGCGGCGTCTTCGTCCGCACCGCCCCGACACCCGGCAAGA
Organism: Streptomyces sp. SM1; assembly: GCF_002910825.1. Classification (GTDB taxonomy): domain Bacteria; phylum Actinomycetota; class Actinomycetes; order Streptomycetales; family Streptomycetaceae; genus Streptomyces; species Streptomyces okerensis. Next base: position 7,007 of record NZ_NEUB01000633.1, on the reverse strand, counting down.
ACTACAGCTCCAAGGTCGTCCAGCACCTCCAGCGCGAGGAGGCCGAACGCCAGGCCCACAGGGCTGCCGGCGAATTCGCACATCTCGCCGACGCCGACCTCAAAGCGCTTGCCGACCAAATCCATGACGAGCTCAACCAGACCCGCACGGCCTACCAAGCAGCGGTCGAGAAGGGCCGGAAGATCACCCGCGAACTGGCCCGCCGTGGCCAACTCGCGCCACCGCTCCACGACGATCCCGCAGCCGCCCGCAAGGAACTCGAAGAGAGACTCGCCGACGCGAAGAAGCGCCGTCAGCAGGGCCCCTGACGGTCAGGCTGACAGCTCGGCCCATGGGTGAGCTGTTCAGAGTTTCTTTACTTGTTCAAGGCGGTCCGCTGGCGCGGCCCGCGCGCGCTCCGGCCCCGCGGGGCCGCCGCCCGCTCCTGTCTCCGCCCCGCTGGCGACGGCCCCGCCGGTCCGGGCGCGCAACAGCCAGCACAGCGAAGCACCTGGGGCGCTGCCCCAGACCCCGGCCCTCTCTCTGAGGGGCAGGGGGCCCGAGTGCGGGTGCAGCTTCGTCGTGGTGTGGGGTCGAGGTCGCGGGAGGGGTCCCTCGTCGCCCGGTCACCGGAGGCGTACCAGGAACCCCCGGGGGCCGCCAAGGCCGAGCGCACGCGTCACGAGGTGAGCCTTGGCGGCCCCCGGGGAACCCTGGTCCGGCGAAGCTGCCCGACCGACGAGGGACCCCTCCCGCTCAGGCCCCGATCCTGCCGGAGTTCCGGCGCGCCAGGTCGTGGGGTAGCCCCTGTGGGTGGGTGCCTGCCGGATCGCCCCCGGGTGATGTGCTGGCCGGGCGTACCGTGGAGTGGGAGGTGGTGAGTTGATGACTACGGAGCTGGCCGACAACGTCCGCAAGTACCGGCGTCGCGCGGGGATGAGCCAGGAGGAACTGGCCCATGCCGCAGGCGTATCGCCGGGCACGGTGCGCAAGGCTGAGCAGGGCGGCACTCTCCGCATGGAGACCCTGCATACGCTTGCCCGCGCACTGGGCGTGACCACGGCCGCGCTGATGGCCTCGGATGCCCCGGAGCCCGTCGGGCGGACCGAGGAGCCGAACCGCGTCAACCTGATCCAGCTCCGCGCCGCCCTCACCCCGGCCGTCGGGCTCGTGGACCAGGACGCCGAAGCCGTGGGCGAGGAGCCGAATCTGCGCACCTTCCGGCGGACGCTGCAAGACGCACGGGTGCTGTACTTCTCCGACAGCTACAAGAGTGTCGCGGCCCAACTGCCGGGCCTGCTGCGTGATGCCGCACAAGCCGTCGCCTACTACGACAGCGGGGACGAGCACCGGCAGGCCCTGCTGGCACGCGCCGAGGCGCTGCGTCTGGCCGGCACCTACCTCACCCAGGTACGGCAGTACGACATCGCGTACGCCGCTGTGCGCGGCGCCATCATGGACGCCCGTCAGGCCGGAGACATGCTTGCGGCGGGCTCCGGTGTCGGCTGCATGTGCTGGCTGTTGGTGAGGCAGGGCCGCTTGGATGAGGCGGAACAGGTCGCCGCCCGGAGCATGGACGCGGTGGAGCCGAAGATCACCGGGGCCGAGCCGGACCACTACGCGGTGTGGGGCGGCCTGGCGATGGAGGCCGCCGCCGCAGCCGCGAGGAACAACCGTCCCGACGAGGCGAAGGCGTACCGTCAGGCCGCCCGGGTCGCGGCAACCGCAGTTGGGACGGCACATCGCAATGTTTCCCGGCACTGGTCCGTCTTCGGGCCGGTTACCGTCGCGGTCAAGGCACTTGAAGACTCTCTGGTCATCGGCGACGCCCGTGCGGTGGTGCGCAAGGCGGGCGAGCAGGAGGAGTTGTCGCCCAAGGCGTGGAGGCGCTTGGGCAGGCCCAGCACCAACGACGGGAACCGCTTCACCCTCGATGTGGCGCGCGCCCACACCCGGACCGGCGACCTGTCCGCCGCCATGGACGAGTTGACCCGCGCTCGGGAAGCCGCCCCGCAGTGGCTGCGGCACCAGAACGGGGCCGCCGAGACCATGCAGGAGATCCTGGGCAAGCGCAAGCGCACCCTCACGACGGAGATGCGTGAAATGGCCGACTACCTGGGCGTCGTCGGGTAGCTGCCACGCAGCGTGGCAGTTCGCGAACCAAGAGTCGCGAACTGCCATGGCTCTCGTCTGGGGTGACAGTCAGTCAGTGCCTACGGTCGGTGTGTCCACCATCAGTGACCCAGGCCGGGGGTGCCCAGTGAGCCAGCCCAGGAGCGATGCCGACCGCATGCGTCGCAGAGAGCTGTACGACGCCGCGTCGGGTGGGGGTGGTCCCCGCTTACTGCCATGGACCAGCCCGGAGGGGAAGCCCTGCTACCTGAGCACCGACGGCCGGGGCTACCTCTCCACCCTCGCTGACAGCATCGAGACAGTACAGCTCAGCATGGGCCAGGAACTGCTGGAGTACGCCCGAGAAGCCACGGCTCCCGGAGTGCCGACTTTGTCGGCCACCGAATACCGTTGGTTGGCCTGCCGGTTGACCGAGGCCCTGGCGGACGCGCTCCGAGTAGCCGACTCGCGCGGGCGGCGCCTCCCGGACCCGGAAGAGGAAGAGGTGGACGAGGGTGCCTGACTCTGCGGAGACCGACGCACCGGTCCGCGACGCCGCACGGGGGCGCTACCGCTTCCGCGAGTACCACGTGACCACCGTCCCCGACCCCCTGGCACTGTCGGTTTTCACGGCAGTCTGCGTCACCGGCGAGGAAAGTAACTGCGGTGCCACATCCGGCACCCTGCACACCCCGGACGAGCTGACGCATTGGATCGCCGGACACTGCGCTCAGACCGGCCACCAGCACTACGAGCAGACCGTCCGAGCGATACTCCGCGCCCAGCCCGGCGCGTGGCAGTAAAGTCCCCCTGCGCCGACACTCCGCCAGCGGCAGCGTCACCGTGCGCCCTCGCGCTCTTGACGGCAGTACCGACGGCAACACCCACGGATTCCCCCGCACAACCACGGACGCCAGCGGAACCCGAAACCGCCGCTGATCTGCGAATACGCAGATAGAGCGGGCCCGCGTAGCACACGTACTATGTGCTGGCGGGGCAGACGCCGGTCCTCGTTCACAATGCAAACTGTGTTGATGCGATGCTCGATGATGCCTCTGAGGCGTACGTGCGGGGTAGGCACATGCCCGGAGGGCGTCAGGTCACTTCTGACAAGAGCGTCTTCAATTCGGACGTGGACTTGGACGACCTGGTGGATAACGCAAATCGATGCAAGTGTCATGGCCCGAACGCGAACGGGAACTTTGAGCGCGACGCCAATGCGGGTACTGTGATCGGTCGCCTATCGGACGATGCTGGTGGGCTGCCCACGACGTGGTATCGAGTCGTTCAAGACAAGTACGGCGGCGTGATCACAATGCACCCCATTCCGAAGCCGGTAGTGCCTAGGTGATTGTTCGTGGGGTCGGCTCGATCTTTGCGAGCCGACCCCACGAAATAGAGTGGGAGTTTTAATGGGCCTTACGGTCTACATCGAAGATCAGAATCATCAGCGGGTGTATGCAGGTAGGGAGGCTGGGGCTTACCTCGAAGCGATCTTGCCGCACGTTGATGCTGATGCCCTTCTGGCGGGAGTTCATCTTCATGGTGACACAATGTTCAACTCTCCTCAGCTGGTGCGGGTAATGGGTGAAATTAACCTCTTGATTGAGCGAAATTTCGACGCAAAGAGTGATGCGGTGGAATTCAAGTCCACTCTAGACGGAGTGGTCAGGCGCAGAGGTTATCTGTGGATCTCCGGTGATTGACTCGACTCGGTCCCTGCGGGCTATCCCATTCGCCAGTGCCGCGCTCGCAAAGGATGAGTGGCTAGATGTGCGGCAGGGTCGACTTTTCCTGTCGGCAGAGAATTGAAGGTGATCAACTCCGAACTGTCGGAGGTTCGCGCCATTCTCGCGCTGGCTGGGCGTGAGCCTCGTTGCCCGATGCCCCGCCTACTTCGCTAGGTGACAGAAGCAAACTGAAGCCCCGTCAGGTGCATCCTGGCGGGGCTTCTGCGTGGGGTGACGGCAGTAGTTGACGGCAACGTCAGCGGACGAGCGCGGTACAGGGTGGCGGTTCATCGCCGTCGGATCGTGCCGTCTCGGTGGTCTCCCGGTCGACGAGTGCGGTGCCGAGGGCGTTGATGGCATCGCGCTGGAGGCGGAGCCTTACGTGAGCGTAGACGCCGGCGGTGACGCCGATGTGGGCGTGGCCGAGGAGTTCCTTGATGACAACGAGTTCGACGCCCTGTTCCAGCAGCAGGGTGGCGGTGGAGTGCCGGAGGTCGTGGAAGCGGATGCGGCGGAGGCCGGCCTTGCGGAGGAGCGTGAGGAAGGTGCGGGTGAGGTTGGTCGGGTCGATCGGTCGGCCCTGCGCGGTGGTGAACACGTGCCCGTCGTGCTGCCATGTGGTGCCCGCGGCCTCCCGCTCGCGCTTCTGCTGCTCGTGGTGGTGCTCCAGCGACTGGACACAGCGGGCGGGGAGAGCGATGCGGCGCTCGGAGGCCCGCGTCTTGGTGGGCAGCGTGGTGAGCCCGCCGGTGCTGGTGCGCTGCAAGGTTCGGCGGATTGCGGCGGTGCCAGCGTCGAGGTCGAGGTCTTCCCAGCGCAGGCCGAGGAGTTCGCCCTTGCGGAGTCCGGTGTGAAGAGCGAGTTCGAACAGCGCGCGTAGCCGGTGGCCCTGGGCGGCGGTGAGGAGCTGGCGGGCTTCGTCGGCGGTGAGGGGTTCGAAGCGTCGGGGCCGTGGGGTGCCGGTGCGGACGTTGCGGGCGACGTTGCGCGGGATCTCTTCCTCGCGGACGGCGTGCTCCAGGGCGGACTTGAGCACGGAGTGGATGTAGGTGAGCGTCAGCGGAGAAAGCCGCTTGGAGCAGCACGTTCCGACTGCGCAGCAGCGGGGCTCATCACGGCTTGAATCGATGCCACGCGCGCAGCACTGGCACGCGGTGCGGAGCTGGTTGAGCCAGGTGCGGACGTCCTTGGCGGAGAGCTTGGCCAGCTTCTTCTTGCCCAGGCCGGGGACGATGTACCGGTCGACGCAGGCGGTGTAGCGGGTGTGGGTGGTTTCGCGCAGGTGGTGGAGGGCGACGTTCTCCAGCCAGTACGTCAGGTATGCGGCCACGCTGCCTTGCGCGGAGGGGATGGGGAGGCCGCGGTTGCTGGCGGCGATCTTCTCGGTGGGGCCTTTCCCCAAGGCCGGGAAGTTAGCGTTCTCGCAGGTCCTGCAAGCACATTGAGGGTTCGAAGCGAAAGCACAACGGAGCTCGTTGGTACAGGCAGTCGACCAAGACAGCTTGTACGTGAGGAGCTCCGTTGCAGGTTCATCTTGCCCTGCCGTCCACGCTGACTGCCATCACCCGTACGGTGACCGTGGCCGCGGGCCGGTTCGCCCCGGGCCACCTGGGAGAGCTGACCGCCGTGGTGCCGTTCGAGCTCGTGGACGCGGTGCTGGCGGAGACGCGGACGGTGCAGCGGCGGCTGCGGGACCTGCCCTCTCGGGTCGGAATGTACTTCCTGCTCGCAATGTGCCTGTTCCCTGAGGTCGGCTACCGGCTGGTCTGGGACAAGCTCACCAGCGGCCTGGCCGGCATACCGGTGGCCTCACCGAGCACGAAGGCCCTGCGGGACCTTCGCCGACGGCTGGGGGCCGCGCCGGTTCGGTCACTGTTCGAGGTGCTCGCCGGGCTGCTGGCACGCCCTACCACGCCGGGGGTGCGCTTCGGTGCCTACCGGACCGTGTCCTTCGATGGCTGCAGCTCGCTTCGGGTGCCCGATTCACCCCGCAATCGGGCCTGGCTCGGGCGGACAGCCCATCACGGCTATCCCACGCTGGAGTTGATGACGCTGGTCGAGACCGGGACAAGGTCCATGATCGGCGCAGTGTTCGGCCCCACCGACGAGGGCGAGACCGCCTATGCCTGCCGACTGCTGCATCTGCTGAGGCCGGACATGCTGGTGCTGTGGGACAAGGGCTTCGACGCCAACGACTTCCTCGCCCAGGCGACCGCGACTGGCGCGAAGGTGCTGGGCCGGCTCCGCAGCAACCGGCGCACCCCGGTCCTGGCCCGTCTCGACGACGGCTCATACCTGTCGGTGATCGGCACTGTGGGCGTCCGGGTCATCGACGCTGAAATCACGGTGACCTGCGCTGACGGCACCGTCTTCACCGGCTTCTACCGGCTGGTCACCACCTTGACGGACGCCCGCCGGCACCCTGCGGCGACGCTGATCAAGCTCTACCACGAGCGCTGGGAACACGAGAGCGCGTACTACGCACTCCGCCACACGATCATGGCCGGACGGAAGCTCCGCTCGAACGACCGGGCCGGCCTCGAGCAGGAGATGTGGGCCCTGCTCACGCTCTACCAGGCCCTACGGACCGTGATGGTCGAGGCCGCCGAGTCCATCCCCGGCACCGACCCCGACCGCTGCTGCTTCACTGTGGCACTCCAGACCGCCCGTGACCAGGTCGTCCAGGCCGCCGGGATCGTTCCCGACGAGCAAGGACGCCTCGGACTGACCGGCCGCCGGGTGCTGTCCCGCCTCCTTGCGCCCCGCCGCCACCGGACCAGCACCCGCAAGGTCAAGTCGCCGATGTCCCGCTACAGCGAGCGACGCGACGACGGCCGCCCAGATCACAGCCGCATCATCACCGACCTCGCCGTCACCGTCCTCGAACCCGGCCCCGAACCGCCGCCTCTGCCCACCGTCTCCCGAGACGACCGCTACACCGCCCCGGCCCAGCGACGACGGCATCGCATCCTCGCCCTGCTGCAGGACGACCCGAACCGGCTGTGGAGACCCGCGGAGATCGCCGCCCACTTCGGCGACGTCACCCTGCACACCATGTATCGGCAACTGTCCCGATGGGCCAACACCGGGCTCATCCACAAGCTCGGACCCGGCCTCTACGCAGCCACAACCTGGACCTCAACCCCCTTGCCACCAGCACAAACAGGCTAACTTCCCGGCCTTGGG
>NZ_NEUB01000632.1 GCF_002910825.1 Streptomyces sp. SM1 | reverse complement strand
GACCGCTCACCTGCGGAAACATCTCAATCCCGGACCTTGCGTCAGCCCTGACCGCAGAGGCCCCGCTGGAACACTCCAGCGGGGCCTCTGCATTTCATTCTTCATTCCCTCCGAGACAGGCGACCTACTCCGGAGGAATTCGCTGAATAACTGGATTTGCAGACAATCCAGGAATTTCAGCGATCAGCCGAGAATGTGCCGCTCTCAGAAAAATGAGAATCTCTCGTACGAGTTCCTCGCGTCCCACGAACGCCTGCACAGGACGCTTCGATGAGCTCACCGCGATGAGATCACCATCCTGGCGCAGATGAATAACCTCCTCGCTTTCCGTAAACCCGAACGCAGCATCCTCACCCAACGAGATTCGCTTCGCCGCACCAGAAAGGGACAAGGCCAGGTCGACGAGCGTCACAAATCTCTTCTTTGAGACGACCTCGGTGTCATCAACCGCCAGTTCGAAGTTCACCCCGAAGTACTTGTAGCGGAGGTCCATCTCCGTGGCGGCAGCCGGATCGCCCTGCTTGGCGGCGTCCCAGGTCTTAATCCAGGCTGAACCCGGCTCCGGGAGATAGAAGGAGACATGAATCACGTTTTTCCTCACTTGCTGCCCACTAGTACGGAAACGCCGTCACGATTTTTCCGTCGTTAACGATTACGCGGACGCCAGTTAGCTCGCCGCCACCATTTGCCGAACCAGCCCTCCCAACAGGGGTTCCGAAATCTCACTCGTAGATCTGGCCAGGGCGCGCTGCACCTGTAACAGGATCCGGAGTGTTGGGCTTAGGCGTTCCGAGATTGATTGTGTCGGCTATTCGCTGGCGAACATGCTTCGCCTTGCCGGTAAAGATTCCAGCCGCGTCGTCCACCAGTGCACCTCCGGGCCGGTGACGGTCAACGATGTGCTGCCAGTCTCCATTATCCAGAGCCGCGGTTCCGCACAAGCCATTCGAGTTATGCACCAATACCGGCGTAGCCCCCGCCAGCACATAGTGAGTCTTTCCCGGTAAGCGCCCGTCGCTCGCTGTGATCGCGATGCTTGCGCTGCGGCCCGTGCGGTCCCCAAGTCCGGGCAGACGTAAGGCCCCTGGTAGGAACGATCTTGCGACGGATTGTTCTGACCGAGGGGCCTCACGTGCCGACCAGTGTCACATACACCGCGGTGCTCGATGTGAAGCGGTCCACCGCCGAGCACCTGGCCCGGCTGCTGCGCGATCACCGCGTCGCGGCCGGAACCCGCAGGGGCAGGCGTGCGCTGGGCTGCTTCCCGCAGGCGGTGCTCGTCCTGCGCTGGTTCATCGACGGCACCCGCCTTTCCCAACTCGCCCGCGACAACGGCCTGTCGGCCTCCACCGCATACCGCTACCTCCATGAGGGGCTGACCGTTCTGGCGGCCGGGGCACCGGACCTCGCCACCGCGTTGGAACGCGCGAAGGCGGCCGGGCTGACGCATCTGAACCTCGACGGCACCGTCATCCGCACCGACCGCGTCGCCGCCCCCGGCCCCAACG
>NZ_NEUB01000631.1 GCF_002910825.1 Streptomyces sp. SM1 | reverse complement strand
GGCGTCCGGCATCGACAGGGTCGCTGACCAAGGCCCGCTCCCGGCTGGGGGCGGGGGCGCTTCGGGTGCTGTTCGACCGGGTGCGCGGAGCGCAGGGCACGCCGGCCACGCCGGGGGTGTTCTGGCGGAACCTGCGTCTGACCTCGCTGGACGGCACCACCTTCAACGTCCCCGACAGTGCGGCGAACTCCGCCGCGTACACCCGGCCTGTGACCGAGGCCCGGCAGGGGCCCTATCCACAGGTGCGGCTGCTGGCCCTGGTCGAGTGCGGCACCCTGGCCGTGATCGCAGCGGTCTTCGACTCCCTCGCGGTCGGGGAACGCACCCTGGCCACACGCCTGTTGCCGGTGATCGAGCGGGGCACGCTGCTGCTGGCCGACCGGGGCTTCCCCTCCTACGACCTGTTCACCGCAGCCGCGGGCCGGGGCGCTGAGCTGTTGTGGCGCGCGAGCGCGTCGTTCACCCTGCCCGTCATCGAGGTACTCCACGACGGCACCTGTCTCTCCCGCCTCAACGGGCCACGCGGACAGCGCATCACCGTCCGGGTGATCGAGTACACCGTGCACAGCACCGCCGAGGGCGCCGACGGCTCCACCACCGAGTCCTCGGAACTGTTCTGCCTGATCACCACCCTCCTCGACCCGGACACCGCCCCGGCCACCGAACTCGCCGAGCTCTACGCACGTCGCTGGACCAGCGAAACGATCTACCGGTCGATCAAGGTCGAGCAACGCGGCGGCCGCACCGCGACCCTGCGCTCCAACAGCCCCGAAATGGTCGCCCAGGAACTGTGGGCGATGCTCTGCGTCTACCAGTCCGTACGCCACCTGGCCACCGACAGCGCGACCCAGGACGGCATCCCACCAGCCCAGATCAGCTTCAAGCACGCCCTGCACGCCGCCCAGCGAACCGTCGGGGCGGACTTTCCCCCCTCCACGCCTGACCACCAAGATCCGTGACATCGGCGCCGACCTGATCCGCACCGCCACCCGGCCACGGCCCGGCCGCCGATCACCCCGCGCCACCAAGGCCCGACACGTCAACTGGCCCACACTCCAACCAGATCAACCCGCCACCGAACGCGTCACCTACACCATCCAGCTCCACACACTCACACCACGACCACAGTCACCCTGAAACGATCAAAGAAGCGACGTTGGGGTACAGCCGACGATGTCTGCGGCCGAGCCGGGTGCAGCGAGAAGATCGCGACTTTCACCTCGGTTGCTCGTACTGAGAGGGCGGGGACGACCACGGATTTGTGGTCGTCCCCGCCCTCTCAGTACGAGCAATGTGTTGGTGTCCTGGTCTGGGACCAGCGCACGAACCGATGGTCACTCGGTGACTTTGTCGGGGCCGGGGTAGGGCAGCTGCAGGCTCAACTGTGCCGCTGTGATGGCCTGTTCCAATGCAGTGGCCGGAGGCTGGCCGATGTCTTCACGGAGCACTTCGAACAAGGCTTCCTCTTCGTCCGAGGGCTCCGGCTCCTCGCCCAACCAGCTCGTCTCATTCATCCCAGAACGCCCCTTGTGAGTCTCTGAGCCCATCATGCTGCCACTTGGATGGGTCAGGGCAATACGTCGGCGACTGAAATTCTACTGCGCCGTGTCGCGCTTGATGGAGTCGTGGGACTCTACTGGGGGCGCGTTGAGGGACGGCGAACGAGGAAGGCCGCAGCGAGCAGCGCCGAGGCGAACGATACGCCTGAGATGACCAGCATGCCGATGTGGACGCCGTCGGTGAACGCGACACCGATGGCCGAGCCGACGCCGGGCGGCAGCGGGCCGGTGCCTCCGGTCCCGGTGGTCGCCCCGTCCACCACGGCACCCGCTATGCGGGACGGCACGCCGGCTCCGGCCAGTTCACCGGGCAACTCGTCGATGAAGTTGATGGAGAGGACGGCGCCAAGTGCGGCGGTGGCGAGCACCGAGCCGACCTGGCGGAAAGCGGTCACCGCGGAGGAGGCGGCGGGCGCACTCTGGGGTGCGACCACAGCCAGGGCGGCCGAGGTGGACGGCGCGATCACCAGGCCGGAGCCCAATCCGACCAGTACCAGGCCCGGTGCGGTCACGAGGTAGGAGCTGTCGGGGCCCTGCAGCAGGAGTACAAGCGTGGCGATGCCGGTGATGAAGGTGCCGGCGACGAGCAGTTTGGCGGGTGCGATGCGGGCACCGAGGCGAGAGGCGGCAGCAGTGGACAGGACGAACGCTCCCATGACGGCCAGCAGGCGGACACCTGTTTCCAGTGGGGCGGCCCCCTGTACCCGCTGCAGGAACTGCACTTCGAGGAACGTCACTCCGACGAAGCTGAACAGACCGGCGGCTGCGACGATGAGCGCGGTCAGGTAGGGCGCCGCGCGCATTATGCGGACGTTCAACATCGGGGTGGGCGTGCGGAGTTCGACGACTATCAGAGCCACCAGGGCGACTACGGCAGTGACGAGAAGGGCGATCACTCCGGTAGTCCCGTAGCCGACACGGCCCCCGACCGCGATGCCTCCCACCAGAGTGCCCAGCCCGATCACCGCGAGGAACTGACCGGGCCAGTCCAGAGGCCTACCGGGAATGCGTGTCTCGGCGACGGCGAAGAGGGTGACGGCGACGGTGACGACAGCCAGGACCGCGTTGACCAGATACACCGCGTGCCAGTTGGACAGCTCCAGCAGGCTGCCGCCGATGAGCGGACCGAGAGCCAGGCCGAAGCCGGAGACCGAGACCCACACGGAGATCTTCCGGCCGCGTTCGCGCGGATCGGTGAAGGACGTGGTGATGAAGGCCAGGGACGTGGGCAGGACCAGCGCTCCGCCGATGCCGCTCAGAGCCCGGCCGACCAGTACCTGTGGGTAGCTGTCGCTCGCGGCCACGACCAGGGAGCCCGCTGCGAGTGCGGCCACCCCGATGAGGAAGACGCGACGCCTGCCGAAGCGCTCGCCGAATGCCCCACCGGAAAGCACACCGGCCGCGACGACGAGCGTGTACGTGCTGGAGATCCAGCTGAGATCGGCCGTTGCGACATGCAGGTCGATCTGCATGGCACGCAAGGTGGAGATGGCAGCGGTGACCTCGATGAAGGACATGAACATACCCAGGCAGCTGGCAAGAAGCAGAAGCTGAGGGCGCTTCGGAGGAGCAGCAGCTAAGGCGCCGGCCGGCGCCGCTGTCCGCTGAGGAACTGTGGTCACTTACTACCTCGCTTCGTTGCTGTGCGCCGACTCGTCGCCGCGTCGGCGGGCTTCTGCCGGGCCGTTCCCGCCTCGGTGGACATGTTCCGTCGCCTTACCCATACCGAATTCCGGCATGTTCCGGTAAATGATGTGCATTTGGTCGGGGTGGGTGATGTACGCCTCGTGCCAGACGCCGACGTCACCGTTGTTGCCGACCTTCTTGTTGTAGTTCCGCCAGCTCGGAAGGTGCTCGGCGCCGGCATTCCGCGCGTACGCGAGCAGTTCGTCCATGTCCTTCCAGTATTGAACGACTATGGTGGTTCTTCCGAACCAGACGTGATAGCCCAGGAAGCCGTGCTCGGACTGCCGTATTACCTCCTTGAGCATGGGCACCATGGCGATGAAGGCAGGCAGCCAACGATGGACTTTCCACCACTTGTTGATGCGCATCCCGATGAGGAACACAACTGTCCCGTCGGGTGGTGCTGCCGCATACCGACCGGGGTAGACCTTCTGACTCACGACCGCATGCTCCTTTGGTTGCCTCAGTAGGGGTAACGGCGAGGTGGGGTGCTTTCCGTGGTAAGCCGCAACTCCGTGAATTCCTCTACGCTGGCTCGTCCTCCGAAGCGTCCTCCGTTGCCGGAGAATCCCATTCCACCGAAGGGCAACTGCGGTTCCGACACCACGGTTTGGTCGTTGATGTGCACCATTCCTGCCCTGAGGCGACTGGCCACCGGGCGCGCGGCATCGGCCGAGCCCGCGTACACGGCGGCCGCGAGCCCGTAGTCCGTGGCATTGGCGAGCGCCACTGCCTCCTCGACGTCGTCGACGGCGGTGACCACGGCCACCGGCCCGAAGATTTCCTCGTCGAACGCCCGCATCCCAGGTCGCACCTCGGACAGGACAGTGGGCCAGTGCAGCAGCCCCTCGGCCTTGCCGCCGTAGACCAGCCGGGCCCCAGCGGCGACGGTGTCCGTGACGATGTCCCTGACCTTCACCAGTTGGCGCTCGTTGATCAGCGGACCGACCTGTGTGTCGGGCCCGCTCGGATCGCCCACGACGAGACGCTCGGCTTTGTCCGCGAGCGCGCCGACGTACTGCTCGGCGATCGACCGGTGGACGATGTGGCGGCCGACGGCGATGCAAAGCTGACCTGAGTGGACGAAGGATCCCCAGGCTCCGGCCGCAGCGGCGGCCTCTACGTCGGCGTCCTCCAGTACGACGAAGGCGTTGTTGCCGCCGAGTTCCACGGAGACCTTCTTTAGCCGTTCCCCGGCGAGGCGGGCAACGGCCCGGCCGGCTGCGGTGGAGCCGGTGAAGGAGACCATCCGCACTTCAGGGGCTTCGACCAAAGCGGTGCCGGTCTCGGCGCCGCCGGGCAGGACGTGGAGCAGACCGTCAGGCAGTCCTGCCTGCTCGAAGAGCCAGGCAAGCAGAAGCCCGCCGACGACAGGAGTGTTGGGGTCGGGCTTGAGCAGAACCGCGTTGCCCAGAGCGAGAGCCGGCGCGACGGATCGCAGGGCCAGTATCAGAGGCATGTTCCACGGAGTGATGACGCCTACGACGCCCAGCGGCACACGGTCCACCGCGGCGGTGCGATCCGGCTGGATGCTGGGCAGGACAGACGACGTGGCGACAGCCTGCGCCATCTCGGCAGCCGCAGCCAACTCGCCAACTGACGCACCGAGTTCCATCTCCGCCTTGGCTCGCACCGCACCGGACTCGCTGATGAACCAGCTCACGAGATCGGACGGGGGCTGGGCGAGTGTCGCAGCGGCTCGCCGGAGGACCGCGGCGCGCTCCTCCGGCGCACGCGCGGCCCACGCGGGCTGCGCCGATGCGGCCGCTGCTGCGGCCTGCCGGACGTCGCTCGCGGATGCTTCGCCGACGGCGAGAAGCCGCTTTCCCGTGAACACCTCGAACGTGTCCGTGTGTTGTGCGGCGGGAGACCAGCCGCCGCTGTAGAGGCGGCCCTCCCATTCGTGAACGGGTATCTGAACAGGCTCAGTTCGACTCACAGACGCTCTCCCCTTGCTCGCGTGACGACCTTGGCCGTGCCGTTCGCCAGTCGGCAGTACAGAAGTAAGCGCTCTGCGACTGGATACATCGGGGGACTGATCGCTACGGCAGTTGCTAGGAGCCCCTGGCGCACGACGGATATGTCGATGTTGACATGTGGAAGCTAACAGTGTCTGATTGGACATGTCAACATTGTCACTCGCTCACGGGGCTGGAAGAGAGGCGAGGAACCTATGTCGTTGCGGATGGCCTTGCTGGGTCTGCTGACTGCCAAAGGGGCGGCCAATGGCTACGAACTGACCAAGGCGTTCGGGGACACGTTGAGCCACGTGTGGTCCGCGCAGCACAGTCAGGTGTATCCGGAGCTGGCCCGTATGGCCGAGGCAGGGCTCGTCACCGCCGAGGACGAAGGTCCGCGCGGCCGTAAGCGGTACTCCGTCACCGAAGCGGGCGGCGAGGAACTGCGGCGCTGGCTGACAGAGGTCGAGCCGAGCAGAACCGTGCGCAACGAAGTCGCCCTGCGCGCCTTTCTTCTGCCCTCTCTCGGGGCGACGGCCGCGGCTCAACTGGTGAGGGAGGAAGAGAAGTTCTATCGCCAGCGGGCGGAAGCGATCGCCCAGTTGCGGGACTCCCTGCAAGCGCCGGACACGCCGGGGTTCGGGGCGTACGCGGCCGAGCTGGGCGTACGGCTGTCCACGGCCATCGCGGACTGGGCGGAGTGGGCCGCAGGGCGGCTCGAGTCGGAGGCGGGCGACGTGCGGGAGGCCGAGCCCGACGACCGTGAGCACGGCACGCACGAGGCCTGACCCGTGAACCCATCGTCGCGCGGCACTCGCGCCGCGCTCACCATCAGGAGATTCCCTTGCAGACTCTGGTACTCAGCGACGCGAGTCGCTACATCGCAGGCGTCGTCTTACTGACGATCGTCACGATCGAGTTCGGTGGAACCTTCATGGTCCGTATCGTGCGCGGCTCGGTACCCATGACCGACTTCCAGAAGTCCTTCGCCCGGGCGGGACATGCGCACGCCGGCGTCCTGGTCACGCTCAGTCTGGTGTGCGAGGTGCTGGCCGACGCCACGTCGCTGTCCGGATTCTGGGGCTGGTCCGGCCGGATCGCCGTACCACTGGCCGCAGTGCTCGTCTCGGCCGGATTCTTCGCTTCGTCCATGGGGCGAGGGGAAATCACCCAGCCCAATCGGCTCATCGTGGTGGTCTGGGCCGGCGCCGCATCCCTCGCATACGGAGTGATCACCCTCGGCGTCGGCCTCCTCGCAGCTTGAGTAGCCGTAGCGGTCGGCGCCCGCTCCTCGCAGTCAACTCGGCCGTGACGGCGGCAGATCGACCGCAGCGAGAGCAGAGATCAGGGCGCCCTGGCCGAGGACCGAGTCGAGCTCGTCTTGTGTGGCTCCGGTGGCGGCGCTGATCAGAGACCGGAGTTCGCACCAGTGCCGACGGACCTGTTTCGCGAGCCCCGCCTGTTGGGGTGAGGCAGCAGCAGCGTGTACTTGCAGCTGCATGAGCAGGATTTCGGGATCCTTGAGTCTTTCCCGGTAAGCGCCCGTCGCTCGCTGTGATCGCGATGCTTGCGCTGCGGCCCGTGCGGTCCCCAAGTCCGGGCAGACGTAAGGCCCCTGGTAGGAACGATCTTGCGACGGATTGTTCTGACCGAGGGGCCTCACGTGCCGACCAGTGTCACATACACCGCGGTGCTCGATGTGAAGCGGTCCACCGCCGAGCACCTGGCCCGGCTGCTGCGCGATCACCGCGTCGCGGCCGGAACCCGCAGGGGCAGGCGTGCGCTGGGCTGCTTCCGGCAGGCGGTGCTCGTCCTGCGCTGGTTCATCGACGGCACCCGCCTTTCCCAACTCGCCCGCGACAACGGCCTGTCGGCCTCCACCGCATACCGCTACCTCCATGAGGGGCTGACCGTTCTGGCGGCCGGGGCACCGGACCTCGCCACCGCGTTGGAACGCGCGAAGGCGGCCGGGCTGACGCATCTGAACCTCGACGGCACCGTCATCCGCACCGACCGCGTCGCCGCCCCCGGCCCCAACG
>NZ_NEUB01000630.1 GCF_002910825.1 Streptomyces sp. SM1 | reverse complement strand
CGCCGACACCGCCGTGGCCGCCGCGCTCGACGCGCTGCTGACCGCCGGGGGCAAACTGTCGCCGGCGGCGGTCGCCTCGGCGGCCCAGGCCGCCACCGGCAAGTCACAGCGCAACCCGGAGCGGTTCGTCACCGTGCTGGAGCGGCTGCTGAACATCGACGGCTACCCCGTGCTCCAGCTCGTCGAGTCCGGCCGCACCGTCCACCTGGACAAGGAGCTGCTGCGGCAGCAGTTCACCGGCACCGGAGGCACCCCCGTATGAGCACCACCGCAGCCGGCGCCGGCGACGAGCGGCCCGGCATCAGTACCGCGCGCGCCCGTGACGTCGTCGACGCCCTGCGCCGCGGCACCGTTCCGCACCAGGGTCTCGGGCTGTTCGCCGTCGGGCTCGACCGCTTCGCCGAAGCCCTCGACGGCGACCTGTCCACCGTCGCCCGCGGCGGCTCCGCCTTCCACGCGCTGCGCGGCGAGTACGGCTCCGGCAAGACCTTCTTCGCCCGCTGGCTCGCCGAGCGGGCGAAGCGGCGGGGGCTGGCCGTCAGCGAGGTGCAGATCTCCGAGACGGAGACCCCGCTGCACCGGCTGGAGACGGTCTACCGACGGCTCACCGAACGCCTCACCACCGCCACCCACCCGCCGTCCGCGCTGCGCGCCGTCGTCGACTCGTGGTTCTACGCCCTGGAGGAGGAGGTCCTCGACGCGGGAGGGGCCGAGGAGGACGACGAGGCCGGGCTCGGCCGGGCGGTGGACGAACTGCTGGAGCGCAGGCTCGCCGACGTCGCCCGTACGACCCCCGCCTTCTCCGCCGCGCTGCGCGGCTACCGGGACGCCGTGGCGGCCGGCGACGGGGCACGTGCCGAGGCGCTGATCGCCTGGCTCGGCGGGCAGAAGTCCGTCGCCGCCGCGGCCAAGCGCGCGGCCGGGGTGCGCGGCGACCTGGACCACTTCGGTGCACTGGGCTTCCTCCAGGGGCTGCTGACGGTGCTGCGGGACTGCGGGCACCCCGGACTGCTGCTCGTGCTCGACGAGGTGGAGACCCTCCAGCGGGTGCGCGGTGACGTGCGGGAGAAGTCCCTCAACGCGCTGCGCCAGTTCCTCGACGAGATCGACGCCGGCCGGTTCCCCGGGCTCTTCCTCGTCATCACCGGCACCCCGGCCTTCTACGACGGGCAGCAGGGCGTACAGCGCCTCGCACCGCTCGCGCAGCGGCTGGCGACGGACTTCACGACCGATCCGCGCTTCGACTCCCCGCGCGCGGTACAGCTCCGGCTGAGCGGCTTCGACCTCGCGTCCCTGGGCGAGCTGGGCCGCAAGGTGCGGGAGGTGTACGCGGCGACGGCCCACCACCCCGAACGGGTCGCCCTGCGCGCCGACGACTCCTACCTCGACGAACTGGCGCGTGCGGTGACCGGCTCGCTGGGCGGCAAGGCCGGTATCGCGCCCCGGCTCTACCTGCGCAAGCTGGTCGCCGACGTCCTCGACCGGATCGACACGTTCGACGACTTCGACCCCCGTGCCCACTACACGCTCACCGTGAACACCTCGGAACTCGACGAGGTGGAGCGCAGCGCGGCCGCGAGCGCCGGGGACGTGGAGCTGGAGCTGCCGTGAGCGCCGACGCGCTGGACCTGCTCGACCCGATCCTCACCCACCACATCGTCAACTCGCTCGGCTGGCGCTCACTGCGGCCGTTGCAGCAGGAGGCGATCGGACCGGTGCTCGCCGGACAGGACGCCGTGCTGCTGGCGCCGACCGCCGGCGGGAAGACCGAGGCCGCCGTCCTCCCCCTGCTCACGCGCGCGCAGCGACAGGGCTGGAAGGGCACCGGCGTCCTGTACGTCACACCGCTGAAGGCGCTGCTCAACAACCTGCACCCCCGCCTGGAGACGTACAGCGGCTGGGTGGGGCGCACCGCCGAGCTGTGGCACGGCGACATCGCCTCCACCCGCCGCCGCCGCATCCTGGCGAACCGCCCCGACATCCTGCTCACCACGCCCGAATCGCTGGAGGCGATGCTGGTCAGCACCCACGTGGACCACCGGGCGTTCTTCTCCGGGCTGCACAGTGTGGTCGTCGACGAGGTGCACGCCTTCGCGGGCGACGACCGGGGCTGGCACCTGCTCGCCGTGCTGGAACGCCTCCAGCACGTCATCGGGCGGCCGGTACAGCGCATCGGCCTTTCGGCCACCGTGGGCAACCCGCGTGAACTGCTGGACTGGTTGCAGGGGTCGGGGCGGGGCGTGCGTCCGGGTCGGGTCGTGGCACCGGGGGTGTCGCTGCCGGACGCCGGCGCGGCGGACACACCGCCGCCGCCGGGTGATGTCGAGCTGGACTACGTCGGCTCCGTCGCCAACGCCGCCACCGTCGTCGCGGCCCTGCACCGGGGCGAGAAGCGCCTGGTCTTCTGCGAGAGCCGGCGCACCGTCGAGGAACTGGGCGAGCAGCTCCGACTGCGCGGTGTGACCACCTTCCTCTCGCACGCCTCCCTCTCCACCGACGAACGGCGCCGCGCGGAGGAGGCGTTCGCCGAGGCCCGGGACTGTGTCATCGTCTCCACCAGCACCCTCGAACTCGGCATCGACGTCGGCGACCTGGACCGGGTGATCCAGCTCGACGCCCCGGCGACGGTCGCCTCCTTCCTGCAACGCCTGGGCCGCACCGGACGCCGCCCCGGCAGCCGGCGCAACTGTCTCTTCCTCGCCCTGGACGACGAGGGCTTCCTGGCCGCCGCGGCCCTGCTCCTTGCCTGGTCGCGCGGCTGGGTGGAACCGGTGACCCCGCCCCCCGAGCCGCGGCACCTGGTGGCCCAGCAGCTGCTCGCGCTGTGCCTCCAGGAGCACCGGGTCGGAGAGAACCTGTGGCAGGAGTGGTGGGGCGGCCTCGGCGTGTTCGGCGCCGCCGCCGAACCCGTCGTACGGCACCTGGTGGAACAGGGCTATCTGGAGCGCGACTCGGGCACCCTGTTCATCGGGCCGGAGGCCGAACGGCGTTTCGGGCAGCGGCACTTCATGAACCTGACGGCCTCGTTCACCGCGCCGCCCGAGTTCACCGTGCTCAGCGGGCGGACGGAGATCGGCCGCACCGACCCGGACCTGCTCACCGAGGAGACCGACGGTCCGCGCAAGCTGCTGCTGGCGGGACGCAGTTGGCTGGTGACGTACATCGACTGGCGGCGCCGGCGCTGCTTCGTGGAACCCGTGGACGAGGGCGGGCGTGCCAAGTGGAGCGGCTTCGGGGCGCCTCACATCCGGTCGTTCACGCTGACCCGTACGGTGCGTGACGTGCTGCTCGGCGAGGACCCACCCGTGTCCCTGACCCGGCGGGCGGAGGCGAAACTCGCGGCGGCGCGGGAGAGTCACCGGGACGTGGTGCATCCGGCCGGCCCCGTCATCACCCGCCGGGGGGACAGTGACGTGCGCTGCTGGACCTGGGCCGGGCACCGGGCGAACGCGACGCTCGCCGCGTCGCTCCCCTCCGTCGTCCTGCGCCACCGGCTCCTCGACGACCGCTTCGTCCGGCTGCGCGACGACGTCACCCCGCAGTCGTGGCGTACGGCGGTGTCGGACGCCGGGACGGGCCTGACCCTGCCGGACGTGGATCCGCACGCCGTACGGGGTCTGAAGTTCGCGGAGGCACTGCCCGCACGGCTGGCGGAGGCCACTCTCGCCGCCCGGCTGGGCGACGCCGACGGAGCGCGTGCGGCCCTGGCGGAACCGGTGCGCTTTCTGCTGCGCCCGGCCGACTGACCCCCCACCGCTCTCGGCAGGTGCCCACGCTTCTCGCTGCTGACACTCATGCTCATGTGGTCCCGACCTGCGCACTACCCCAGACAGGTCTATATATGACATACAGCGTCAGAAGGGGCAGTCGATGCGAAGATTCGGTGCAGTGGCAGCCTGTGCGACAGCAACCATGGTGTGCGGGCCGGCGATCGGCGGCTGTGCCGTCGAGGACGACAGTTCCACTCCGGCCCCGAAGAAGGGCACTCCCACCACGGAGCAGCAACAGGCCGAAGGCCAGGGTGAGGAGCCGCAGAGCGGGCGGCCGGAAGCGTCGGGCCGCGAACGCGAGGATCTCGCCAGCTTCGAGATCGACGACCGCTCCCAGGCCGGGTTCGAGAACATCTGGGTCACCCGGACCATCACGAACCGGAGTTCGGAGAAGTCGAACTACACCTGGGAGTGGGAGGCCGTGGGTCCGGACGGCAAGCGGCTCTACAACTCGACCGAGTTGGCCACCGACGTGCAGCCGGGGCAGACGGCCACGGGTGAGTCGCCCACCACGCTCAAGACCTCGGGCGTGACCGTCAACATCACGGAGTTCGACCGCAGCAAGGCGTGGTGAGCAGCCCGCAGCCCTGCGCCGGCCAGGTGACGGAGTGCGGCCGTGGGGCGGCTAGTCGCCGCCACCGCCGTCGCCCCCTCCCCCTCCGTCACTGCCACCGCTTCCGTCACCGCCGTCTCCGCCGTCACCACCCCAGCCGTCGCCGCCGGATTCGTTGTCCTCACCGCCGGTCCCGAGGTTGCTGAACCAGGGGGCGTCCCACACCGGCTCTCCTCCCCCGTGGGAGCGGTGGGAGCGGAACCGGGCCGTGCCCGTCGTGTCGCCGAGGCCGAAGGAGATCGGGGCATGGCAAAGGCCCGGTTCCCGTCCGGACGGACGGGAACCGGGCCCTCACTCAGCTACCGGCGACCTTACGTCGTCAGTGGGAGTGGCCGTGGCTGTGTCCACCGGCGGCCGGCTCCTCCTCTTCCTTCTTCTCCACGACCAGGGTCTCGGTCGTGAGGAGCAGGGAGGCGATGGAGGCGGCGTTCTCCAGCGCGGAGCGGGTCACCTTGACCGGGTCGATGACGCCGGCCTTGACCAGGTCGCCGTACTCGCCGGTGGCGGCGTTGTAGCCGCTGCCCTTCTCGAGCTCGGCGACCTTGGAGACGATGACGTAGCCCTCGATGCCGGCGTTCTCGGCGATCCAGCGCAGCGGCTCGACGGCGGCCTTGCGGACCACGGAGACACCGGTGGCCTCGTCGCCGGTCTTGCCGAGGTTGCCCTCGAGGACCTTGACGGCGTGGACCAGAGCGGAGCCACCACCGGAGACGATGCCCTCCTCGACCGCGGCGCGGGTCGCGGAGATGGCGTCCTCCAGGCGGTGCTTCTTCTCCTTCAGCTCCACCTCGGTGGCGGCGCCGACCTTGATCACGCACACGCCGCCGGCCAGCTTCGCGAGGCGCTCCTGGAGCTTCTCGCGGTCCCAGTCGGAGTCGGTGGTCTCGATCTCGGCCTTGATCTGGCCGATGCGACCGGTCACGTCCTCCTTCTTGCCGCCGCCGTCGACGACCGTGGTGTCGTCCTTGGTGACGGTGACGCGGCGGGCGGAGCCGAGCACGTCCAGGCCGACCTGGTCGAGCTTGAGGCCGACCTCCTCGGCGATGACCGTGGCGCCGGTGAGGACGGCCATGTCCTGCAGCATCGCCTTGCGGCGGTCACCGAAGCCGGGCGCCTTGACCGCGACCGCGTTGAAGGTGCCGCGGATCTTGTTGACGACCAGGGTCGACAGGGCCTCGCCCTCGACGTCCTCGGCGATGATCAGCAGCGGCTTGGAGGCGTTGGCCTGGATGACCTTCTCCAGCAGCGGCAGCAGCTCCGCGATGGAGCCGATCTTGCCCTGGGTGATCAGGATGTACGGGTCGTCGAGGACGGCCTCCATGCGCTCCTGGTCCGTCACGAAGTACGGCGACAGGTAGCCCTTGTCGAAGGCCATGCCCTCGGTGAAGTCCAGCTCCAGACCGAAGGTGTTGGACTCCTCGACGGTGATGACACCGTCCTTGCCGACCTTGTCCATCGCCTCGGCGATGAGCTCGCCGACCTGCTCGTCCTGCGCGGACAGCGCGGCGACGGCGGCGATGTCGGACTTCTCGTCGATCGGACGGGCCGACGCGAGCAGGTCCTCGGAGACCGCGGCGACGGCGGCGTCGATGCCCTTCTTCAGGGCGGCCGGGGAAGCACCCGCGGCGACGTTCTTCAGGCCCTCGCGGACCAGCGCCTGGGCCAGCACGGTGGCGGTGGTGGTGCCGTCACCCGCGATGTCGTTGGTCTTGGTCGCCACCTCCTTCACCAGCTGCGCGCCGAGGTTCTCGTACGGGTCCTCGATCTCCACCTCGCGGGCGATCGTGACACCGTCGTTGGTGATGGTGGGGGCGCCGAACTTCTTGTCGATGACGACGTTGCGGCCCTTGGGGCCGATCGTCACCTTCACCGTGTCGGCAAGCTTGTTGACGCCGCGCTCAAGGGCGCGACGGGCGTCCTCGTCGAACTTCAGGATCTTCGCCATGGGAGCGGTTCAGCCCTCTCGGAAAACGTGGGTGACACGAACTGCGCCCCTGACGCCCGGCTTCATAAGGTCGCGGGGGCCCGGGGCGCAGCTCAAAAGCAGGTGCTTCGGTGGAAGCGGGTGAACTACTTCTCGATGATCGCGAGGACGTCGCGAGCCGAGAGGACGAGGTACTCCTCGCCGTTGTACTTCACCTCGGTGCCGCCGTACTTGCTGTACAGCACGATGTCGCCGGTCTTGACGTCGAGCGGCAGGCGCTCGCCGTTCTCGAAGCGGCCCGGGCCCACGGCCAGGACGACGCCCTCCTGGGGCTTCTCCTTGGCAGTGTCCGGGATGACCAGGCCAGAGGCGGTGGTCTGCTCGGCGTCGAGCGGCTGGACCACAATGCGGTCCTCGAGCGGCTTGATGGCAACCTTGGAGCTGGTGGTCGTCACGATCCGACCTCCCCCTTCGGAGATCTCACGGGGTTAACTGTCTGAGGTGGCGACCAGGTGGATCCGTCGTCGCGGGTGCCGGACCTGCCCGTCGCGCATTGGCACTCTCCAGTGGGGAGTGCCAGATCCGAGACTATGACCGGGATTAGCACTCGGTCAAGCGGAGTGCCAGTTGCCGTGCGGCGCGTCGGGCGTTGGGGGCGGTTTTTGCACCGGGTTGTGCAGTCGGCGGTGTTGCAGTGACCGTCACTGGGGGCTGCGCCCCCGGGCCCCCCTTCGGCCCTGAACGGGCCTCGTCCTCAATCGCCGGACGGGCTGAGAGGTGAGCGGTGCCCGCCGGTGACCGCCGGACGGCGGGAGTACCGGCCGTACCCGCCAGCGACCGCCGGACGGCGGGAGTACCGGCCGTGCCCGCCGGTGACCGCCGGACGGCGGGAGTACCGGCCGTACCCGCCGGTGACCGCCGGACGGCGGGAGTACCGGCCGTACCCGCCAGGGCTGCCGGGCCGGGGTCAGTGGTGGCCTGGGGCGTAGTCCTCCAGCTTTCCTACCCTCAGATCCCGCTTCTCCAGCTCCCCCAGCAGCCGTGTCGTCCGTTCCGCCAGTGACAGGGTGGGAGCCTCGCCGGACGGTACGGAGATGATGTCGCCGGGGTTCAGGTGGTGGGGGCCGTGGGTGTAGGTGAGGTGGCCGTCGGGCTCCAGGGTGGCCCGCCACATGACCACGGCCGCGATGCCGCAGTCGGCGGCGGCGCGCAGGGTGGTGGTGTCGTACGTGCCGTAGGGCGGGCGGAAGAGGCGGGGTCTGATGCCGAAGCGGGACGTGAGCTTGCGCTGCTGGCCGCAGATCTCGGCGCGCTGACCGGCGTAGGGCAGACCGCGCAGGGCGGGATGGTCCAGGGTGTGGTTCTGCAGGCTCGCGCCGACCGCGCGCAGGCGGGCGAAGTGGGCGTAGCCGGGGCCCATCACACTGTCCGTCAGGAACATGCTGACGGGGAGCCGGCGTTCGCGGACCAGATCGATGAAGCGGGGGTCGCGTTCGACGCCGTCGTCGTAGGTGAGGAAGACGACCCGGTCGCCGGTCGGGACGTGGTCGATGACGGGCGGGAAGGCGGCGGACGGGGAGGCGGCGCCCGTACCCCCCGGTCCGGACGGCGCGGAGAGTCCGGACGGCGCGGAGAGGCCCGACGGCCGGTCCGGAGGAGCGGCCGACCCGTGCGAAGGAGCCGCCGCCGGGCGGCCGGCCGGCGCGGCGTCGCATCCTGCGGTCAGTGCGGTGACGGCGGCTGCCACGAGGGCCGTCAGGGCGGCCCTCGCCCGCCTCACAGGTAGTCCTCCAGCCGCGCCACCGCGTAGCCCTCGGCCGTGACCTTGTCGAGGAAGCGGCGGATCATGTCCGGCATCGTGCCCTTCCAGTCGTCGCGGCCCCGGAAGTGGGTGAGGACGATGTCACCCGGGTGCAGCGAGCGGTCCCACTCGCGGTACTCCCAGCGGTCGACGAAGACCTCCTCGTTCCAGAGGGGGACGTGGGTGATCCCGCAGGACTTCGCGGCGCGCAGGGTGTTCTTGTCGTAGTTGCCGTAGGGCGGGCGGAAGAGGGCGGGGCGCTCGCCGTACCGCTTCTCGATGATCTTCTGCATGCCGCAGATCTCGCGCGTCTGGCGGGCGCGGGACAGGGCGGGAAGGTAGGGGTGGTGGAGGGTGTGGTTGTGCAGGCCCACGCCCCTGTCCTGCATCTTCTTGAAGTAGCCGTAGTCCTCCTTGACGAGGTAGTCGCTGAGGAAGGCGGTGTACGGGATCCTCAGTTCGCTCATCATCCGCAGGAACGCCGGGTCCTTCTCCTCGCCGTCGTCGATGGTGAGGAAGAGGATCTTCTCCTTGGTGGGGACGGTGGTGAAGACCGGGGGGAGTCCGAGGCGGCGGTGGCCGTCGACCTCGAAGCCGTCGCGGGTGGTGATCTCCGGCTTCTTCGCCGGGGGTGCAGGCGCCGTCAGGGGCACCTTCTTCAGGCCCCAGCGTTTCGCGGCGGCGACCCTCGCGGCGTGCGCGGCGCGCAGCTTGGTGGCGTAGGAGTCGAGCGCGCGGGCCGGGGGCGCCTGGAGGGGCTGCTGGCCGCCCGCCGGTTCGGCCGTGTCGCCACCGCCGCCCTGTCCGCAGGCCGAGGCGACGGTGGCGAGAGCGAGTACGGCGAGACCGGTCCGTGCACCACGCGGCGGCCACTTTTTATCGTTTTGTCCTACTGCTCGCATGGGGCCGGATCCTCGCAGCCGGACGGTCCGGACCCGGTCCGACACCGCGGCCGGAGGCGTACGGTCCACCGACTGGCCCACAATGACCCGGTGAACGACCTCGCCCCCCTCCTCACCCCCGAAGGCCGCGCCCTCCTCGACGAGGTGCGCGACACCGACCCCGCGCACGAACTCGCCGTCGCGACCCGGCTGCGCCGCGAACACCCCGCCGAGCTGGTGTCGGCCGCGCTCGGCCAGGCACGGCTGCGGCAGCGGGCGGTGGCGAAGTTCGGCGCCGAGGACGCCCGGCGGATGTTCTTCACGCCGAACGGGGTCGAGCAGTCGACCCGGGCGAGTGTGGCGGCGTACCGCGCCGAGTGTCTCCGGGCCAAGGGGGTACGGTCCGTCGCCGACCTGTGCTGCGGGATCGGCGGTGACGCGATCGCGTTCGCCCGCGCCGGGATCCGGGTCCTGGCCGTCGACCGGGATCCGGCGACCTGTGCGGCGGCCCGCGCCAACGCCGACGCGCTCGGTCTCGCCGGCCTGATCGAGGTGCGCGAGGCCGATGTGACGGAGGTGGACACGGCCGGCTACGACGCCGTGTTCGTCGATCCGGCCCGGCGGTCCTCCCCACGCGGCCGGATCTTCGATCCGGAGGCCTACTCTCCGCCGCTGTCCTGGGCCGTGTCCGCCGCACTCGCGGCACCGGTCGGCCTGCTGAAGATCGCGCCCGGCATCCCGCACGAGGCGATCCCCGCGGAGGCGACGGCCGAATGGGTCTCGGACCACGGACACGTGAAGGAGGCCGTGCTGTGGTTCGGCCCGGACGTGACACCGGGGGCACGGCGGGCCACGCTGCTGCCCGCCCTGGCCGGCATCTACGTGACCCCCGGCACCATGCTCCCGGACCCCGGGGTCCGGCCGGTCGGGAGGTACCTGTACGAGCCGGACGGGGCCGTCATCCGCGCCCACCTGGTCGCCCAGGTGGCCGAGGACCTGGACGGCGGGCTGATCGACGCGACCATCGCCTACGTCACCGCGGACGCGTACCGCCCGACGCCGTACGCCACCGCCTACGAGATCACCGACCGGCTGCCCTTCGGCGTCAAGAAGCTGAAGGCGCTGCTGCGGGAGCGCCGCGTCGGCACCCTGACCGTCAAGAAGCGCGGCTCGGCCGTCGAGCCGGAGGAGCTGCGCCGCAAGGTGCTGCCCAAGCCGCACGGCACCGCCTCCGTCACCGTGTTCCTCACCCGCGTCGACGGCGCCCCG
>NZ_NEUB01000629.1 GCF_002910825.1 Streptomyces sp. SM1 | reverse complement strand
GTTGAGATCCCGCTCCGCGGTCTCTCAGTGGAGTTCGCTCCGCGAACTCCTACGGCTGGCTGCAGCGGTGAGGGTGCGTCAGGGGTGCTCGAGTTTGCGGGAGTCGCGCGGATGTGGGTCGTGCTCTGCGTCGAGGGACGCTCCCTCTGAACCTGGGTGTCTCCCCTGCTGGAGTCTCCATAGTAGCACTTCCTGGGTGCTTCCTTAGTGGAGTTGTGAGCAGAAAAGTTACGGGGGATCTGAGAATCCGGGGCGCTCCTCTTCCGGAGGAACGACGTCGGCTTCACGGAGGATGCTCTGGATCAACTGGGCTCTGTTCTCGGAGAGTTGGCCGTTCTTCTGGGCGGTGCGGGTCTTGCAGAGCCAGGGGCCGATCATCACGCGCTCTCCGTCAACGTCGATCCCCTCCCGGGCGCCAGGAGGACGGCCATGCCGTTCCACGAAGGCGCGCAGCAGGGCGGCTGTCTGTTCGAAGGAGCGGCGTTTCCTGGTTCTGGGGGTGCTGGGTGTGGCGGGGGTGGTGGTCTTCGTCGTGGTCAGGGTGATGTGGTGGGGGGTGAGGCCGAGGCGGGCCAGGAAGTGGCGTTGGCCGTCATCGAGAGCGCTCCAAGTGGTGAGTTGGCGGTGCAGCCAGGTGCCGGCTTTCACGCCGTCAATCACGGCATCGCGGCGCAGAGTTGCGGGGTCGTGTCCGGTCTGAAGGTAGCGGGCCAGGAGGTGGTACTTGCGGTGCCAGTCGGGTCCGTGCGGGAGGAGCCAGTCGGGGTCGAGGGCGGTCAGACGCGCGTGGCGGGGCTTGGGGAGTTGGCCTTTGCGGGCGAGGCCGCGTTGGTCGACGAGGAACTGGCCGCCGGGATCCTGGGCAGGGATGGCGAGGTGGCCGTGTTCGGCATGGAAGGCCTCGATGAGGGTCATGTTGCCCTCGAAGGCGGCTTCGTGCTCGTCCCAGATCATGCCGAGTGCGTCGAGTTCAGTAATCCAGTCGGCGGTCAGGGTGCCTCGGCGGTGGGCGGTGCGCTGGCCTGCGATGAAGACTCCCAGGCGGTAGCCGTAGGCGTCGGTGTAGTCGACCGGGACCTTCAGGTGGCCGTGTTCGGCGTGGTAGCGGGTGGCGGCGGCCAGGCCCGCGCGGCGGGGCGCGGAGAGCACCGCGCCAGCGGAGGGCCAGGCGAGCAGGTCCATCGCTTGGGCGATCGCGTGGGGGGCGAGGGTGAAGTCGAAGCGGAACCGGCGGGTGATCAGGCGGTGGGTGGCACTGTCCAGGCGGTGCTCGGTGGTCTTGCGCGGAGCGCGAGCGGCGATGGTCTGGTCGTGGTGGCGCAGTGCTGCGGTGATCAGCCAGAGGGCTTCGTAGGGGGTGTCGAGGAGGTCGGTGGGGTCTGCTCCTGGTGGGGTGTAGGCGGGGATGATCAGACTTGCGGTCTTCACGTCGGTGGTGGGGGGTTTACGCAGGGCGCGGCCCAGGGCCTGGACGATCCGGCGGACGCTTTCGGTGCGGGAGGCGAACACGATCGCGTCCACGGCGGACAAGTCGATTCCTTCGCCGAGGACTTGGGCATTGGTGATCACGGCGCGGTCGGCGTTCACGAAGTTGTCGAGGAGTTTCGCGCGCTGGTCGGGGGTGTGGTTGCCGTTGATCGATGAGACGGACAGGGTATCGGCCCAGGAGGGGCGCTGGTCGGGTGGGAGAGTGCGCAGGGTGTGCGCGAATTGGCGGGCGAAGTCGGCGGCGTCGGCGACCTGTTGGAAGTAGACGATCACGTGCTTGAGGTCGTGTTCGGTCATCGCTTTGAGGACTGCCAGGTGCAGGGCGGTCGTGCGGCGTGCGGTCGGGGCGAAGCCGGTGTGCGCGCCGTCTGGGTCGGCCAGGACCTGGCGCAGGTCGTTGTCGGTGATCGTGGGGATCAGGAGCTGGTAGTCGGCCAGGACACCGTCCTCGATCGCCTGGGCGTGGGTGTAGGTGTGCAGGCGGGGGCCGAAGATTTTGGGGTCGTCCATGGAGGCGATCAGGGACGGGGACTCCCACGCTGGTGCGGTGGAGGGGGTGCGCTTGGGCTGGGGGCGGTTATCTGGGGCCTCGGCCAGGCGCGGTGCCTCCCACTCGTATGGGGTCGCGGTCAGATACAAGCGCCGCTTAGCAGGGACACGAGTGTTGTCGTGGATCATCGTCCACTCCTTGTCCCAACTGCCCGCGGTGCGGTGCGCCTCGTCTACGACCATGAGGTCGAAGACGGGTGCGGTGAACACCGAGTGCTGGGCCTCCTCGATCCTGGCCAGAGAGTCGAGCGTGACGAACACGATCGCCTTCTCACCCCGCTTCCGGCAGCGGGCCAGCCAATAGGCCAGGTACTCCCCCGAGTTGGTGCTTGCCGCACCCGCACCCGCCAGCGCCGGGTGCTTGCCGGCGTCGAGGGATGACACCGCCATCAACGGCTCCGTACGGCCATCCGCGCGCGCGGCCTGGGCCCATTGGCCGATCAGATCCCGCGACGGCACGGCAACCAACAGGAAGTCGGCGTCGAGCTGTTCGGCGGTACGCAGCGCGATCAGCGTCTTGCCCGTACCACACGCGGAGACCATGTGCCCGCGGCGCCCGGGCTTCCTCAGGCCGCGTGCCCCGCTGTCGACCGCACGCTGCTGATCAGGGCGCAGCGTGCGGCGGATGGAGGCAGAGGAATCGGCTGGGGGCGTGTAGTTGTTCGGGGCGATAGCACTGGGTTCGGTGGCCATCAGGTGGTTCCTTGGGCTGAAGGGCGCGGGGGCGGAGGAGAGGTCACTGGTAGAGGAAGTCTGTCCACCACACCTGAAGCCCGTCGACCAGGGCGACAGCAGTGTCGGCTGCTTGACGGCGCTGCCCGGCGTCGCACGCGTGGTACACAGCGTCGAAGGCCGGCGCTGAGTTGTGGTACTGGGCGGCGAGCCGGCAGAAGACGGCCGGAGGGCAGAAGACGGTCTTCGCCGCCGCGTCTACGTCCACGAGCTCCTCGGGTAGCCCGCCGTACACCTCGGAGGTGATCCAGGGTCTTCGAAGTTAGTGGGGGGTGTTCGTCGTCCGACGCGCCTCGGCCGCCCCACGGAGCGCCGCCCGACCAGGACGTTCGACGGGCTGTCGGTGCGTGCCGAGGTGTCGACGGTCGGCGGTACCCCCAGCAACTTCGAAGACCCGTGATCCAGCAGGCCCAGTCCACCAGTTTGCGCGTCGCCCTTACATCGTCGGCGACGCGGTCGAGCAGTACCGGTCGGCACGCGAGGTCGGCGCATTCGTCGACCGTCGTGTAGAACAGCTGGTCCAGCAGGGCGTCGCCGGCTGGGGTCGAGATGCCTGGCAGGTACGACTCGGACGGTGCGACGAACGTCCGCTGCCGCTGTTGGGCTGTCTCATCGGTGCACATGGTCGGCTCTGGTCATGCTTCTTTCACGGCCTCCTCCAGCAGGTTCGTTGCCTGGTGTCTTTGGTCCATCGTCGCGTGCTCTGTGTGCACGGCGGCCGCAGAGCGGCGAACACGCCGCACAGCGGGAGATCTTCTAGTAGGCCCGTCGCGCCCTCGCCGCACTTCCCCACCACTCGCTCCCGGGACGAGCCAGATCCACAGGCGCGGGCTACGGGCGTGGCAGTCATGGGCGAGGACGGCCTCGACGAGCTCGGCCAGGGGCCGAGGATGGTGCCGACAGGGTGTGGCCAGTGACGACTTGGCAGGGCTGGCAGCACTTCGCGCCCCTCTCGCACGCCCGCGATCGAGACGCTCGCCACGGATGTGCGCACTCTGATGATCGGGACGGCATCAGCAGACCACCGCCGTCGCACCTGATTGCAGGATTTCTTGACCTTTTCGTTCCTGTCGCGTCAGCGCGCCCACTTGAATACGTTCTCCCGCCCTCACAACCCGGCATGTTCGTCAGCCAAACAACGTCGTGAACAGGGAAGTTAAAACTCCCACACCTCAACTGGCCACTCGGGTCCCGTAGATCACGTACAGAGCCGGACCTCTAGGCTGCAGTCATGCCAGAACTGACCTTCTCCGCCGACGAGGCGCGCCGGATCTTCCTGCGTGCTCAGGGACTGCTCGGATCTCCGTATGGCAGGCGCGGCAAACCCCAGGCCGTGCTGCAGCAGTTGGGCGCCGTGCAGCTCGACACCATCTCCGTGCTGGCCCGCTCGCACGAGCTGGTGCCTTACGCCCGGCTCGGCGCGGTCGGCCGCGGTGCGGTGGAGGCGGCGTACTGGCAGGGCACTCGCGCGTTCGAGTACTGGTCGCACGCCGCCTGTGTGCTCCCTATGAGCACCTGGCCGTTGTACGCCTTCCGGCGCCGGGCGTTCGTCAAGCGCGGTCACCGTTGGCACAAGATGGCCGACAGCGAACGCTCCTGCACTGAGGTTCTTGCCCGGCTGCGCGGCGAGGGACCGATGACGGCCACCGAGCTGGGCGGCGCGAAGAACGGTGGTCCCTGGTACGACTGGTCGGAATCGAAGATCGCCATCGAGTGGCTGCTGGATACCGGTGTGGCTGTCTGCACTGAACGCCGGGGCTGGAAGCGGGTGTACGACCTGGCCGAGCGCGTGGTACCCGCCGAGCTGCTGGTGCAGGACCTGGACGACGCGACCTGTCTGAGCGAGCTCACCGCGCGGGCGGGGACGGCTCTGGGAGTGGCCACGGTGAAGGATCTCGCGGACTACCAGCGGCTGACGGTGGAACAGATCCGCTCGGCGCTGCCCGACAGCGGGCTGGTCGAGGTGCAGGTCGCCGGCTGGGGCAAGGACGGTCGTACGGCTGCCGCCTGGGCCGACCCTGCCGTCCTGGCAGAACAGCCGCGCGGCCGCCATCGCACCACACTGCTCTCGCCGTTCGACTCGCTGGTGTGGGACCGGGCGCGCACCGAGCGGGTCTTCGGCTTCGCCCATCGCCTTGAGGCGTATGTTCCCAAGGGGAAGCGGGTACACGGCTATTTCGCGATGCCGCTGCTGTCGGGCGGGCGTCTGGTGGGCCAGGGCTCCGTCAAGTTCCGTGCTTGCGTGGAGGGTTGACGATCAGGCCGGTAGAGGCGGATAGCAGAGCAGGCACGGGGGTTCGTGATCATTGTGGTGTCGAAGCCAGATGATCACGAGGACGTCCCGTGCCTGCTGTTGCATCTTCCCCTATCCCTGCCGTGCTGGAGAAGCTGGGGCCGCTGGACGCGGACCGGATCGCTGACCTGGGCCCCTACCTCGAATCGGTTCCGGATCCGCGCTCACGCCGGGGCCGGTGGTACTCGCTGACGGCCATCTTGCTGATGTGTGCCTGCGCGGCCGTCTGCGGTGCGAAGAGCATCGACGAGCTCGCCGAGTTCGGCGAGCGGGCCACGAACTCGCTGCTGGCATCCCTCGGGGTACGCCGTCACCTGCTCGGCTGGCGGCGCAGCCCCA
>NZ_NEUB01000628.1 GCF_002910825.1 Streptomyces sp. SM1 | reverse complement strand
GGGGCGGGGGCCGGCGGCCGGGGGGTCCCCCGACCGTGCGGGCATCGGGCGGCTGGCCGCCCTGGACGTCCGCATCCTCGAAGGCGTCGCGATCGGCACCTCGACCGCCCGGCTCGCGGCATTGCTTTATCTGAGCCGACAAGGTGTCGAATACCGCATCGGTTTGATGCTCCGTCATTTTCAGGTCGTGAACCGGGCCGCTCTGGTCTCCCGGGCGCACTCCCTTGGCGTCCTGAGCGTCGGCACCTGGCCACCCCGCGTCCTCCCGGAGTTTCTTGAGGCGTAGGGAAGTGCGTACGGAAGGACCGCCCCCGGGTCAACTTCCCAAATGCTCTTCCGAAGGTCAGGAAGCGTCCTCCGACGGTATGCGTCCGACGTATTTTCCCAGACCGGAATAGCGTATCGATATCGCGCCACGAGACCAGGGCTTGCGCAAGTTCCCGGGATCGCCCAACTGGCGTGAGGATGCCGCGGGTTGGGGTGGACGACAGAGCGGACACGGGATCCGTGATCATTCAGGTGTCTAAGAGGATGTCTCACGTGGTGATCTTGGCGAGTCTCTTGTAGGCGAACACCACCCCCCCCGGTCGTCCTCCTCCACCGCGTCCTGCTTCGCCCGGAGGATCTCCTCGACGATCTGCTCGACCACGGGGCGCCAGAACGACGTGTGCCGAGAACAGATCCCCCTGCGCGGCCGGATTGGCGTGGTCCAAGTGACGCACCTGCACTCCCGGGTACTTCTCCTCCAGCCGCTGGACGACCCTCTTCAGGCTGCGGGCGTGCGCGCCCCACCTGCGAGGGCGACCACTTCGCCCAGGTGAACAACGCCCTGGCGGTGGTGGGGGCCGAGCCGGTCGACTGGCTGCCGCAGAAGGGCTGGGACCAGGGGACGGGCGGGGCCGGCGGGCCCAAGGACGGTGGTGTCGCACAGCGGATGGGGGCGTTCATCGCGTCCACGATGGAGTTGCACCAGCTGTATCTGGAGCGGCTCACCAGCGTCAAGGACGAGGGTCTCGTTCTGCCGCCCGTCACCGGGGTGTTCGACACGCCGCTGGTGGACTTCCGGAAGGCCGTCGACCCGGTCTCGCGGGTGCTCGCGCACCTGGATCGGCATATCGATCTGTCGAACCGTTTCGGGGAGACGAAGGCCGCGGAGGCGGCGTCCGCGGGCGCACTGTACGGGGAGGCCGTGGGCGCCTTGTCGGCCCACGCGATCTCGGCCCTCTACCTGTACACGTGCGAGTCGGGCTTCTACCGCGAGATCAACGCCGTGCTGCGCTCGTCGGACCGCGAGCGCGTGGTGCCGTACCTGCCGTACCTGCCGTACCTGCCGTACCGGCGGTTGCTGTTTTCGGCGATGGAGGCGTTGCCGGCACAGACCAGGGCTCCGTCAAGTTCCGTGCTTGCGTGGAGGGTTGACGATCAGGCCGGTAGAGGCGGATAGCAGAGCAGGCACGGGGGTTCGTGATCATTGTGGTGTCGAAGCCAGATGATCACGAGGACGTCCCGTGCCTGCTGTTGCATCTTCCCCTATCCCTGCCGTGCTGGAGAAGCTGGGGCCGCTGGACGCGGACCGGATCGCTGACCTGGGCCCCTACCTCGAATCGGTTCCGGATCCGCGCTCACGCCGGGGCCGGTGGTACTCGCTGACGGCCATCTTGCTGATGTGTGCCTGCGCGGCCGTCTGCGGTGCGAAGAGCATCGACGAGCTCGCCGAGTTCGGCGAGCGGGCCACGAACTCGCTGCTGGCATCCCTCGGGGTACGCCGTCACCTGCTCGGCTGGCGGCGCAGCCCCA
>NZ_NEUB01000627.1 GCF_002910825.1 Streptomyces sp. SM1 | reverse complement strand
TAGTGTCCTGCGCCGGAGATCCGTCGGCAGTATCGGGCAAGGGATTCGAGGATCTCCTCGGCGGTCTTGGTCCAGATGAACGGCTTGGGGTCTGCGTTCCAGTCCTTGATCCAGGCGCGGATGTCGGCTTCGAGGGTCTGGACGTTCTTGTGTGCGCCGCGGCGGATCTTCTGGTCGGCCAGAAAGCCGAACCACCGCTCGACCTGGTTGATCCACGAGGAGCCGGTCGGGGTGAAGTGCATATGGAAGCGGGGGTGCTTGGACAGCCACGTCCTGATCGCGGGTGTCTTGTGGGTGCCGTAGTTGTCACAGATCAGGTGGATCTGCAGATGGGCCGGCACCTCTTTGTCGACCTTGACCAGGAACTTCTTGAACTCCGCCGCTCGGTGCCGGCGGTGCAGGGAGCTGATGACCTCGCCGGTGGCGACGTCGAACGCGGCGAACAGTGTGGTCAGGCCGTTGCGGACGTAGTCGTGGGTGCGCCGCTCGGGCATGCCGGGCATCATCGGCAGCACAGGCTGGGAGCGGTCCAGGGCCTGGATCTGCGACTTCTCGTCCACCGAGAGGACCACCGCGCCGTCGGGCGGGTTGAAGTACAGGCCGACGACGTCGTAGACCTTCTCGACGAACAACGGGTCCGTCGACAGCTTGAAGGTGTCGGTCAGATGCGGTTTGAGCTGGAACTTCCGCCAGATCCGGCCGACGGTGGACTTGGACAGACCGCTGTGCTCCGCCATCGACTTGCGCGACCAGTGCGTGGCGTTCTTCGGGAGCTGTTCCAGCGTGGTGACGACGACTGCCTCGATCCGGTCGACGCCGATGATGGGCGGCCGGCCCGGCCGGGGCTCGTCAACGAGGCCGTCCAGGCGGTCGGCGAGGAACCGCCGCCGCCACTTGCGAACCGTGTCGGCAGTCACCCGCAAATCCCGGGCGACCGCGACGATCGGCGGCACCTCCGGCCCCGCGCACGCCAGCACAATCCGAGCGCGCAGGGCCAGAGCCTGGGCCGATGTGGCCCGACGCGTCCACCGCTCCAACATCGTCCGCTCATCAGCGGACAGCAACAGCGGTTCCAGCTTCGGGCCTCGACGAGGTACTGACGCACCAGCAGCAGAAGTCACATTGCAACTAACGATCAACTACTGGCGCAGGACACTAGAAGCTCGTCTACTACTGCCAGGCCTGGGCCTCCGGGCTCGTCTGCCCTGCGCTCTACGAGCTGCACCAGGGCCACTTTGAGATCGAGGCCGGCTTCTTAGCCAAGCGGCTGCACGTGCGCAGCGACCTCGGAACCGCCTGAGCACCAGCAGAAAGAGAGAGACCACCACCATGTACAACATCCCCTTACGCAGGCGCTCGCTCCTTCGCGGCTGGGCGATCGCGATCGCGGCCATCGCCGCCCTGGTCGCGAGCCTGATCATCTGGGGCAACCAGATGAGAAGCCAGGAAGCCCAAGATCGCGCCGCCATGGCCAATACGAAGATCGTCTACGTCGCGGACCCCGTGCAGAAGCTCGTCAAGCGCACCGACGGCTCCTACTACAGGGCCACGACCGCCTCGGAGTATTCGTCCGACATCACCTACGACTACACGACGGTCCAGGACCAGGACGTCGTCGTGCCCGACACGGTGACCACCCAGGAGCAGAGGCCGACGGGCTTCCTCTGGTACCAGAAGACCTTCGCCAACGACATCACGGTCCGGATCATCGATCCGCAGGAGGCGGACCAGACGCCGCGCGTCGAGCGGCTGCGCTGCACGGTCGAGCCCGTCGATGCGTCGAAGCCGAGCTACACCGGCGACCCGCACGACAGGAGTCGGCTGAAGATCGGGCCCGACCAGGAAGGCACGGACGCAGGAAGCCAGCAGCTGTGCCAGGACCGGATCACGATCCTCGTGCCGGACGGCAGCATCCAGCCGTAGCCGACTGGGGCTCACCTCTGGGCGTCGGCAGGTGAATTCCGCGGAGCCCCCGCCGGCTGAGCATGATGCTCGCCGGGCGGGGGTCTCTCTTTTTCCGCCTGATCAGCGGAGCTGATCCGGTCTGGTCTCCAGGGCATGAGGGCCCGTGCACGGCGCGCGGCAAGGCGGCCCGCGTCGCGGCGGTCGCCGAGCTGCACGACGGCAACGCCCCTGAGGCTCCGGCTCCGGCGGAGAACCGCAACGGCGCGGGCGGCACTCTCGGGCAGACGGAGGTCGCGCCGGTCGAGGCGGAGGCCACCCAGGAGCAGGAGACGGCCGAGACCGCGCGCACGGAGGCCATGGCGGAGGCTGCGGCCGGTCGGGCCGCCCCGCCCCAGAGGCACGGCCCCCGCGTGCCCGGCGTGCCCCTCAGCGGCGGGTGAGCCCCGAGCGTCGTATGGCGATCAGCGCCGGTCTGGTCCCCGCCCCTCCGCACGGACCAGGACGCACCGCTCCTCTGATCCACCCGCGCCGCCCGATAGGCCGGTGCCCGGTCGAGCCTGGCCGCACGCACTCAGCCCCACCCACACCCCATCGATGTGAGAGGTACACCATGACTTCCTGGCCCCACGACCTGAGCAAGACCGCCCCCGCCGCCGCCGAGCGCACCGGCACGATCCTCAAGGCCGCGCTGACCGCGCACGGCGTCACCTTCCTCGTGGTCAAGCCCTGGCGCTCCCTGCCCGGCGCCTCCCTGGTGACCACCGCCCCGGGCCAGCCGGACGTGTGGATCGACGCGCACTCCCACACCAACGGCCCCGCCGTGTCCGGCTACGACGTGCCACTGGCCGGACTGTTCGGCATAAGTGCTGTGATCACCGACGATTTCAACACCCGTCACGTGCACTGGGACTTCACCGAGGCGCCCGCCGGCATCACCGACCCGGCCGCCGCCGCCGACGCCATGGCGGCAGACGTCGCCGCCCACCTGCACACCTATCCGTCCCTGACCGGTGCGCAGTGGGTCACCATCGCATCCCACCCGGCCAGCCGCACCGAGTACCGGGAAGCCGTCACCGTGCACGGCACATGGGCGCACGCCTCCTCACCCACCGGCTACACCACCGGCCCCGACCTGGACACCGACCGCGTGTGGGACGCCTACCAGCGGCGCGTGGCCGACCTCACCGCCGAGACCCGCTGAACCCGCGACCGACCGCCCCTTCCGCTGGCGGCCGGTCCCCCCGCCGCGCGACCGACCGGCGTGCGGCCCAACCCCCGAGAGGACCACGGCAGATGAGCACCACCTCCGAGACCCGCACCTGTCTGCACTGCGCCCGCGAAATCGAGTACATCGAGGCCGACGGACAAGGCGACTGGTACGACTCGTCCAACCGGACCGGGTGCGTGGACGGTGAGCAGCCGCATGCCCCGGAGCCGCTGTGCGGCTCGTGCCGGGACTACGGCCTGATCGAGATCCGCCACGCGTCCACGGACGGCCTGATCGGGCACCGGCCGTGCGACGACCCCGCGTGCACCGACCGGCGCGAGAAGGCCGCAGCGCGGGCGGCCGAGAAGCACACCGGCGAAATGGTGATTGGGTCCGAGGAGTTCGGCCCGCAGGTGTGCGCGGAATGCGGCTGGGGCGGCTACACCCCCGTTCCCGGCCCGTACGCGCAGGGACGGCCGGTCTACGTGTGCACCGCTACCGGCTGCGGCTACAGGGCCGACGTCTCCGCGTTCAAGCTGGGCGACGGTGAGCGACTGGCCGTGCACGACGGCCGCCTCTACCTCGTCCGCCCCTACGACGGCGCCCCGTTTTGATGGCCGCCGAGGGCGGCGAGCGTTCCCAGGTGTCGGCCACCATGGCCGAGCGGCTGGAGCGGATGCGTGCGGGCCAACTCGCCGCCCTGCCGACCGTCGCGGAAATCCGGATGGCGTACCCGCTCGCCGGTGGGGGCGCCACGCTGCGGCTGATGACCGCCGAGGGGAGCACGGCGGAACGCCACATGATCCCGCTCACGGAGCGGGGTGCGGCCGGGCGGGAGAACGACCCCGCCGGGATCTACCTGGACACCATCACCGACGGCGCGAACACGGAGGGGCTGAAGATCGCCGCAGGGTGGCACCTGATGCGGCTTGGCTTCAACTACGCGCGCGGCGCGGCCTGGACGCCGTACACCGGCAGCGCGAGCATCGAGGCGCAATGGGAGGAGTGGGCGCCGATGCTGCCCGAGGGGCACCGGTGGCCGCACACGGTGCGCGTCGCCATCACGGCGACGGCCGAACACCTCGCCTACATCGACCGCGCGTACGGTCCCGCGCCGGAACTGCCGGACCTTCCGGCCGGTGTGAGCGCGCACCCGTCCAGCCCGCGTTCATGGCAGATCTGCTAGGCCAACCGCCGGTTCTGGCAGCTCTCCTACTGGCCCCGGATGGGCGGCGACGTGTGGACCCTGTACGCCGACCCGGCCCGTACCAAGTCCCTCGCCAGGGCCGCGAGCCCCGGCGAACTCCTCGCCACCATCCCCGCCCGTGACACCGAAGCGCAGGCCCGCGCGGCGGCCCGCAAGGGCTACTGAGACGTTAGGACACCGATGGCCGTCGAATTCACCCCGAAGGACATCCCCGCCTTGCGCCGGGCCGCGAAGTTCCTCCGCCGCACGGAACTGAACCTGCCGGACACGGCCGACTCCAAGACCCACGACGCCATCCTCATCTCCGCTCTGCGGCTGGACGACCAGGCCGACGAGCTGGGCGGGCAGGCCCCGGATCCGACTGTGAACGGGACCCGGCGCCCCATCTTCAACCAACTCGTCGCCCCCGAGGCCGGCGGGCCCATGTTCCACGAGGAGGCGAGTGCGCTCCTCGACGCTCACGAGGACGCAGTCCGGGCCGCCGCCGCGGTGGGCGCGCTCCGCCTCCAGGGCGCGATGCTCGCTCTGCACCCGAAGACGGCCAACCCCCGGCACGGGTGCTGCGCGACGCCGAAGGTCTGCAAGGGGACGCACCGGCCGGAGTGCCGGAGCAGCGAGCACACGATCGGCGGTCAGGTGCCGTGGCCGTGCAAGTCGCTGCGCGCCGTCGGGATCCGCACCGACGCCGACGCCGACGCCGTACGCCAGGCCCTGGCCAAGCTGGAGCGGGATGCCGGGCGCGACGGCTACCCGAGCCGGAAGAAGGCAGGGCTCCGTCAAGTTCCGTGCTTGCGTGGAGGGTTGACGATCAGGCCGGTAGAGGCGGATAGCAGAGCAGGCACGGGGGTTCGTGATCATTGTGGTGTCGAAGCCAGATGATCACGAGGACGTCCCGTGCCTGCTGTTGCATCTTCCCCTATCCCTGCCGTGCTGGAGAAGCTGGGGCCGCTGGACGCGGACCGGATCGCTGACCTGGGCCCCTACCTCGAATCGGTTCCGGATCCGCGCTCACGCCGGGGCCGGTGGTACTCGCTGACGGCCATCTTGCTGATGTGTGCCTGCGCGGCCGTCTGCGGTGCGAAGAGCATCGACGAGCTCGCCGAGTTCGGCGAGCGGGCCACGAACTCGCTGCTGGCATCCCTCGGGGTACGCCGTCACCTGCTCGGCTGGCGGCGCAGCCCCA
>NZ_NEUB01000626.1 GCF_002910825.1 Streptomyces sp. SM1 | reverse complement strand
GGCGGTGGTCACCGGCTGGAAGAACGTCTCGCCGCCGGAGGTGCAGTCGCCGCTGCCGCCCGAGGTCAGGCCGATGGCGAGGCCGTCCCGGGTGAACATCGAGCCGCCGCTGTCGCCGGGTTCGGCGCAGACGTCGGTCTGGATGAGGCCGGTGACCGTGCCCTCCGGGTAGTTCACCGTCGCGTTCAGACCGAGCACCTGGCCGTCGGCGAGCCCGGTGGTGCTGCCCATCCGGAACACCTCCTGGCCGACGGTGGCCTCGGCGGCCTGGGAGATCGCCAGCGTCTGGTCGCCGAGGTCGACCTCGCTCGGCGCCTGGGTGGCCGGGTCGTCGTACCGGACGAGCGCGAAGTCGCCCGCGCCGGGGAAGAGTGCCTGGTCGACCGTGGCGATCGGCTGCCCGCCCTGCTGGTCGGACCACTGGTCCCCGCCGGCGGCGCAGTGACCGGCCGTCAGGAACGCCGGCGCACCGTCGCCCGCGGTGACGTTGAAGCCGAGCGAGCAGCGCGCGCCCCCGGCGAAGATGGCGTCGCCGCCGGACACGAACGTCTTGAACGTGCCCGCGGACTTCTTGATGGTCGCCATGCCGGAGCCGAGGCTCCGCACGGTGGACTCCAGCTGGTCCCACTTCTCCCCGGTCACCGTGCGGTCGGCGGTGACGAGGATCTTGTTGGTGCGCGGGTCCACGGCCCAGGAGGTGCCCGGAATGGTCGCCTCCGCCTTCAGGGTCCGCGCCCCCGCGTCCAGCTCGGTCATGCTGTTGTCGACCTCGCGGACGGCCGCGCCCGCCTTCTCGGCCTGGACGATGACGTTGTTGTTGTCGCCCGGTACGACGTTGACGACGAGCTGCTTGCTGTCGCCGTCGTAGTAGGAGCCGGCGAACGCGTCGCCGAGGAGCCCGGCGAGCTGTGTGGCGAGATCCGAGGCGTCGCCCGCCTTGAGGGTCCTCGGCGCCGCCGCCGCGTCGTCGGATGCTCCGTCCTGCGACGCGTTGGCGTTCGGGAGCAGGATCGCGGCGGCTCCGAGCGCCACCACACCGCCCACCGCTATCGCGGCCTTGCGCTTCGGAATTCGCTTGTGACTCAAACTTCTCGACCTCCTGGGGGGAACGGAGTCGTGCCGCCGTTCGGCGGCTGTCGGGGGCGCCTGGACGGCTGTTGGTACGCACACGGCGCGGGGCGCGTTCAATCGAGGCCCTCCCTCACCGCGGGTGACCGCCGGTGCGCGGCGCGTCGCGCGCACGGAGCGGAATACCGGCTTCAGCGAATCTGCACAGCGCATGCCCAACCCGGTCACCGGAGCCGGAGCCGTCCGGCGGGTTCACGTCTTCGGGGCCGGTGTGCCGGATTCCGGCCAGGGGTGCGCAAGTGGCCTGATGCGCCGATGCGGTGGGCCATGTGAAGAACTCGCCGCCGCACCGTGCCCTCGTCTGCACGCCTGGACACCGACGGTGCGCAAGTTGCCTGGTGGGACGTTTGGTTGATCGGAAGGCCGTACCCGCCGCGTGCTTTGATCCATCGCACCGCAAGCCGCTTCGGGCTCCCGGCGACGGGCGTCCGGCGCCCGCGGTCCGCGGCCTTCATCTCCCCAGACGGGGCCGCTCCCCCTTGTGACATTCCATACGAAGGGAAGTTCCATCATGAACTCCACCCCCCAGGTCGAGACCGCCGAGATCTCCGACGCGGACCTCGACAACGTCTCCGGCGGTCTGTCCGTGAACGCCGTGAACACCCTCACGGGCGCGGTGGACGGCATCGCCCCGGTCTCCGGCCTGGTCGACACGGTCGTCGGCACCGTCGAGGGCGCCACCGGCCTGAACACCGCGCCGGTCACCAACCTGGTCGCCGGTCTCTGATCGCGCCCTTGTGTCACTGAGTCCCGGAGCCGCCCCCCGGCTCCGGGACTCAGGTGTTGCGCCGATGTCCGAAGTCCCCGTTCCCGTCGCACAGTTCGTCCAGGTGAGGGAAGTACCGTGCAGTTCCGCCAACAGGCCCTCGCCAGGCTCCAGTCACCGGAGGAGCTCGATCTCCCGGTGCGCTTCGCGCGCCCCCAGGGCTGGCTGGTCCTGTCCGTGACGGTGATCGCGATGGCGGCCGCCTCGGTGTGGGCGGTGACCGGATCGGTGACCTCCGCGGTCGGCGCGCCGGCCGTCCTCACGTACGGACAGGGCAGTTACGTCCTGCAGAGCCCGGTCGCCGGCCAGATCACCGCCGTCCTGGTGAAGGAGGGTGAGCGGCTGCCCGCCGGCTCCCCCGTCCTGAAGGTGCGTACCGGGGAGGGCGA
Organism: Streptomyces sp. SM1; assembly: GCF_002910825.1. Classification (GTDB taxonomy): domain Bacteria; phylum Actinomycetota; class Actinomycetes; order Streptomycetales; family Streptomycetaceae; genus Streptomyces; species Streptomyces okerensis. The sequence continues at coordinate 3,844 of NZ_NEUB01000626.1, read as the reverse complement.
CGAAGTGGTCCGCACCCTGGACGCGGGCCGGATCACCGCGCTCGCCGTCGGCACCGGGCAGATCGTCTCCACCGGCACGAACGTCGCCGCCGTGGAGAAGGCCGCCCGCGCGCGGGCCCCGCTGTACGCGACGGTGTACGTCCCCGCCGAGAGCGCCGCCGGTATCCCCGCGCACGCCCCGGTAGACCTGACGGTGCAGTCGGTACCGAGCCAGGAGTACGGCGTACTGCACGGCAGGGTGACGTCGGTGGACCGCTCGGCCCAGTCCGCCCAGCAGATCGCCGCGTTCCTCGGGGACAGCCGGCTCGGCGAGCAGTTCACCCGGGAGGGCAGGCCGGTGGCGGTCACCGTCGAGCTGAAGAAGGCGTCCGGCACGGAGAGCGGGTACGAGTGGTCCTCCGCGGACGGTCCGCCGTTCGAACTGACCTCGATGACCCTGGCGGAGGGTTCGGTGCGGCTGGCCGACCGGCGCCCCGTCGACTGGCTGCTCCCGTGAGCACCGCCCGGGAGAGCCGGGGCAGACGCCGGGCCGCCCCGCCGAAGCGCAAGGTGCCGGCGTCCCGGACCAGAGCCGTCCGTACACCCACCGTGCTCCAGATGGAGGCCCTGGAGTGCGGCGCCGCCTCGCTCGCCATGGTGCTCGGCCACTACGGCCGCCACGTCCCGCTGGAGGAACTGCGCATCGCCTGCGGTGTCTCCCGTGACGGCTCACGCGCCAGCAACCTGCTGAAGGCCGCGCGGAGTTACGGGCTGACCGCCAAGGGCATGCAGATGGACCTGGCCGCGCTCGCCGAGGTGGCGACGCCGGCCGTCCTGTTCTGGGAGTTCAACCACTACGTCGTCTACGACGGCATGGGCCGTCGCTTCGGCCGCCGCGGGGTGTACATCAACGACCCCGGCAAGGGACGGCGGTTCATCCCCCTGGAGGAGTTCGACGGCAGCTACACCGGTGTCGTGCTGGTGATGGAGCCCGGCGCGGACTTCACCCGGGGCGGCCGCAGGCCGGGCGTGCTCGGCGCGATGCCGGCCCGGCTGCGCGGCACGGCGGGCACCATGCCGGCGGTGGTCCTCTCGAGTCTGCTGCTGGTGGCGGTGGGCGCGGCGGTGCCCGGACTCAGCCGTACCTTCATCGACGAGTTCCTGATCGGTGGCCGCACCTCGACGCTGGACGTGCTGTTCACGGCGATGGGCGCCTGTGTCCTGCTCACGCTGGTGCTGACCTGGCTCCAGCAGGGCAACCTGCTGCGCGGCCGGCTGATCTCCTCCACGCTGTCCAGCGCCCGCTTCCTGCGTCATCTGCTGCGGCTGCCGGTGACGTTCTTCGCCCAGCGCAGCCCGGCCGACCTGGTGCAGCGGCTGCAGTCCAACGACGCGGTGGCCGAGACGCTGGCCCGCGATCTGTCGGCGGCGGGCGTGGACGCGCTGGTGGTCGTGCTGTACGCGCTGCTGCTGTACACCTACGACCCGCAGCTGACGTTCGTGGGCATCGGGGTGGCGCTGCTGAACATCGTGGCGATGCGGGTCGTCATCCGGTCGTCCCGGTTCGCCCGCAGCCGCGAGTTCCAGCAGCGGGCGGGCCGCATCAAGAACCTGACGGCGGTACTGGGGGCGGTGTATCTGCCGTTGTGCACCCTGGTGATGTTCATGCTGCTGGCGGGGCCGGCGCGCGGGTCGATGACGGCGGCGGAGTTCCTCACCTTCAACACGGCCGTGACGATGGTGCTGACCTCGGTCACCCAGCTGACCGGCGCGTTCGTCTCGGCGGTCGCCGCGCTTCCCCTGTTCGAACAGATCAGGCCGGTGCTGGACGCCACGCCCGAGGTGCGCGCGGCGAGCACCTGGCCGGGCCCGCTGTCCGGGGCGGTCGAGGCGCGGCGGCTGTCCTTCCGGTACTCCGACGACGGACCGCTGGTCCTGGACGACGTGTCCGTCGACATACGGCCGGGCGAGTTCGTGGCGGTCGTCGGCCCGAGCGGCTGCGGCAAGTCCACGCTGCTGCGGCTGCTGATCGGCTTCGACCGGCCGGAGTCGGGGAGTGTGCTGTACGACGGCCAGGAGCTGGCGACGCTCGACCGGTCGGCGGTGCGCCGGCAGTGCGGTGTGGTGCTCCAGCACGCGCAGCCGTTCTCCGGTTCCGTCCTGGACGTGATCTGCGGGACCGAGCCGTACACGCCGGAGGAGGCGATGGCGGCCGCAGAGATGGCGGGCCTGGCCGACGACATCAGGCGGATGCCGATGGGGCTGCACACCATCGTGTCCGGCAGCGGAGCGGTCTCCGGCGGCCAGCGGCAGCGGCAGCGGCAGCGGCAGCGGCAGCGGCAGCGGCAGCGGCAGCGGCTGATGATCGCCCAGGCGCTGATCCGCCGGCCGCGGATCCTCTTCTTCGACGAGGCGACCAGCGCCCTGGACAACGAGACCCAGCGCACGGTGATCGAGAGCACCAAGGCCCTGGAGGCGACCCGTATCGTCATCGCGCACCGGCTGTCGACGGTGCTCGACGCGGACCGGGTGGTGGTGATGGAGGGCGGCAAGGTGGTGCAGCAGGGCCCTCCCGCGCGGTTGCTGGCGGACACCGGCGGCCGGCTGCACGAGCTGGTGCGGCGGCAGCTGGCCTGAGGCGCCGGACATCCGGTGGCGTGTCTTCGACGTTCACGGGCCGTTCTCGTTGATCCGCGCGGTAAATGGGTACCCACGGGCCATGCGGACCAGCGTGGTGGATGTGGGATCGAAGACCGTCAGACTCGTCGTGTCGGACACGGACGGCGGTGCGCCGTTGCCGGTGCACACGTCCAAGTGGCGGATCCGGCTGTCCGAACAGGTCACGCCGGGCGGGCCGGTGCCGGAGCGGGCCGTGGAGGATCTGGTGGAGGCCGTGACCGCGGCGGACCGTACCGCCACGCGGTGGGGTGCGTCGGGTCCGCTGGCGTTCGCGACGGCCGTGGTGCGCGGCGCCCCGAACCGGCTGGAGGTGCTGCGCGCGGTCCGGGAACGGACGGGCGTCGAGCTGTGCACCCTGCCGGGCGAGGTCGAGGCGGAGCTGACGTTCCTCGCGGCGCGCCGCTGGATGGGCTGGCGCTGCGGACCGCTGGCGATGCTGGACATCGGCGGTGGCTCGCTGGAGGTCGCCTTCGGGCGCGGCAGGCTGCCCGACTTCGCGGCCTCGCTGCCGCTGGGGGCGGCCCGGCTGACCCATGAGTACTTCGAGGACGAGGATCCTCCGTCGCCGGAGCGGGTGCGGGCGCTGCGCCGGCGGGTGCGCCACCAGTTGCGTGACGTGGCGGCGCGCATCCGCTGGGAGGGGCCCCGGACCGCGGTCGCCACCTCCCGGACGTTCCAGCAGCTGGGGCGGCTGTGCGGGGCCGCTCCGGGACGGCACGGTCCGTTCGTGGAGCGGCAGTTGTCCAGTTCCGCCCTGCGGGTGGCGATCGACCGGCTGGCCGCCCTGCCCGCCGCGGAACGGGCACGGCTGCCCGGCATCTCCGCACCGCGCTCCGTGCAGAGCCTGGCGGGCGCGGTCGTGGCGCACACGGCGATGAAGCTGACCGGGCTGGGGACGGTGACGATCTGTCCGTGGGCGCTGCGTGAGGGGGTGCTCCTGCGCCATATCGAGGACGGTCCGTCCTGGTGGGCGGAGGTCACCCGCCTCAACGAGAAGGAGGCGGCCGGCGCCGAGCCCGTATCCCTGCGCATCGCCGCCGCGCGCCTCTGATCCCGTACGTACGACGAAGGGAGACATCCGTGTCCGAGAACGACGGCCGTGAGGAGCCGCGGACAGCCGCCGAGGAGGTGCTGCGGGAGGCCGGGGAGGCCGGACGCCGCACCCGGGACGACTCGGCCGACAGCC
>NZ_NEUB01000625.1 GCF_002910825.1 Streptomyces sp. SM1 | reverse complement strand
CGCAGGACGCGGGCGCACTCGCCGACGACCGCCCGTACCTCCTCGGGGCCGGGCATGAGGTGCAGCAGCCACACGCTGACGACGGCGTCGAACCGGGCGTCGCCGAAGGGCAGCCGGCGGCTGTCCGCGCGGACCACGGCACCCGGCAGACGGGCGGCGGCCATCCGGGTCATCGACGGCGCGAGATCGGCGCCCGTCACCCGCAGGCCGGGGCGGGCGGTGGAGAACCGCCGGGTCACGATGCCGGTACCGCAGGCCACGTCCAGCAGATCGCGCGCGGTGCCCGGTACGAGGCTCAGCACGGCGTCGGCGGCGGCCGCGGCCCGGGGTTCACCGCCGCGCAGGGTGTCGTACCGCTCCGCTTCCTCGTCGTAGTCCAGCACACGCCTCAGTGTGCACCGTGTCCGGGCGCCAGGTCCTCCACCCTGCGGGCGAGCTCGACGTCCTTGGCGGTGACGGCGCCGCCCGCGCTGTGGGTGTGCACGGACAGGGACACGGTGTCGTAGCCGAGGGTGAGGTCGGAGTGGTGGTCCAGTTCCTCCTGCACCCGGGCGATGTGGACGACCATCGCCGTCGCCGCGAAGTGCGAGCCGAGCCGGTAGGAGCGGGTGAGGCGGTCCCCGTCGAGCGACCAGCCCGGCAGTCCGGCCAGCCGGTCCTCGAGCTCCTTCTGCGACAGCGGTTCGACGGGCATGGGCCGCACTCCTTCACCGGGTTCGGGATCCGGCTCTCGTGCCGGACTCCCAGGCTGCCACAGAAGGGCCACCGGGGCCCTGGCCACGGGCGGGCGGCTCCCCCGCCGCTCCCCGGTACGCCGCTTCTCGACTACCGTCCCTGACATGACCACCGTCCCGACCGGCCCGTCCCGCGCCGCCTCCGCCTCCCCCTCCGCCGCCGGGGGTGTGGGCCCGCTGCTGCGGGCCTGGCGGGAGCAGCGGCGGGTCAGCCAGCTGGAGCTGGCCCTGCGCGCCGACTCCTCCGCCCGGCACATCAGCTTCATCGAGACCGGCCGCTCCCGGCCCAGCGAGGAGATGGTGCTGCGGCTGGCCGAGCGGCTGGACGTCCCGATGCGCGAGCGCAACGCGCTGCTGCTGGCGGCCGGTTACGCGCCCAGGTTCCCGCACACCCCGCTGGACGATCCGGCGCTGGACGCGCTCCGCGACGGCATCGAGCGGCTGATCGGCGCCTTCGAGCCGTATCCGGCGCTGGTGGTGGACGCGATGTACGACGTCGTGGCGGCCAACCGCGGGGTCATGATGCTGTTCGACGGGATGCCTCCGGCGCTGCTGACACCGCCGCTGAACGCGGTACGGCTCACCCTGCACCCGCAGGGGCTGGCGCCGCGGATCCTGAACCTGCGCGAGTGGCGCGGACATCTGCTGGAGCAGATGCGGCGGCACATCGCGCTGCGCCGCTCCGAGCCGCTGCGGGCACTGTACGAGGAGGTCGCGGCGTACCCGGTGCCGGACACCGGCGGACGGCACCCGGAGGAACCCGGGGAGCCGGTGGCGTACTTCGCGCTGCCGATGGTCGTCGAGCACGAGGGGCGGCGGCTGTCCTTCGTGTCGTCCATCTCGACCTTCAACACGCCGATGGACGTGACGGTCGCCGAGCTGGCCGTGGAGACGCTGCTCCCGGCCGACCCGGCGACGGCCAAGTACCTTCAGACCTGGTTGAGTTGACGTGCCCTGAGGGCAAGGTGCTGGAGCACGGCGAAGGCCCCCACCACGAGCGCCTGGAGGACCGTCCACACGGCACCCGCCGTGGTGGGGGTGAGCCACAGCGCGAGCGCGGCGAGACTCACCGCCGTCCAGGCGAGGTTGACCTCGACGACAACACGTACGCCCGCCGCCGGCGGGTGCGGCCGGGATGCCAGCAGCCCCACACCCGTCGCGTACACGGCGAGGATCGCGCCGAGCAGCAGGAGCAGGCCGGTACCGGCGCCGAGGAAACGTCCCAGCGTGCCCGGGAGGACGAGGTAGGCGAGCGCGTTGGCGCCGGTGACCGCGGCGTCGAGGGCCAGGAAGCGGCGCAGCATCAGCTGCGGCTCCACCGTCCGGGCGAGCGTGGCAATCGGGGTCGCGGACATGATGAATCACCCTCCGTCGGGGTTCCGTCGCGGTGCGGGGTGCCGGATCCCGGGCCGGAGTGCGCCGGCCCGGAACCCGGTGCGTCCACGATCCCGTGGGAGCCGGGCGGCGTCGATTACCTGCCGGGTAAGGGCCGTGGGGAGCAGGGAAACAGGGCGGATCACCGTGGCTCGTGAGAGTGTCGGAGGAACATGACAGACTGAGCCCATGCCCGGGCGCGTTGGGGAGGCGTGGCGTTGAGTGAGCGGCGGGCCGCACCGACCGTGGGCCAGGTGGTTCTGGGAAGGCGGCTGTACGAGTTGCGGGAGGCCGCGGGCCTCTCGCGGGAGGAGGCTGCCCGGATCCTGCGGGTGGCGCCGGCGACCGTGCGGCGGATGGAGATGGCCGAGGTCGCGCTGAAAATTCCCTACGTCCAGCTGCTGCTGACCGCGTACGGGGTGGCCGAGAGCGAGTCCGACGCGTTCGTGGAGCTCGCGGAGGAGGCGAACCGGCCGGGCTGGTGGCAGCGGTACCACGATGTGCTGCCCGAGTGGTTCAGCCTGTACGTGAGCCTGGAGGGCGCCGCCCGGATCATCCGCTCCTACGAGCCGCACTTCGTGCCGGGGCTGCTGCAGACCGAGGACTACGCCCGTGCCGTCCTGGAGGCCGGGACCATCGGCAACGCGGGGCGGGACGCGGTCGAGCGGCATGTGTCACTGCGCATGGAGCGGCAGCGGCTGCTGGAGCGCTCCGATCCGCCGCACCTGTGGGTGCTGATGGAGGAGACGGTGCTGCGGCGGCCGGTGAGCGTCGACGGGAGGGTGATGCGCGACCAGCTCGACAAACTGCTCGACTACTCCGCGCGGGACCAGGTCACGCTGCAGATCGCCGAGTTCGCGGACGGGCCGCATCCGGGGACGTACGCGCCGTTCTCGCTGTTCCGCTTCGCGGAGCCGGAGCTGCCGGACATGGTGTTCACCGAGTACCTGACCGGTGCGCTGTATCTGGACTCCCGCAAGGAGGTCTCCGTGCACCTGGAGGTGCTGGACCACATGACGGCTCGGGCGGCCTCGACACACCGTACGGAGAAGCTCCTGCGGGAGTGCCGCGAACACTACTGACCACCATCCCGCAAGCCCTCCCGCCCTCCGTCTCCCGTCTCCGTCTGCGCGGGCAGTCGTGCCGCAGGGCGATGGGGGTCCCCCGCTCGAGCGAAGCCGAGAGTGGGGGGTGGGCGCGACGGCACCCCGCTCACGCCGGGTTGCGCAGTCGCCCCCGGCCCGCACCGACACCGCTTCACTCACGTCGTTGGCCAGGTGCCGCTGCGCCCACCCGTGCCGCCCTGGGGGCACCCCTCTGGGGGAGGCACGACTGCCCACAGCTGCGGCGGAGGACCGCAGGCCGGAGCAGAACGCGCCGTCGTCGCGAACGCGGTAGGCCGCCTGACCGCAGCTGCGGCGGAGGACCGCAGGCCGGGCGAGGTCAGGCTGGTCCGTTGTTGCGCTTTTCGTTGTCTTCGTCGACGATCTCCGCGTCCACGACGCCCTCGTCGTCCCGGGGCGGGGCGGTGTCCTGCTCGGCACCCCCGGAGGGATTCGCGTACATCGCCTGGCCCATCTTCTGGCTGACCGCGGCGAGCTTCTCCACGCCCGCGCGCAGCTCGGCCGTGTCCGCGGCCTCCCGCTCCAGCAGCCCCTTCAGTTCCGTGACGGCCGCCTGGACCTCTGACCTGGTGTCCCCCGGCACCTTGTCCTCGTTCTCCCGCAGGAACCTCTCGGTCTGGTGGACGAGTTGCTCACCCTGGTTGCGGGTCTCGGCGGTCTCGCGGCGGGCGCGGTCCTCCTCGGCGTACTGCTCGGCGTCGCGCATCATGCGGTCGATGTCGTCCTTGGGCAGGGCCGAGCCTCCGGTGACGGTCATCTTCTGCTCGCGCCCGGTGGCGAGGTCCTTCGCGGAGACGTGCATGATCCCGTTGGCGTCGATGTCGAAGGCGACCTCGATCTGCGGGACGCCGCGCGGGGCCGGCGGCAGGCCGGTGAGGTCGAAGACGCCGAGCTTCTTGTTGTAGGCGGCGATCTCGCGTTCGCCCTGGTAGACCTGGATGCCGACGGAGGGCTGGTTGTCGGTGGCGGTGGTGAAGATCTCCGAACGCCGGGTGGGGATCGTGGTGTTGCGCTCGATCAGCTTGGTCATGATGCCGCCCTTGGTCTCGATGCCGAGGGACAGCGGCGTGACGTCGAGCAGCAGCACGTCCTTGACGTCGCCGCGGATGACACCGGCCTGGAGGGCGGCGCCGAGGGCCACCACTTCGTCGGGGTTGACGCCCTTGTGCGGTTCCTTGCCGGTGAGTTCGCGGACCAGGTCGGTGACGGCGGGCATCCGGGTGGAGCCGCCGACGAGGATGACGTGGTCGATCGCGGACAGCTTCACGCCGGCGTCCTTGACGGCCTGGTGGAAGGGCTTCTTGCAGCGCTCCAGCAGGTCCTCGGTGAGTTCCTGGAACTGGGCGCGGGTCATCTTCTCGTCCAGGTGCAGCGGGCCTTCGGCGGAGGCGGTGATGTAGGGCAGGTTGATGGTGGTCTCGGTCGACGAGGACAGTTCGATCTTCGCCTTCTCGGCGGCCTCCCGCAGCCGCTGCACCGCCATCCTGTCCTGCGCCAGGTCGACGCCGTAGTGCCCCTTGAAGCGTTTGGCGAGGTACTCGACGACGCGCTGGTCCCAGTCGTCGCCGCCGAGGTGGGTGTCGCCGTTGGTGGCCTTCACCTCGATGACGCCGTCGCCCATGTCGAGCAGCGACACGTCGAAGGTGCCGCCGCCCAGGTCGAAGACGAGGACGGTCTGCTCGTTCTCCTTGTCGAGGCCGTACGCCAGGGCCGCCGCCGTGGGCTCGTTGATGATCCGCAGCACCTTGAGGCCGGCGATCTCCCCGGCCTCCTTGGTGGCCTGCCGCTGGGTGTCGTCGAAGTACGCCGGTACGGTGATCACCGCGTCGCTGACGTCCTCGCCGAGGTACGACTCGGCGTCCCGGCGCAGCTTCTGCAGTACCCGGGCGGACAGCTCCTGCGCCGTGAAGCGGGTGCCGTCGACGGAGCCCTCCGAGGGAAAGCGCCACTGGGCGTCGCCCATGTACCGCTTGACCGACCGGGCGGTGCGGTCGATGTTCGTCACGGCCTGCCGTTTGGCCACCTCGCCGACCAGCACCTCGCCGTTCTTCGCGAAGGCCACCACGGAGGGCGTCGTACGCGCCCCCTCCGCGTTGGCGATGACGGTGGGCTCGCCGCCCTCCAGCACGGCCACCACCGAGTTCGTGGTTCCCAGGTCGATTCCGACGGCACGTCCCATCGCTGTCCCCTTCCGCCTCAGGGCACCTCTCCGGACTACCAGCACAAAACTTGAGCGCCCTGTTGTCAATGGTTTGAATGGGTGGTTGTCAATGAGAGGTGTGGGCGTCCGCTTGTTCCCGCAGTTCCACGGCGCGCCGCGGACGGTCCGTGATCAGCACGTCCACGCGCGGGTCGCCGAGGAAGCCCCGCAGGGCAGCGTCCTCGTTCACCGTCCACACCATGGTGAACAGTCTGTTACGCGCCGCCTCACGCAGCACGGTGGCGCGGGCCAGACGCTGGTGCACGGCGACCCCGTGGGCGCCGCAGGCGCGGACCCGGCGCATCGGGAGCAGTTCGCTGACGCGGGTGGCCACCAGGCGGCGCCGGCCGATGCCCGTGCCGTCCCGGCCGAGGGACAGGACGGTGCGCACGCGCGGATGGGCGGCGGTGATGGCGGCGACCGAGCGGTCCTCGAGGGTGGTGGCGACGAAGCCGTCCTCGCCGAGCAGGGCGACCGCGCGGTCGGTCAGCTCCCGCTCGTGGCCGGTCTCCTTCAGGTCCAGGTGGGCGACGAGTCTCCCCGCGACCAGTTCCATGACCTCGTCCACGACGGGCACGGGGTATCCGGCGCGCTCGTTCAGTTCGGCGTGGGTGAGCGCGGACAGCGGCGGCCCGGTGCGCCGTACACGGGGGTCGTGGTGGACGACGAAGACGCCGTCGGCCGTGCGACGGACGTCGAACTCGACGTACTCCGCGCCCGAGACGAGCGCGTCCTCGTAGGCCTCCCAGGTGGCCGGGGCGGCGCGCTCGGAGCCACCGCGGTGGGCGGAGACGGCGGGGCGTGACGTCATGGTGGCCGGCTCCCGGAGGGGACGGGCCGCGGGCCGCCCCGGGCGGAGCGGCCCGCGGCGGCTCGACGCGGCGAGCGGGTCAGGCGAGCTTGGCCGTCAGGGTGATGTTCGTGCCCTTCAGCGCCTGGCTGACCGGGCAGTTCACCTTGGCGTCCTCGGCGGCGGCGACGAAACCGGCCTCGTCGAGGCCGGGGACGGTGCCCTCGACGGTGAGGTGGATTCCGGTGATGCCCTCACCGGGCACGAACGTGACGTCCGCGGAGGTGGTCAGCTTGGTCGGCGGGTTGCCGGCCTTGTCGAGACCGTTGGACAGGGCCATGGAGAAGCAGCTGGAGTGCGCGGCGGCGATCAGCTCCTCCGGGCTGGTCCTCCCGTTCGCCTCCTCGGCACGCGACGCCCAGGTGACCGGCTGCTCGGCGATGGCGCCGGAGGAGTCGAAGGCGACGACCCCGCTGCCCTTGAAGAGACTGCCTTCCCAAACGGTGTGTGCGGAGCGCGTGGCTGCCATGACGCATCCTTTCGAAAAATGTCCGGCCGTGTGTCCGGCGGTGCTCGGTCCGGGTGCCCGGATCACCGGGCACCCTCCCCCATCCGATCACATCACGGCTCAACTCACCCGGAAGACGGGCCCTCTCGGGGTGAACGGCAGCCGCGCGCCCCGCGGGATCAGGTACGCGTGCTCACGGCGGACCCGCAGGACGTCGCACCATCCGTCGGTGATGACCAGGACCGGTGCGGCGGGCGGGAAGCCGTCGGCGCGCTGGAGGAAGTCGATGCCGGGCCGCAGGACGGTGCCGCCCCGGCCGTGCACCCGCACCCTCCCGGCGATCTCGGTGACCGGCACGTATCCCGCGTCGTGCGGTGCCGCGTCGCAGAACACCACGCGGGCGGCCGGTACGTCGCGGGCCTCGGCGTAGGAGGCGATGGCGCCGAGGGCCTTGCCGAGCAGGACCCGGTCCATGGAGCCGGAGGTGTCCAGGACCACGCCGAAGGTGCAGCGGGCGATCTCCTCGGGCGGGAAGTACCGTCCCGCCCGGGGGATGCCGGGGGTGGAGGCCTGGCGTCGGGAGGGACGCGCGTACGAGCGGAGGGGCTCGGGGCGCGGCACGAACTCGTCGAACCAGCGGGCCAGCCGGGCGTCCCAGGGCACCGGGGGGTGGCTGAGCGCGCGGATCTCCTGGACCAGTCCGGCGGGCAGGAAGCCGCGCTCCTGCCGGTCGTGCAGGTCCAGTCCCTGGGCGAGGCCGCGGCGGTAGAACCCGTCGAGGTCGACGTGGTCGCGGGGCGGGCCGAGGGGGCCGCCGAGGATGTCGCCGAGCCCCTTGCCGCGCAGCGTGGCCTGCCGGCGCATGCGCCGCAGGTCGACGGCGATCCGGTCGTGGACCTCCTCGGCGGACAGTCCGTCGAGTTCCTTGTCGTACAGCAGGCCCTCGGGCATGGTGCCGACCCGCATCTCGCGCGGCCAGCCGTTGACGACGTAGTCGCAGGCGACGTTGAACAGGAAGGGGTCGCGTCCGCCGCGGCGGTCGCCGTGGCGCAGGGCGGCGTGCAGCATCTCGTGGGCGAGGACGAACCGCCATTCCTCGTTTCGAGGCGCCGCAGCGGGTTGACGTGGGTCTCCCCGGCCGCGGCGTCGACGGCGGCGACGGAGATGCCGTGGGCGCGCGCGAGTTCGGCGTCGGCGACCGACGTGATTCCGGCCGCGATGCCGCCGAGCAGGGGGTAGGAGGAGACGAACCAGCCGAGCGCCCGCTCCCAGGGTCGCCGGGGGACGGGCTTGCCGTCCAGGGTGTCGCGGCGGCCACCCGCCATGTCCATCGCCGCGGAGACGGTGCGGGTGAGGGCGGTGGCGAACGCCAGCTGGTGGTCCGGTGGCTGTCCGTACCAGCCGTCCCACGGCAGGAGGAACAGGTCCGCCACGCCGGCCGCCGTGCCGCAGCGCTCGTACACGGCCGGGACCCCGTCCCGGCGCCAGCCCGCGGCGAGCCGCTCCTCGTCGCCGTCGGGGTAGGCGGCGGGCAGGAGGTCGGGGGTCCTGCCGACGGGGAAGCCGAGCAGGAAGCGGTTGACGACGACGCAGCGGGCGGCGAGCTCACCGTGGTCGGGCTGCTCGCGTGTGCCCTTCGCGGCCGGGACGTGACCGAAGCCGAGATGGAGGACGGCGTGCGCGAGGGCCCACGCCCAGGCATCCGGGTCGGCCACGCGGTCCGGATGGGCGTGCAGGACGGCCTCGGAGTCCACGCGCACCAGCCCGTCGCGGGGCGCGAGCTCGCAGTCCTCCCGGCGGCAGACGTCGAAGTCGACGGCGGCCAGCGCGGGGTTGGCCCGCACCAGCCGCAGTCCCGCGTCGAACGCCTCCTGCGCGAGGTCCCGCTTCTTCGGCCCCTTCGCGTTCTGCGGCCCCTTCGCGTGGGCGCGGCTCACCGGCGCGCCTCCACCAGCCGGGGCATGTCGCGGGCCGCCTCGACGAGGAACCAGGCCGGCAGGACCGGGTTGCCGTCGTCGTCGGAGGCGATGACGGTCTGGGCGACCTCGACGGAGATCTCGGCGAGCTGCACGAGCAGTGACTTGGCGCGGTACGCGGTCTGCCGGCCGTTCGCCGACATGTGCTCCTTGGACGCCGGGAGTTCCTTGACCAGGCGTCCGCGGAACGACTCGGCGAGGTAGTGGAGCAGGTCGCGGTCCTCGACGCGGTGCGGCCAGCGGGCCTCGCCCTTGATGACGGCGTCGATCCCGAAGCGGCTGCGGACGATCTTGACGTAGCCGCAGAAGGCGGTCGCGTGGGCGGGGGTGAGCGTGCCGTGGGCGAGGACCTTCAGGGTGTCCTCGCCGAGGTCGCGGCCGAAGGAGTGCAGCGCGTCGGAGAGCATGTGCCAGGAGCGGGGCGTGGAGAACGGCTCCTCGGTCTTCGGCGGCTTGGACCACAGGTGGTCGGGGCGGTCGGTGAGGTGGTCGGTGACCCACGGGTGGATGCCGTTGCCGGCCGCCCAGACCAGCCAGTCCCTGGCCGACACCTCGAGATGGACGTGGGTGAGCCGGTTGATCAGCGCGGAGGCGATGGGGCGGGCGAGCGCGTTGTCGGTGGCGCGGTTGCCGGCGCCGATGACGATGGAGCCCTCGGGCAGTTCGTGGTCGCCGATACGGCGGTCCAGGATCAGCGAGCAGAACGCCTTCTGCACGTCCGGGGTGGCCGCGTTGAGCTCGTCCAGGAACAGGCAGTACGGCTCGTCACGGGCGATCGCCTGCGGCGGGCAGAACACCGAGCGGCCGTCGCGGATCTGCGGCACACCGATCAGGTCCTCGGGGGCGAGCTGGGTGCCCAGCAGGCTCACGCACTCCAGGCCCAGGCTCTCGGCGAACTCCCTGACCAGGGAGGACTTTCCGATACCGGGAGCCCCCCAGAGGAACACCGGCCGCACGGTCGCCAGACCGAGCAGCAGCTCCGGGACACGGGAGGGGGTGACGGTGACGGCTGCCTGCACGCAAGGGCTCCTGGAGGTCCGGGAAGGGAGAAGGGAGAACGGGGAGGGGGAAGGCCGCGAGGGCGCCGAGAAGCCGGCGGCCGGGCCGGGGGTCTCTGGGATCACCCGGGTCACGCCGCTCACCGTGGGCACCGGAGCCAGTGAACTGCGCCGCGCGGAGGCGGCGCAACGCGTTTTCCGCCGCGTCAGCCCCGCCGTGCACGGTCGAGGGTCTCGGCCACCCAGTCGTGGAGGACCAGCCGAGGGAAGAACCGGCCCACGGTGTCGAGGGTGAACGAGAAGCCCGGCGCCAGCGACGCGTCCCGGTGCGCCACACAGACCGCCACGTGGGTGTCCGGGGCGAACCGGGCCGCCCCGAAGGGGCCGATCCGGTTGATCCTCGCGTGGATACGGTTGCCGTACACCAGCGCGGCGCAGCCGTGCTCCCGGGCCTTGGCGGCCGGGACGCCGCGGACCCAGCGGTGCAGCTCGTCGAGATACCCGTACTCGGCCCTCTCGCGCAGACCGGTCCGCTCCACCCGGGCGTCCCCGTGGCCGTCGAGGAACACCAGGAGCTGGGGGACGCCCTCGCGGCGGCTCCAGTGGGCGGGGAGGTCCCGGGCAACACGGTCCAGGACGCACAGGATGTCCGCGCGCACGGCAGGGTCGAGCCCCCGCAGCGCGTCGGGCGTGTACGCGGCGTGCGGGTTCGTCGCGTCGTCGTCGGGGGCCGCGTCGCGCGGGTTCATCGCGCTATCATCGCCAGGCCGTGGCGGGCGGGGCAACGGCGGGTTCAGGCCGCGCGCTTGTGGTCCGGAGCCGACGGCAGCTCCGCGTCGTCCGCCTCCGTCAGCCAGCGGCGCAGTACCCGGTGGACCTGTTCGGCGCCGGCGAGGACCGTGCCCTCGGCGACGGGCGGCGACAGGGTGAGCGGGGACAGCAGGAAGGGGCGGGACTGGGCGCCGCCGAGGCCGCCGTGCGAGCCGATCTGCTCCTCGAAGGCCAGCACCTCGCCGTCCGCGGGGTCGTGGAAGGAGTTGACCATGATGTCGGCGGTGTGCGGGAAGGTGTGGGTGCGGCGCACGACGTCGGCGGCGCCGGGGCCGAAGGCCGCCAGGGGTCCGGGATCGTCGTCCAGCTCGTCCAGCGGGATCTCCGCGCCGTACGCGCCGAGCACGACCCCGCCGTGGCGTTCGCTGCGGACCAGGAGGAAGCCGATGCCGGGGTGGTTGGCCAGGGTCGGCAGCAGCGCGGGGTGGCGGGCGTCGATCTCCTCCTTGGTCATCCGGTGCTGCACGTCCGGGAAGGAGATCAGGCCCAGGTTGCCCGAGGCGAGCACGACGGGCTCGGAGCCGCGCGAGGGAC
>NZ_NEUB01000624.1 GCF_002910825.1 Streptomyces sp. SM1 | reverse complement strand
GGTCGGGTGGCCCGGGGGAATCGCACCCCCGGGCTCCCACAGATCCCGGCGTGACAGTCTCCCGTCACCGGGCTCCTATCGCCCTCTTCGTCAGGTGACGTTGACCCATTTCCAGTGCGCGAAGAATGCAGGGTAGGCCGCTACGACCTGGTCCCATCCCCTCGTGGCCTTCTTGTAGGTCTTCAGCCGTTTATGCTTCTTCCGAACCCAGCGCAGCAGGTAGTAGTTGATGCGCTGGAGGAGGGGATACAGTTCGGTTTGATAGAACGTCCCGTAGTACTGCATCCATCCGCGAATGATGGGGTTCAGCCATTTCGCGAACTCCCCGAAGGAGTAGGTGACATGCATGTGAATCCGCCACGAGCGGACTTCCATGCTCATCTTCTTCAGGGCGTCCTTGCTGACCGCCGGAAGGAAGGACGTGAATACCTCGCCCTTCCGGTCGACCGCCGGGCGGTTGCAGAAGGTGAATCCAAGGAAAGTGAAGGACGTGGCGACTTCGCCGTGCGGCCTCGCCTTTCCGCAGTACACGATCTGCGTCTTGTCCGGGTGCAGCTGTAGCCCTACTTCTTCCATCCTGGCCCCCAACTGCGTCAGGACCTCCCGGGCCTGACGTTCGGATGAGCAGTGAATCACTGCGTCATCTGCATAGCGTTCGAACTGGACGCCAGGAAAAGTCCGGGTGATCCACATGTCGAACGCGTAATGCAGGAACAGGTTGGCCAGCACGGGTGAGACCGAGGATCCCTGTGGGGTTCCTCGATCCCGCTGCTGCAAGGTGCCGTTGGGCATCAGTACGGGAGCGGCAAGCCACCGCTTCACGTAGAGGATCACCCATGCGGCATCGGTGTGCGACTCCACAGCCTTGACGATCAGATCCCAACGAACGCTGTCGAAGAACTTGGCGATGTCGAACTCGACCGCCCATTTCCTTTTCCAGCATCGTCGCCGGCATGTCGCCACCGCATCGAGGGCCGACCTTCCGGGCCGGTAACCGTAGGAGTCAGGATGGAACACTGGCTCCACCCGCTTCTCCATGTGAGCGGCCACCACCCTTTGAGCGATCCTGTCCGACACGGTCGGCACGCCAAGGAGACGGACCCCCTTGCCATGTGGTTTGGGAATCTCCACGCCTTTCACAGGAGGCGGAAAGTGAAGTCTTCTCAGCAACGTGACGGTTGCGGTGTGTGATGATGCCGGACGGCGGGATGGTGACTCGGTGTCAGACATGAGTGAAGCCCCTGGTAGGAACGGGTCTGCGAAGATCACGTTCCGTACAACCAGAGGCTCCACGTGGCGTCCATTATCACCTACACCGCCGTGCTCGATGTCCGCAGGGCGACCGCCGAGCATCTCGCGAAGCTGCTGCGCGGGCACCGCGAGCAGCTCGGGACCCGCAAGGGCACTCGCGCGCTGGGCGTCTTCAAACAGGCGGTACTCGTGCTGCGCTGGTTCGTCGACGGTACCCGGCTGGTCCAACTCGCCCGGGACAACGGCATCTCGGTACCGACCGCCTACCGCTACCTGCACGAAGGGCTGACGGTGCTCGCCGGCCACGCGCCCGATCTGTCCAGCGCGCTGGAGAGGGCGGCGGCGGCCGGGTACACCCACCTCAATCTGGACGGCACGGTCATCCGCACCGACCGCGTGGCTGCCGCCGGCCCCAACGGCGCGGACCTGTGGTGGTCGGGCAAGCACAAGCACCACGGAGGAAACGTGCAGGTCATCGCCGCCCCGGACGGCTGGCC
>NZ_NEUB01000623.1 GCF_002910825.1 Streptomyces sp. SM1 | reverse complement strand
CAGGACCAGACACGGACCGGGATCCCGTCCCGCGTGACGGCCATCCCGATCACGATCTGCGGAAGGTCGTCGCGGGAGTCCTTCGACTTCCCGGACGTGCGGAACCCGGCCTGATCAGGGGCGTCGCCACTGTCGTCCGCGTCGGCGGGAGTGTCGTCTGCGGCGGGCAGGAGGCGGCCCTTGTCGTCGCGGGCGACGAGCTCGTCGGCCTCCTCCAGTTCGAAGTAGGTGCTGGTGGTGTCGAAGAACAGCAGGTCGACCTCGAGGTTGAGAAGGTTCGCGACCTCGTCGAACACCCGCTTCTCCAGGTCGTCCTGGACTTCGTGGAGCCAGTCCATCGCCCGGTAGCAGGCGTCGTCGTCGCAGGCCGGCAGGCCGTCGACATGCACGTCGTTGGTGACCCAGTCCGCGGCGGCCAGCTTCGACGACGGGGCCAGGGCCCGGTTCGCGACCATGGAGAACAGCACCCGCTCGGTCACCGACATGTCCCGGCGTCTGCCCCGCTTGGGCTGCCCGACCTGCCCGACCTGCCCGACGATCTTGTCGATCTTCAGTCGCCGCCACAGATGATCGAGGACGTAGGTGCCGCCGAACGGGACCGAGGAGACGAACTCCAGGTCACCCGCCGCGGTCGACGCCAGTGCTTCGCCCGGTTCCAGCAGCCGTGATAGAGAGGCGACCAGGCGTTTCACCGCGTCCCGGTCGAGGTCGTCCGCACGGCCGAACGTGAACAGGACCTTCGGGACCGCCCGGCCCTTCACCGGATCCCACTCATTGTGGGCCAGGTGCAGGTACCGGACCGTGCCGGACTTGTTCTCCCGCTTCGTCGTCTTCACATACACGACTCCAGACCCTACGGAGCAACTCCAGGTCAGCGCAGGTGAATCCGCAAAATCGCGTCTCTAGGCGAATCTGGCCGCGTCACCAGCCTCCAACCCGCTGACCTGCACCTTCAGCCTGGCAGGTACTCCAGAACCCCTGAATTGCGCGGAACGCAGGCAGGAGGGTACGGGTCGGCGCGAGCAGGGAGCGCAGCAACGCGGCGGCCGTGTCCGGGTGTTCAGGGATCGCACAGGGCCGGGTGCCCAGGTCGCGCAGGAGCGCGGTGAGCGCTTGGGCGGGGGTGAGAGGGGTCATGCCGGGGGTCGCGCCGCGCAGGTTGACGTAGAGCTGACCGCTGCTGAAACGTTCCGTCAGGGTATGCGCGGTCTGGAGGGCGAGGGCGCTCTTGCCGACACCGGCGGTACCGCTGATGACGGCGACGGCGGTGGCCCCGGTCAGCCGCTCAGGGCGGCCGAGCACACGGATCAGCTCACCGTGCTCACCGTCCCGGCCGGTGAAGTGAGCCGGCACCGGGGGCAGTTGCGCGGGACGGGGAAGGCCACTGCCGTTGCGGGCACCACCGGACGGGCCGTCATCGTGGCCGTCTCCGCATGCGTGACCTTCCTGACCGGAATCATGGTGACCGGGCCCGTGACCACGACCACCTTCTCCCCCGAAGCACCTCCACATGAGCCTCGCGCACCTCCGGCCCCGGCTCGACGCCGAGTTGGTCCACCAGCCGGGCACGCAGGTCACGGTGGACCACCAGCGCCTCCGCCTGCCGGCCGGTGCGGTGCGGTGCGGTGCGGTGCAGGGCGAGCATCAGTTGCCGGTGGTACGCCTCCCGCAGCGGATGCTCGGCGGCCAGCGCCGACAGCTCGGGCACGAGATCGGCGGGGTGTCCGGCACCAAGGGCGAGTTCGGCGTCGTACCGCCACTCCAGGAGCAGCAGCCGCGCCTCACGCAGCCGTCGCACCAGGGCGTACCCGCCCACTTCCGGGGGCAGCCCGGCCAGGGGGGTCCCCCGCCACAGCGCCAGCGCGTCCCCGCACGCGCGCGCCACCCGTTCCCAGTCCCGCGCGGCGTGCGCGGCGCGGGCGGCGGCGGTGTGCGCGTCGAAGAGCTGCACGTCCGTCTCGCCCTCGTCGACGCGGAGCAGATACCCGGTGGGCACGGTGAGCAGCCGGCCGGGGTCGTCGAGCAGCCGTCGCAGCCGGGCCACGTGATTGTGCAGGGAGGGGAGCGCGGAGACGGGCGGCGCCCCGCCCCACATGGCGTCCTTCAACGCCTCGATCGAGACGACACGTCCGGCGTCGAGCAGCAACGCGGTCAGCAGGACGCGGAGTTTGGGGCTTCCGATCACCTGGACCGAGCGGGGGACGTCATCTCCGGCTCCGACGGCGGCACCGTCGCCGTACAGGACCGGCGTCCCCAGCAGTCCGAAGCGCAGCCTGTGCCGTGTCACGCCGCACCACTGCCTTCCGGCTGACTCAACGCGGAAACATGGGCCATATGTTAGCGATCCGTTGGCAAAGTCTGATGTCATCACTACATCGGATCCGGCCCGGGGGTGCGCGCGTAGAACGCGCAGCTCGGGGGAGTGTCGCCGCCGCGGCCCGGTCCGGACACGAGGGTTCCGGTCGACAGAGGTGAACGACCGGGCCCTCGTCCTTCTGTTCGACAGCCGGCGCCCGGACAACGGGCGCCTCGGGCTCCCGGCACCTCGGACGACCGGACCGGCACCTCGGATGACCGGCACCTCGGATGATGGAGCGCCTCCGATGACGGGGCGCCCCGGACGGCGGAGCGCCTCAGATGACGGGCGGCCGTCCGAGCCGGGTGAGCCGCCACACCGTCCGCCAGCGCATGGCCCGCCGCTCGCCGGCCGGCTCCCGCAGACCCTCCACGAACCCGCCCAGCCAGGCGCGCAGCCCGGAGGCCGACCGGTTCCGCAGCAGGGTGAGCAGCACCCACACCCCGAGATGAACGGGTACGAGCACGAGCGGCAGTCGCCGCCGGGCCAGCCACACCCGGTTGCGGGCGTTGACCCGGAAGTAGATGGCGTGCCGGGCGGGCGAGGTCCTCGGGTGCTGGAGCAGCAGTTCGGGCGCGTAGAGAATGCGCCACCCGGCGTCGACGGCACGCCAGGCCAGGTCGGTCTCCTCGTGCGCGAAGAAGAACGCGCCGGGCCAGTCGCCGGTCTCGTCCAGCATCGTCATCCGCAGCGCGTGCCCGCCCCCGAGGAACCCGGTGACGTACCCGCCCTTCATCGGATCGGCCTTCCCGAGCCGCGGCACGTGCCGCTGCTGGGTCTCCCCCAGCTCGTCCGCGATCCGGAACCCGACGATCCCGAGCCGGTCGTCGGCGGCGTACAGGTCCCGCACGCGCCGCAGTACATCGGCGTCGACGAGCAGGCCGTCGTCGTCCAGTTCGACGACGACATCGACGTCCCCGAACTCCCGCAGCCGCTCGATCCCCACGTTCCGCCCGCCGGGGCAACCGAGGTTCTCCTCCAGCTCGACGGTGGTGACCTCGCCGGGCAGCGACAGCCGCTGGGCGAACAACTCGGGCAGCGGACAGCCGTTGCCCACGATCACGATCCGCGCGGGCGGCACGTCCTGCTTGGCGACGGACTCCAGCAGCGCGTCCACCTCGGCCGGCCGGTTCCCCATGGTCACGACGGCGACGGCGATCCTCGGCGTCTCGATGTCCCTCACCTCAACTCAACTGACGGCTCCGCTGACGGGCGATGCTAACCGTTCACGGTAAGGACGCCTCAATGACACCCATCGTCGAAGGACCCGACAGGCCCGCCGGACACACCCTTATATACGGAAGTCGGGGCAAGGCGTTCACCGGCGCGGTCCACGGCCACGGCCGAGGCCCGCTGCGGGATGCCGCCTCGGTCATGGACCGGGTCCGCACAGCTACATGGCGCCGCTGCGGTGGCAGGCTCGCCGAGATCACGCGTGCGGGACGACAGCCCTCACGCGCAGACCCTCGCCAAGCTGCCCGCTATTCGGCAGATGAGAGCGCGGCACATCATCAGGCCGCCATAAACGTTTCTCCTGTCAGCCGACCGTTCTTTGATCACACATGCCGGTGAACAAGAGGAAATTCTGTAACTGGCCGCTACGGGAAATGGTTGTCCAGGTACTCGTCACGAGATCGCCTGAAATGGACCACTTTGCCCATACAGTACGCTGCGCGCTTCATCACGGCCCTGACCGCCGCAGGAGCACTCGTCCTCACTACGCCGACCGGCGCGCAAGCCGGCGCCATTGGATCAACTCCCGTGCAGACCTTCGAGTACACCGTGGGAGGCGTGACGATGAAGGTCCCGACGGGCTGCATGTTCACGCACATCGTCAGGGGGAGCGGCAGAAAAATCACCTACCAGAACGCGGGAGTCGACTGCGCCTTTGTCGGAGCAATGAAGTCTTCTCAGCAACGTGACGGTTGCGGTGTGTGATGATGCCGGACGGCGGGATGGTGACTCGGTGTCAGACATGAGTGAAGCCCCTGGTAGGAACGGGTCTGCGAAGATCACGTTCCGTACAACCAGAGGCTCCACGTGGCGTCCATTATCACCTACACCGCCGTGCTCGATGTCCGCAGGGCGACCGCCGAGCATCTCGCGAAGCTGCTGCGCGGGCACCGCGAGCAGCTCGGGACCCGCAAGGGCACTCGCGCGCTGGGCGTCTTCAAACAGGCGGTACTCGTGCTGCGCTGGTTCGTCGACGGTACCCGGCTGGTCCAACTCGCCCGGGACAACGGCATCTCGGTACCGACCGCCTACCGCTACCTGCACGAAGGGCTGACGGTGCTCGCCGGCCACGCGCCCGATCTGTCCAGCGCGCTGGAGAGGGCGGCGGCGGCCGGGTACACCCACCTCAATCTGGACGGCACGGTCATCCGCACCGACCGCGTGGCTGCCGCCGGCCCCAACGGCGCGGACCTGTGGTGGTCGGGCAAGCACAAGCACCACGGAGGAAACGTGCAGGTCATCGCCGCCCCGGACGGCTGGCC
>NZ_NEUB01000060.1 GCF_002910825.1 Streptomyces sp. SM1 | reverse complement strand
CCGCAGGGCGCGGGTGGCGCGCACCATGTCGAGTTCGGCCGGTCCGGGGCGGTCCACGGTGAGGACGGCGACCCGCGCGTCCGCGGGCTCACACACGGTCAGGTCCGGGCAGGCCAGCAGGGTGGTGCGCGTGCCGGCCTCCAGTACCGGGTCGAGGGCGACCACGCCGACGGTTACGGGTGCTCCCATCTGCTACTCCTAGGAAGTTCGTCCGCCCGGTCGGGCACGCTCCGGGTCGGTGCTGCGGTGGGGACTGGCACCACCGTGCCGGGGGCGGGGGTGCGCCGGCATCGGTAACCGGTCCCCACCTTTCCGGCCGGCGGGG
>NZ_NEUB01000622.1 GCF_002910825.1 Streptomyces sp. SM1 | reverse complement strand
AGATACAAGCCCCGAGCGCGCCGGAGTACTGCCGGCCGGCGCCCACACAGTCCGTGGACGACTTCGCATCCCCTGTCTCGTCCACCACCAACACCACGTCCTGTCCGGCGAGTTCATCGATTACGAGGCGGGCGATCTCCTGCCGGGCCCGCTCGTGGTCGAACCGGGCGCGCGAGAGCAGGTGCTGCAGCCGGTGCGGGCCCGGATGCCCCAGAGCCTGCGCGAGCGTCCAGCAGTTCCGCGTGTCCACCTCCAGCAACAACCCCGCAACCAACTCCGCAGCCGTCGTCCGCGCCTCACGACGCGCGAAACAGCCCGCGACCGCCCACATCACCCTCCCGAACGTCTCGCCCCACGCCTGCTCGGCTATCGTGGCTTCCACGGCCACCGCGTCCTGATACGTCGTCACAAACGTTCATGATCGCGGTGGCCGTACTCATGCCCGCACCCGCCCCGCAAGGCGCTGATCAGCGCAGACGCTGGAACTACAGCTGCCGTGACTGTCAGCGGTCGGCGAGCGTGGGTGCACCACCTGTTCCTCTTCCCATGTATCTGGACGCAACCTCGGTTCTCTGTCTACATCGAGACGAGCGTGGTTGGTCGGAATCTCGGTCGGAGGCGAACTGTGAAAGCGCGAGTAGCGGTCGTGGGCGGCGGGGTGGCTGGTGTTTCTGCCGCCTATCACCTGCGTAGTGAAATGCAGGTGACTCTCTTTGAATCGGCCTCCCGGTTGGGAGGGCACGCCAATACAATCGAGGTCGAGGACCAGGGTTGGGTCCTCGGGCTGGACACTGCGTTCATCGTGTATAACGAGCCTCATTACCCCAAGATCACGCAGTTCTTCGCCGATTTGGGGGTGGCAACGCAGAGTCATCCAGGTAAGTTCGGCTTCTTCGATCTCGATAGTCAGACCTCTTATGTCTCCGACGATTTCGAGTTGACGGAGAGTCAGGTGCAGGAGCGCTATCCCCAGGATTTCGTGAATCTCTGGCGCGAGGCGAAGAGGTTCCTGGAGGAATCCCCCCGGCACTTCATGCGCAGGCAAGCCGACATGCCGCTCGGCGAGTACCTGGACCAGCACGGCTACTCGGAAGAGTTCCGCTACGGGTTCATCGTGCTCATCTCCACAGCGGCCTGGTCGGTCCCGGCGGACCGCATCTGGGAGATGCCCGCGAGCACCGTGATCGCGTTCTTCTACGCACATGGCGCCGAAGGGCTCGGCGGACGGACCGCCCCGTGGCGGACGGTCACCGGAGGCAGCGTGAGCTATCTGCGCGCTGCGGAACGGCAGCTTCGGTCTGCCGAGGTCGACCTGCGGTTCTCTGTGCCGGTGACCCGTGTGCGAGATACGGCGGACGGTGTTGACGTGCATGTGGGAGGGGGGCCCGCGCAACGGTTCGACTTCGCTGTACTGGCCACGCACGCGGATGACTCGCTACGGATCCTGGAAAGCCCGAATGAGCAGCAGCGTCGCCTCGAGGCGTTCGAGTACCACTCCACTCGGGCCACCCTGCACACCGACTCGGCCGTCATGCCCAAGGACAGGGCCGGCTGGCGCAGTTGGAACTATGGGCGCCGGCAGGTAGAGGGCGAGCAGTTGTCCTGGGTCAACTACTACCTCAATGAAGTCTTCTCAGCAACGTGACGGTTGCGGTGTGTGATGATGCCGGACGGCGGGATGGTGACTCGGTGTCAGACATGAGTGAAGCCCCTGGTAGGAACGGGTCTGCGAAGATCACGTTCCGTACAACCAGAGGCTCCACGTGGCGTCCATTATCACCTACACCGCCGTGCTCGATGTCCGCAGGGCGACCGCCGAGCATCTCGCGAAGCTGCTGCGCGGGCACCGCGAGCAGCTCGGGACCCGCAAGGGCACTCGCGCGCTGGGCGTCTTCAAACAGGCGGTACTCGTGCTGCGCTGGTTCGTCGACGGTACCCGGCTGGTCCAACTCGCCCGGGACAACGGCATCTCGGTACCGACCGCCTACCGCTACCTGCACGAAGGGCTGACGGTGCTCGCCGGCCACGCGCCCGATCTGTCCAGCGCGCTGGAGAGGGCGGCGGCGGCCGGGTACACCCACCTCAATCTGGACGGCACGGTCATCCGCACCGACCGCGTGGCTGCCGCCGGCCCCAACGGCGCGGACCTGTGGTGGTCGGGCAAGCACAAGCACCACGGAGGAAACGTGCAGGTCATCGCCGCCCCGGACGGCTGGCC
>NZ_NEUB01000621.1 GCF_002910825.1 Streptomyces sp. SM1 | reverse complement strand
TGGGGCTGCGCCGCCAGCCGAGCAGGTGACGGCGTACCCCGAGGGATGCCAGCAGCGAGTTCGTGGCCCGCTCGCCGAACTCGGCGAGCTCGTCGATGCTCTTCGCACCGCAGACGGCCGCGCAGGCACACATCAGCAAGATGGCCGTCAGCGAGTACCACCGGCCCCGGCGTGAGCGCGGATCCGGAACCGATTCGAGGTAGGGGCCCAGGTCAGCGATCCGGTCCGCGTCCAGCGGCCCCAGCTTCTCCAGCACGGCAGGGATAGGGGAAGATGCAACAGCAGGCACGGGACGTCCTCGTGATCATCTGGCTTCGACACCACAATGATCACGAACCCCCGTGCCTGCTCTGCTATCCGCCTCTACCGGCCTGATCGTCAACCCTCCACGCAAGCACGGAACTTGACGGAGCCCTGCATCATCACGGACTTTCTTCGCTGGCTTCATGTCCGTGGATGCGACTCCGATCAGGTCCTCGATCACGCGCAGAGCCGCTGCGAGGCGGTTTCGTCGGGCGGTAATCAGTGAAGTCTTCTCAGCAACGTGACGGTTGCGGTGTGTGATGATGCCGGACGGCGGGATGGTGACTCGGTGTCAGACATGAGTGAAGCCCCTGGTAGGAACGGGTCTGCGAAGATCACGTTCCGTACAACCAGAGGCTCCACGTGGCGTCCATTATCACCTACACCGCCGTGCTCGATGTCCGCAGGGCGACCGCCGAGCATCTCGCGAAGCTGCTGCGCGGGCACCGCGAGCAGCTCGGGACCCGCAAGGGCACTCGCGCGCT
Source organism: Streptomyces sp. SM1 (assembly GCF_002910825.1). Classification (GTDB taxonomy): domain Bacteria; phylum Actinomycetota; class Actinomycetes; order Streptomycetales; family Streptomycetaceae; genus Streptomyces; species Streptomyces okerensis. The sequence goes on along the minus strand of NZ_NEUB01000621.1, from coordinate 333 downwards.
GGGCGTCTTCAAACAGGCGGTACTCGTGCTGCGCTGGTTCGTCGACGGTACCCGGCTGGTCCAACTCGCCCGGGACAACGGCATCTCGGTACCGACCGCCTACCGCTACCTGCACGAAGGGCTGACGGTGCTCGCCGGCCACGCGCCCGATCTGTCCAGCGCGCTGGAGAGGGCGGCGGCGGCCGGGTACACCCACCTCAATCTGGACGGCACGGTCATCCGCACCGACCGCGTGGCTGCCGCCGGCCCCAACGGCGCGGACCTGTGGTGGTCGGGCAAGCACAAGCACCACGGAGGAAACGTGCAGGTCATCGCCGCCCCGGACGGCTGGCC
>NZ_NEUB01000620.1 GCF_002910825.1 Streptomyces sp. SM1 | reverse complement strand
CAGGGGCATTGCGCGATTGGGATTGGTCCGGTTCGTCGGTCTCGTCAGTGACGTGGCGTCATGTCCGTTGTGTGGCAAGGGACCCCGGAGAGCAGAGCAGGCACGGTGCTGGTGATCATGTGGTTGTCGAGACCCATGAGAACCGAGCGAGACCGTGCCTGCCCGAACATCATCGCCCATCCCTTCCGCGCTGGAGCAACTGGGCTCCCCGACTGATCCCCTCACCTCAAGCGATGTCGCTGACCTGCGGCGTTTCCTGATTCTGGTCGCCGATCCCCGCGATGCGCGAGGGCTGCGGTATCCGGCCCTCGCGTTGCTGTGCGCGGCCGTCTCGGCGGTGCTGACCGGGGCCCGGTCGCTCATCGCGATCAGCGAGTGGATCACGGATGCCCCGCAGCATGTGCTGGGTGTCCTCGGCTTCGCTGCCGATCCGCTTACCGGTCTGCGGCCGGTGCCGCACGCCGCAACCGTGCGCCGCCTGCTGCAGCGTGTGGACGGTGACGCGCTGGATGCGGCGATCAGCGCGTATCTGCAGGCCAGAACGCCGCCCCCGGTCGAGCCGGACGCGGAGGAGGGGCCGGTGCGACGGGTGATCGCGGTCGACGGCAAGGTGGTCCGCGGATCGCGAACCCAGACGGCCGCCGCGATCCAGCTGCTGGCGGCGATGGACCACCACGGCGTTGTCCTGGCCCAGCGGCAGGTCGCTTCCAAGAGCAACGAAATCCCCTCCTTCGCACCGTTGCTGGACGGACTCGAGCTGGCGAACACGGTGGTGACCGCCGACGCCCTGCACACCCAGCACGACCACGGGGCCTATCTGACCCGTCGCGGCGCGCACTACGTGGCCGTCGTGAAGAAGAACCATCCGGGCCTGTATGCCCAGGTCAGAACGCTGCCCTGGCGGGACATCCCGCTCGGGCACCGCACGCGCGACCACGCCCACCACCGCGACGAGGTCCGCCGGCTCAAGGCCGCCGCATTCAGCCACCTCGACTACCCCGGCGCCCACCAGGCCATCCAAGTCGTGCGCTGGCGACGCGACATAAGCGCCGGGAAGCTGACCATCGAGCGCGTCTACCTGATCACCAGCCTGACCGTTTTCGACGCCACCTGCACCGAGCTCGCCACCTGGATCAGAGGCCACTGGGGTATCGAGAACCTCCTGCACCACGTCCGGGACCGCACGTTCCGCGAGGACGACTCCAAGGTCCGCACCGGCACCCTGCCCCGCTCCATGGCCTCCCTGCGCAACCTCGCCATCAGCGTCTTCCGCCAGGACGGCCAGACCAACATCGCCGCCGCCCTCCGCCACACCGGCCGCGACTACCACCGGCCCCTACGAGCCCTCGGCCTCACGTGACGAACCCAGACAGATCTCGATCATGCAATGACCCTGGTTCCCGCGCGGACGACCGGACCACGCGCACGCGCTGCCGTGGCTCGGCGACGTAGGTGCCGGAACCGGCGCGGCCTTCGAGCACCCCTTGGGAGATCAGCAACTCCTGTGCCCGGCGAACCACGTTGTCGCCGACGCCGTACTCCTGGCCGATCTGGGCGCGGGAAGGGAGTCGGTCCCCCGGTTCCCACTCGTGCTCCGCGATCCGCCGCCGCAGTTCGTCGGCGATGCGGAGATAGGGCGGTTGCTCAGGCATATGGAAAATCTAGTCCACTAGCTCTAATCTAGTTAACTAGCTTCACTCAAAGTGATCGCCGCTAACCGGAGGGCTGCCCTGTGCCTGCTTCCAAGGAGCGCGCGGAGGCCATCGCCGCCCGGTTATCGGCCGTCGGGTTCGCCACGCGTGTGGAGGAGCGCGACGACTGCACGGCCATCGAGGCGGAGGTGCCGGAACCACTCTCCGCCGAGTCATGGCGGGAGGTCCTGGAAGCGGTGGCTACGGCCGACCGCTTCGGCCTCCTCGCCACCAGTTCGAATGACCGCACCCTCTGGGCGGTCGTACGCAAACGGTCCCCGCGACGGGCGATGTCGGGGGACCGGGTCATCAGCGATAGGGGCTGAACACCGTGCTCAATCGTATCCGCCGTACCGTCTCGCGCATCAGGGAGCGGTACCTCTACAAGGGTCGGCACCGCCGCTCCGAAACGCCTGCGCAGCCGGTGGCCGTGCCACCAGAAGTCGCTTACGGCGCAGTGCTGCTCCTGCGTCGGCACCGCGAGCACACGGGCGTCCTCGTGGGGGAGGAAACGGCGCTCGTCCGCCCGTACGTCCTAGCCAGTGAGGCGCGAGCACGGCACCGCTCGGCGGCCATGAGCTGCGCTCCCCTCGCCGGCCCTTGGTACGCCTCGGCGGGTGACCGCTGATGCCTTCCCGCCAACAACCGCACACCACCCAACCCGGGCCCAACTCCTATCGGTCGACGTCCTGCCGCATCGGCACACACCACGCCTGCGCGGAGTCGTCCCCGCTCACCGCACCGGTCGACGTGCCGGTGATCTATGAAGCCTGCGCCTGCTCGTGCCACACCATCGCCAAGTCCTCAGTACCGACAGAGGCGGCACGGTGAGGGGGCCGGCACTCAGCGGCGCGGTGCTCTCCCCTGTCGAGATCACCTCGGCCAGCGTGCAGCTCGGCGACGTCATCCAGGTCGGGGGCCAGCAGTGCCGGGTGACTGACCTCTTCCAACTGCCCGGTGGAGCCAAACGACTCGTTTTCGACTCGGGCGAGTTGCTGACCATCCACACGGGGACCCGGCTCGTCGCCCTGCGGCTCGTGCGAGTGAGAGGCGGTGATCCCGCCCGTGCCCTCACGACGCAACGCCATCGCCGATGACCTCCGGGAGCGGATCGTCACGGGTCGGCTCAAGCCCGGCGAACGCCTGCCTTCTGAGGCGCATTTGGCCTCGCAGTACAGGGTCAGCACACCGACGCTGCGGAATGCCCTCGCCGTGCTTCAGGCGGAAGGTCTCGTCGAGAAGACCCACGGCAAGGGGAACTTCGTCCGTCGTCCGCTCCACAGAATCACGTACGTCGGTGGGAGGCGAACCCCGGAAGCACACAGCATGGATCTCGCACCCCTGAGCGTCACCGTCCATACCACCAGGGTGCGGGCCCGCGGGCATCTCGCGGCCCTGCTAAAGATGCCGACCGGCAGCCCTCTGACCGAGATCCTCTGCCTCGGCCATGAGGGCGAGAGACCTCACAGCCTGGCGCGCATCTATGTCCCCTGCGACTTGGCGCCGGCCGCCGTGCTCCGTGATTCGCTCCCGTACGAGGCGGTAGTGACACGACTGACGCAACTCCGCCCGTCACCGGCTGAGGTCCGGGAGGAGATCAGCGTTCGTCTCCCGACACCGGAAGAGGTGTCCACCCTTCGGATCAGCTCCGCCCTGGCAGTCCTCGCCGTCACACGCCAGACGGCCGACATCGCTGGACGCGTGGTCGAGGCGGCCCTCCTGGTGCTCCCGGGAGACCGCGCTGACGCGGTGTTCACCACTCACTACGTGATCGACGAGAGGCCGACGAAAACGTGACAACGTCAGACGAACTGCGGCTCCTCCCCTGGACGGGACCCGACGGCAAGCCGTGCTTCCTCAGTACCGATGACAGCGGCGGCTACATGTCCCGCCTGGCCGACAACATCGAGTCAGTACAACTCGGCACGGCAACCGAACTACTGGACCAAGCAATCGACATGCTCGCCACCGACACGGCCCCGGACGACATGCGGCTTCTGGCGAAGAGCCTGACCGGAGCCCTGAGGAACACGCTCCGCGTGGCAACCAGCCGGGGTCACCGCCTGGACAGCCGGTCTACTGATCACAGGCTCCGCTGACCAGCGGGATTGGCGAAGCCCACGGCTCTGACCAGTTCAGATGCCGTGGGCTTCTGCCGTCGGCGGTGCTGCCGTGTGACCACCGCTTTAGGAATTCGGTCGGTACCCCCATCACGCCTGGCACCCACCAGCTGACCATGCCGCGTCAAGCTTCTGCCGACTGCCGCCATCCATGGCTGTTGATGTCACCTGTGGATGTCATGGGACGGGATGCCGTTGAAGGTCGGGGGTCCTCCTGTGACAGCTCCAGTTCCTCCTTGACCGGCTTGCCCCAGAGCCCAAATTCCATGACAGAACGCATCATCCAGGCAGATGCGAAGGGGCATGGCGCTCGTGAAGCGAGTTGACCTGCCCAATCCAGAATTCGAGCTTCACCGTTGCGGAGGAACCCTTCGGAAGCAGACCGAGCTGCTGCGCGAGTGTGTAGAAACCAGGTCCAGCATCGTTTGCCCCGAGGTAGTGGACCAAGGCGGAGATCATGAGCCCGCTCTCTGGGTAGTCCCGTTCCACTATCAGTCCAAGCAGGTGGCCCATCGCTGCCCGCTCGTCCGCTTGCTCGAAGTCGAAGCCAGGCAGTCCAGTCCGCCGGGCCAGTACAGAGTTCATCTCCGTGTAGGTCGTGACCTTACGGAGTTGTGCCCGCTCAACGAGGAACTTCAAGCCGGCATTGACCAACTGATCCCATGCCTCGTCGCTCCGGCCGTACATCGCCCACCCCCTGCGCTCGCGATCCAGACACCTGAGTATGCCAAACAGGCCGACCCAACGGAGCGGCTTGGATCACACATGGTTCCGGAGGCCGCATGGGCTTGAGGTAACGCTACAGGTCGTGGAAGCGCGAGCCCGTACCAGTCGTCACCTCGTCCACGAATGGTCCACAGGCTTGCATCTCGGCTGGGAGCAGTCGCGCCCTGCAACATCAGCGTCTACCAGTATGAAAGATCCGCTGGATCGCGAGGCTGCCACCACGGTCTCATCAATTTCTGGCCCGGCGGCGGGCTTTCGGAATTGTCAGCTGTCCGGCGGTTGTCATTCGTTCATAGGCTGTCAGCAGTACCTTCAAACGCTCAGTGTTGTCGGATAGTTTTTTCCGGCCACTAAACAAGCGATCAACTACGGCATCAAGGCTCTGGTGTGCTTTCAGAAGGCGGGCCGGCATCGCGTATTCGGCGTAGAGTTCCGAGAGGGTCGATGCCGGATAAGCTGCTCGCGCGTCCTCGACGTTTCGCCATGCCTCGACCAGCGAGGTCTTCTGATTCTTGTTTGGGATCGGCCAGGGAACTGGGAAGTAGGCCAGTCCAGGGGAGAGGGAGATGTCGGACTTAAGGCGTCCGGCAAAGGTTTCAACCCATGCCATGAACATAGAGGACTGAAGGAGTGCTGCGTGCCAGGGTTGGGCCTCGGGGAAAATGATTAGCTTATTCCCGGCCACAGTCTCAGACGTGAAAAAGCGCCCGGGGATCCACCGGCGGTTTTCTGAGGAAACCTCTGGAAGGGCGAAGTAGTCCGTGCCGGGTTGGCGATCCTGCGTGAACAGACCTGGCTGGCTCGCATATTCCTGCACTGATTCAGTCGGAGACTTCAGGCGCGCTTCCTTTACACCGTCCAGCCGAGCACGAAGCAATGGGGACGCTGCAATATGTGCAGGGTTGGCGTCTTTGAGCCACAGGCACCAGCGCAGTGGCTTGCCCTGCAGCATGTCCTTACCTTGGACGAAGCGACGCAGATACGGAGCTGCGTTAGGGTCGGCTGCGAGTTTCGGGTACTCCGCTTCGGTGACCAGTAGGTGTCCGCCGTCGGTGGGTTGGCTTCCCTTGTGGGCGTTAGGCATGCCTTGAACTGCAGGTGTCGTCAGTTTTGCTGGCACCAGATCAGGGCCGTCGGACAAATAGAAGTTGAGACGGCTAGTGGGCTTCTCAATAGGTTCTCCGGCGATGTCTGCATAGGAGAAAAGCCGGGTCTTGCGGTTTCGTCGCGCCTTGCCGGAAAAGCCGACGACGATGCAGTGGACAACAGCTGCTGCGGGGGCCTCAGAGGTCCACTTGAAGGTCTGATGGGAAAAGTCAACGGCGAAGCCGTGGCGGTCTAGAAGGGGAACCATGGTGCGCGCTTGTTCACCCTGGGTGATGGAATTCGTGGATACAAAAGCGACCCGTGCATCTCCTGCATGGCGTAGGTAGTCCATTGCCTTGGCGTACCAGCAAGCCACGTAGTCCAGACGTCCCGTTCGCAGCCCCTTCGCATCGACCTTGGTGAATACCAGGCGGTTGTCTCTCTGCTGTTCCGGGGTCATACGGTTCATGCCAATGAAGGGAGGGTTGCCCAGCACATAGACGTCATTGCTTGCAGGCAACACAGAATTCCAGTCCATATGGAGGGCATTGCCGACCTGGATGGTGTCGATTTTATTCAGAGGCAGGGGGTCGGGACCCACGCCGAGAGCCAGCTCAAGAGCCTGGTTGGCTTGATGCTCGACCAGATGCAGCGCGGTCGCAGCGATGCGGGCCGGCCACTCTTCGAGCTCGATTCCGTGGAAGTTTTCCAGACGCACTGGCAGGAGCGTCTCATCGAAGAACATGGTTCCTTCTTGCCAGCCCTTTCCTCTGAGTGCCTGCAGTCGCTCTAGAATCGCCAAGTCCAGAGCCCGCATCTCGCGGTAGGCGACGACGAGGAAGTTGCCACACCCACACGCGGGGTCAAGGAAGCGCATTCTTCCCATGTCCTCGCGGAGGATTTCCAGCTTCTTGATGTCGTGCTGGTGGTCGGCGAAGCGCTGACGCAAGTCGTCGAGGAACATCGGACTGATGACCTTCAGAATGTTTGTCTCAGTCGTATAGTGCTCCCCGAGCTCGCGCCGGGCCTTCTTGTCTTTCACAGCCTGGAAGAGAGAGCCAAAGATGGCAGGGCTGATGGATGACCAGTTGTACATGGCGGCTTTCATGAGCTTGCCGCGCATCTCGGCGTTAAACGCTGGGATTGTCAGCGGTTCCTCGAACACGCCGCCGTTGACATAGGGGAAGCGGGCCATTAGCTCGTCGAGGTTCTTCTGCCGCCTCTCGACTGGGGTAGCCATGACCTGATAAAGCATCGACAGTTGTGCGCCGAGGTCGGAGCCATCCTCGCTGGTGCGGTCGGTCAGAAACTGCAGGAACAAGTCGCGCTCCCATACGCCGGAGTCGTCGGCGTATAGGGCAAACAGTGAAGTCTTCTCAGCAACGTGACGGTTGCGGTGTGTGATGATGCCGGACGGCGGGATGGTGACTCGGTGTCAGACATGAGTGAAGCCCCTGGTAGGAACGGGTCTGCGAAGATCACGTTCCGTACAACCAGAGGCTCCACGTGGCGTCCATTATCACCTACACCGCCGTGCTCGATGTCCGCAGGGCGACCGCCGAGCATCTCGCGAAGCTGCTGCGCGGGCACCGCGAGCAGCTCGGGACCCGCAAGGGCACTCGCGCGCTGGGCGTCTTCAAACAGGCGGTACTCGTGCTGCGCTGGTTCGTCGACGGTACCCGGCTGGTCCAACTCGCCCGGGACAACGGCATCTCGGTACCGACCGCCTACCGCTACCTGCACGAAGGGCTGACGGTGCTCGCCGGCCACGCGCCCGATCTGTCCAGCGCGCTGGAGAGGGCGGCGGCGGCCGGGTACACCCACCTCAATCTGGACGGCACGGTCATCCGCACCGACCGCGTGGCTGCCGCCGGCCCCAACGGCGCGGACCTGTGGTGGTCGGGCAAGCACAAGCACCACGGAGGAAACGTGCAGGTCATCGCCGCCCCGGACGGCTGGCC
>NZ_NEUB01000619.1 GCF_002910825.1 Streptomyces sp. SM1 | reverse complement strand
GGCATCCACCCGTTCCCCGTCCCACGCCCCGTCCGCGACCACCACCCGGTACCGGTATGCGAAGGACTCCCCCGGCGCGAGCGTGAATTCCTCGAAGAACTCCCAGGAGAACGCGACCGACGGTACCGGCTCCGAGCGGACGAACCAGTGCGACGCATGAACGGCGCTGCCCTGCTCCAGGTTCTCCGGCGCGTGCGCGAAGACAAGCGTGGAACGGGCGTCGTCCTCGTCGTGCTCCGCCGTGAAGGCGAGCCACGCACTGCGCGTACCCATGAATCTCCCGGCATCCGCACCCGCCCCGGCTTCACCCCCCGGGGCGATGACCGTTCCGCCGGTGAAGTCGCGCGGCCCCCTCCACTGCAACCCGGTGTAACCGGCCATCTCCCGGCCCGCGGTGGTCGGAGAGCCGAACTCCAGTGGCGTGTCCCGTGCGTTGGTCAGCAGGATCGACCAGTCCAGCACCCAGGCACCGGCCTCCTCGTCGACCGAGTGGACACTCAGCCCCCGCTCCTCCCGCGCCCACTCACCCCCGCCGTTCTCCACCCAGGTGAGATCCTCGACGCAGTCGAACCGGTCCTCCCCGACGGCGAACGCGGAGAACCCGTCATGCCGCATCGAGCCGACGCGCCCGGGCAGAGGCAGGTAACCGCGCCCGTGCACGTAGGAGTTGCCGCCCCAGAAGTTCTGCCCGGACAGATGACTGGCGGTCATCTGCAGCCCCTTGTGCCACCGGTGGTCGTTCGGCCGGTACCCGGTGACCGTCCGCCCGCCCAGCGTGCGCAGTGGATGGGCGTACGGCTTGCGGGACTCGAATCGTTCGGGATCGGGACGGTAGACATAACGGAGGATCTCCGTACCACGCGCACCCGCGACGACCTCGACGGCGTCACCGACACGGTGAAGGACGCGGACGCGCACACCCGCTCCCCGGAAGCCCACACGGAACGGCCCCCGTGCATGGCCGTGTGAAAGGGGTCTCCGGGAACGATCTCACCGGAGCGCACCGGCCGCCCGGTGAACGCCGCCTTGTACAGCGCCGCGGCGAACTCGAGCGTGCCCCTGGCCTCCTGCCCGCTGCCCGGCGGCCGCGCTCCGGCGTCGTAGGCGTCGAGGAGGGCGTCCAGCTGGGCGGTGTGCGAGCTGGGCACGTCCCGCGCAGGGGTGCGCCAGACGCGGACACGCTCAGCGGGGACGTGCGGGGCCTGGGTGTACCTCCAGTCGTCGTTGCCGTGCCCGTAGAGATGGGTGAGCTCGACCGTCGCGTCCGCGCAGTCGACGCGGACCCGGCTCACCTCGTCCGGCGAGAGCACGCTGTTGACGACGGTGGCGAACGCGCCGCCGCGGAAGCGGACCAGGGCGGTGGAGACGTCCTCGCTCTCGGTGTCGTGGACGAGGCGTGCCGCCATGGCCCGGATCTCCTCCCACTCCCCGAGCAGGTGCAGCAGCAGGTCGTACTGGTGGATGCCGTGCCCCATCGTCGGCCCGCCGCCCTCGGTGGCCCACCGTCCACGCCACGGCACGGAGTAGTACGCCGCGTCCCGGTGCCAGGCGGTCTGGCAGTGCGCGACGAGGGGTGCGCCCAGTTCACCGCTCCGGATCAGCTCGCGGGCGTGGACGGCACCGGAGCCGTAGCGGTGCTGGAAGATCACGGAGGCGTACGCGCCCGACGCCTCCTCGGCGGCGGTGATCTCGTCGTACTCGGCGAGCGACAGGCACAGCGGCTTCTCGCACAGCATCCAGGCACCGGCCTTGAGCGCGGCCACCGTCTGCTCGCGGTGGAGCGACGGCGGGGTCCCGATCAGCACCAGGTCGGGGCGTACGGCGTCCAGCATCGCTCCCATGGAGGTGAACCCGGCCACCCGTTCCCCGGGCACCTGTTCCCCGGGCACCTGTTCCCCGGCCGCCGAGCAGAAGGCATCGAGCCGGCCCCGGTCCACGTCGACCGCGGCGACGAGTTCGACCCGGTCGGCGTGGGCGCGCAGGGCCGGCAGATGGCCGCCGCCGACGATGGCGCCGGTACCGACGACGGCGACACGACGACGGACGGGAGACAGGGACATGCGTCGCTCCTCGAGAACCATCAGAAAGCGCTTTCCCCTGGGACCCCAGGCCCGCCCTCGCGCCAGGACAACCCCTCACCCGCACCGGGACCCCACCGGGGCGACCAGGTCCACAGCTCGCCGTCGACCCGGAGTCCACCGGACGGAAGTCCCACCGGGCGGAAGCGTGCGGCCGCCGGGCCGCCCGGCGGCCGCACGCGGCCACCGCCGCGCTCGTACCGCTATCCGCCCACCCCTTGACGCGTCACCGTCAACGATGGCTTCATGTCCCGCATGGGAGCGCTCCCACCTGACTCAGGGAAGGGAAACCATGTCCATGCGCGACAACCGCTTACTGCGCTTCACCACGCTTCCGCTCCTCGGCCTGCTGGCCGCACTGCTCCTCCCCGTCGTACCGGCCGTCACGCCGAGTGCGGCAGCCGCCCCGGTGCGCATCATGCCGCTCGGCGATTCCATCACCGGTTCACCCGGCTGCTGGCGGGCGGTGCTGTGGAAGCGGCTGACGGACACCGGCCACACGGACATCGACTTCGTCGGCACCCTGCCCGCGCAGGGCTGCGGCGTGGCACACGACGGTGACAACGAGGGGCACGGCGGTGAACTGGCCACCGTCGCGGCGGACCAGACCCTCCTCCCCGCACGCCTTGCCGCCACGCTCCCGGACATCGTTGTCATGCACTTCGGCACGAACGACGTGTGGAGCGGCATCTCTCCCGACCGGATCCTCGCCGCCTACACCAGGCTGGTCGCGCAGATGTGGGCGTCCAATCCGGACATGCGCGTGCTCGTGGCCCAGCTCATCCCCATGGATCCGGGTCCCTGCGCCGCCTGCGCCCAGCGCGTCGCCGACCTCAACGCCCGGATTCCCGAGTGGGCCGCGGCGACCGGCACCAGCCGCTCCCAGGTCACCGTGGTCGACCAGTGGACGGGATTCGACACGGCCACCGACACCTACGACGGGGTGCACCCGAACGCCGCCGGGGACGAGAAGATCGCCGCCCGCTGGTACCCGGCCCTCGCCGCACTCCTGGACGACGGTGGCCCGGGCGACCCCGGTGACCCCGGCGACCCCGGTGCCCGCACCTGCACCGCCTCCTTCCACACCGTCGCCGCCTGGCAGGGCGGCTACCAGGCCGAGGTGACGGTGACCAACACCTCCGCCGCCCCCGTCACGGGCTGGACGGTGACGGTCGTACCGGCCGACGGTGCCCGCGTCACCCAGGTCTGGAACGGGACGCTCGACACGTCCGTCGACGGCACGGCCACCGTCACCGACGCGGGCTGGAACGCCGCCCTCGCTCCCGGCACGAGCACGGCCTTCGGCCTCATCGCCACCACCCCGGCAACCTCTCCCTCCCCGGCGGCGACCCTCGACTGCACGGCCGCCTCCTGACACACGGCGAGCACACACGCCCCTCCTCCCACCCACTTACCCCCACTGGAGCCGCCATGAGATCCCCCGAACGCCGCCGCACCACCCCACGCACCGCCGGTCTCCTCGTCACTCTCCTGGGACTCCTCCTCCCTCTTCTCGCCGTCACCACCCCGGCCGCCCACGCGGCACCCACCGGGTTCCGCGTCGAGAACGGCCGGCTGCTGGAAGCCTCCGGGAACGACTTCGTGATGCGCGGCGTCAACCACGCGCACACCTGGTACGCCGACCGGATCAGCTCACTGGCACACATCAAGGCCAAGGGCGCCAACACCGTGCGCGTCGTCCTCTCCAGCGGCGACCGCTGGACCCGCAACGACGCCTCGGACGTGGCGGACGTCGTCGCCCAGTGCAAGCAGAACCGGCTGATCTGCGTACTGGAGGTGCACGACACCACCGGGTACGGCGAGCAGAGCGGAGCGGTCACCCTCTCCCGCGCCGCCGACTACTGGATCGGCGTGCAGAGCGCCCTGGCCGGGGAGGAGGATCACGTCATCGTCAACATCGGCAACGAGCCGCACGGCAACACCGGTTACGAGAACTGGACGGCTGACACCAAGGCGGCGATCCAGAAGCTGCGCGACACCGGGTTCGACCACACCCTGATGGTCGACGCCCCGAACTGGGGTCAGGACTGGGCGTTCACCATGCGTGACAACGCCGCCTCGGTCTTCGCCGCCGACCCGGACGCCAACACGGTCTTCTCCATCCACATGTACGGCGTGTTCGACACAGCCGCCGAGATCAGCGACTATCTGGGCCACTTCGTCGCCGCACGACTTCCCGTCGTGGTGGGCGAGTTCGGTCACGACCACTCCGACGGCAACCCCGACGAGGACGCCGTCCTGGCCGTGACCGGGCAGCTCCGCCTCGGCTACCTCGGCTGGTCCTGGAGCGGCAACGGCGGGGGCGTCGAGTACCTGGACATGGTCACGGGCTTCGACCCGGATCAGCTGACCAGTTGGAGCGAGCGGCTGTTCGACGGAGCCGACGGCATCGCCGCCACCTCCGAGGAAGCGGCGGTCTACGGATCCGGCACGGGCGAGGACACCACGGCCCCGACCGCGCCCGGCACCCCGGCCGCCTCGGCGGTGACCGCGTCGTCCGTGACCCTGCGCTGGAGTGCGGCCACCGACGAGGTCGGTGTCACGGGCTATGACGTCGTACGGGTCACCGGTGGCGCGGAGTCCGCCGTCACCAGCACGTCCGGCACGTCCGCCACCGTCACCGGCCTCACCCCGGACACGTCGTACACCTTCGCCGTCTACGCCCGGGACGCCGCCGGCAACCGCTCGCAGCGCTCCGCGACGGTGTCCGTCACCACGTCCCCGGGGAGTGCGGCGGGAGCCTGCGCGGTGGGCTACCGGGTGACCGGCAAGTGGCCCGGCGGATTCCAGGGCGAGGTCACCATCCGCAACACCTCAGGCTCCGCGGTCGACGGGTGGACCCTGAGCTGGGCCTTCCCCGCCGACCAGCGGATCACCAACATGTGGGGCGGTACGCCCGCACAGAGTGGTTCCGAGGTCACCGTCGCCTCCGCCCCGTACACCGCGTCGATCCCCGCGTCCGGCTCGGTCACGGTCGGCTTCACGGGCGCCCGGTCCGGTTCGAACCCCAGCCCCACGGCGTTCGTCCTGAACGGCGCGGACTGCTCCGTGACCTGATGGACGGACTGCCCGGGAGGGACCCTCCTCCCGGGCAGACGGGCGACCGGGCCGGCACAGGCGGGGACAGCCGGACTCCGGACCGGACCGGGCCGGGCCGGGCCGGACGGGAGGTGATCAGGCCGGCTCAGCGGGCTCAGCGGGCTCAGACGAGACGAGCGAAGACCACCAGGTTCTCGGTGTAGTCCTTGGCGGAGTGGTCGTAGTCGCCGGCACAGGTGATGAGCCTGACCTGGGCGTCGGGCGTGTCGGCGTAGACGCGCTCGTCGGGGAAGTCGTCCTTGTCGAAGGACTCCGTTTCGTCGACCACGAACGTGGCCTTGCTGCCGTCGTCACGCAGCACCCGGAAGCGGTCGCCCTTCTCCAGTTCGCCGAGCCGCGCGAACACGGCCGGGGACGTGGCGGTGTCCACGTGGCCGGCGATGATCGCCGTACCGCGTTCTCCCGGGGAGACGCCCTTGGCGTACCAGCCGACGAGGTTGGTGTTGTGGGCCGGCGGCGGCTGGAGCTGGCCCTTGCTGTCGATGGCGAGATCGGTGAAGGGGGC
>NZ_NEUB01000618.1 GCF_002910825.1 Streptomyces sp. SM1 | reverse complement strand
CTGACCGGAGAACTCGACGGTCAGGTGGGTATGGCGAGGTAGCCCCTGGGCTCTGGTGGGTCCGGGGCTGCTGGTCGTGCTGGCGGTGGTGTGTCAGGCGCCTGCCGGGGTGAGGGTGACGTCGTGGCCCAGGGCGGTGAGCTGGCGGACGAGGTCGCGGGTTTTGCGGGTCGGGTCGAGGTTCTTGGTGTGCCAGTCGGGGCCGAGGTCGCGGTAGCGGGCGGTGGGGTCGTTCATGAGGTGCCAGACCGTGACCAGGATGGAGCGGGCGACGGCGACCAGGGCCTTGAGGTGGCCTCGTCGTTTGACGATGCGGCGGTAGCGGGCGCCGAGGAAGGTGTCGGTGCGGGCCGCGGAGACGGCGGCTTCGCCGAGTGCTCCGCGCAGCCAGGGGTTGCCTTTGCCCGCGGGCCCGGAGGTGTTCTTCGGGCCGGACTGGAAGGTGCGGGGGGACAGGCGTGCCCAGGAGGCCAGGTGGCCGGCGGTGGGGAACACGCTCATGTCGGTGCCGATCTCGGCGAGGATGACCTGGGCCGTGGCGGGCCCGACGCCGGGGATCTCGTCCAGGCGCTCGATGTCGGTCAGCGGCATCAGCATGCCCTGGCCGGGCCGGCCGTCGTCCCTGTCACCGTCCTGGTCGCCGGGGGTCGTGGAGAGTTCGCCGAGACGGGTGGTGATGCGGGCGGTGAGCTTGTCGATCTGCAGGGTGAGGTAGTCGACGGTGTCCAGCAGCATCCGCAGCATGAACGCGTGGTGTTCCTCGAACCCGCCGGCCAGTGCCTCTTGAAGCTCGGCGGGAGAAGCCTTGATGGTGCCGTGTGCGAGGCCCGCCAGGGCTCTGGGACTGCGTTCGCCCGCGATCAGTGCTTCGAGCATCGCCCGCCCGGAGACCCCGAAGATGTCGGAGATCACCGAGGACAGTTTGATCTGCGTGTCCTCCAGGAGTTTCTCCGCGCGCTGTTTGTGCCGGGTGCGCTCGTGGGTGAGGACCGCGCGGGAGCGGGTCAGGTCCCGCAGTTCGCGCACCGGCTTCGGGGCACGAACGAGGCCCTCAGCATGCCGCGTTCGGCCAGCTTGGCCAGCCACACCGAATCGAGCTTGTCGGTCTTCGGGCGGCCGGGGACGTTCTTCACGTCACGCGCGTTGACCAGCCAGCACTCCAGCCCCCGCGACTCCAGGAGAAAGAAGAAGGGCTTCCAGTACGTCGAGGTGGCCTCCATCACGACCCGGGTGATGCCCTGGCATATCAGGTGGTCCGCGAGGTCCAGGATGGCGCCGCTGGTCGCGGCCACGTGCCACACCCGCTGCACTCTCCGGCCGGGCTTTTCCTCGTGTGGGACCCGGGTGCACACCATCCCGGACGCCTTGGCGATATCGATCGCCGCGACCCGCTCCACCAACTCCGGGCCCTGCTCGCTCTCCTCGGCAACCGTCTCTGCCACGGGCGAGTGCCCCTTTCGATCGTTCCGTTCGTGCCGTCCGTACAAGGCGGCGCCCGCCCCAAGGGGCCACGGGGGAAACGAAATCTGACCGGCGTGCTCTACGGCAACAAGGCAAGGCCCCGCAGCGGCCCCTGCACCAGACTGACCTGCGGGCTTGGTGTCCCAACGAGCTACCGGAGTCGGCGAGCGGGCGCCGCGATCATGTTTTCACGCCGGCAAGGCGTTCCCCGACAGGGACCAGAAGGACTGACCTGCGGGCCGTCGGTGGCGATCAACTCCGATCCGCGCGGTACTCCTGGCTCAGAAGGCCTGCAAGGTGGTCAAAGTGGGTCAACGACGTTGACCGGTGCGAGGTGTCCTCGGGCTCGGCGGGTAGTGACGCAGCGTGTGCGTAGCCGCTGATTGGCCGGGTTCCGGAGGCCGTGCGTATTCCGCGCGCACAGCTTGATCATCCGGGCCCGGTACGCACGGCGGCCCGGTAGCTGGTGGGCATATCGATGGCCACCTTCCATAAGATTGCCCCTGATGCGCGGCCAACGAGGAGGCTTGGGTGGGCAATCTGGGGGGATACCAGACGATGACGACGCTAGCGAAGAAGGTGGGCGGCCCCGGGGCGCTGGCCGTCGTCATTGCCGTGGGCGGGTGGGCTATCGTCCGGGGTGCTGAAGCTGGCGGGAAGAACGTATTCAGGGCCGTCAAGGCTGCGGCCAAGAAGCGGAACGCCCCGTGCTCGACGAAGGGCCAGGTCTTCGACGTCGTGTCCGACGGCGAGGACGGCAAGGGCCTCGCGCTCCGGGCAGGTGACCAGTACCAAGTCATGGAGTGCGACGGGGAAGCGATCCTCATCGAGGTGCTCGGTGGCACGAACAATCCCTACTTCACGTCAGCGCAGTTCCTGGCGTCGGTGTCGGGCTTCCCCCACGACGGAAAAGATTAATGCCGAGTAGCTCGACTGCGGGTGTGGGCAGTCGAGTCAGCGGCTGACCCGCGCATCGCAGAAGCCCCCGTGAGTGCTGCGCTTACGGGGGCTTCTACGCTGACGTCGATCCAGGTCACTCGGTCTCGAGTCCGCCATTTGAGTCGATCCCGAACTCGGCCACCGACGTGCGGGCGCGGTCGACGGCGCAGAACTGTGCGCTGTCCAGTTCGTGCGTCGCCAGGGCGGCCGAGCCGTCGTTGAACGTCCCGCCCCGGATGCCCGGCTGGAGGCCGACAGCCGTGTCGTTGCTGGCTCTTCGCTCTTGAGTGGTGCGCCGGGCGATGTCGCAGACGTGCTGTCACCGGCGGTGACGGGTCTACCGGCCCCGGATTGAGGGGTCTGCCGCTGCGGCTCCCCCGGTTATGGGAACCCCCCAACAGCACTGCTTCCGGCAGCCCCGAGTACCAGGCCCGGCAGACCCATCGCCTCTGGCACGTCAGTCTGGTTCTCGTACACCGGCTCGTCCACCGCTCTGCACGCTCGCTGCACGCTTGTCCACCGGTTGTCCACCGGAGCCCCCGAGCGGCGACCCTCGGGCCGGTCAGACGCAGCGAGACTCGTTCACGGAAAGTAAAAGGACCAGGTCAGATGGGGTCTAACCTGGTCCTAGAAAGAGCCGCCTTCGGGATTCGAACCCGAGACCTACGCATTACGAGTGCGTTGCTCTGGCCATCTGAGCTAAGGCGGCATGCTGTGTGCACCATGGTGCGATCAGCGACGTCGGTAAGTCTACACAGTTTCGGGGAGTGGTTCGTACCGGCCCCGGAGGCGGGACGGAGGGGCCGCCTCCGGGGGTGATCGCACCGGCTATGAGCAGCGCTTTCCGTCCTTGGGCGGGGTGCCGTCGAGCAGGTAGGTGTTGATCGCGGAGTCGATGCAGGAGCTGCCGCGGCCGTAGGCGGTGTGTCCGTCGCCGTCGTAGGTGAGGAGGCGGGCGGAGGAGAGCTGGCCGGCCAGGGCCTCGGCCCAGCGGTACGGGGTCGCCGGGTCCCGGGTGGTGCCGACGACGACGATCGGGGCGGCGCCCTTCGCCTCGATGCGCTGCGCCTCACCGGTGGCCTTGACCGGCCAGTACGCGCAGTTCAGCGAGGCCCACGCGAGACCCTCGCCGAAGACCGGTGACGCCTTCTCGAAGTCGGGGAGCACCCGCCGCACTTCGTCGGGGGAGTCGAAGGCGGGCGGGAGATCGAGGCAGTTCACGGCCGCGTTGGCGAACATCAGGTTGGTGTATTCGCCGTCGGCGTTACGTTCGTAGTAACTGTCGGAGAGGAAGAGGAGTCCAGCGCCGTCGTTCTCCTTCATCGCCGACGTCAGCGCCTCGCGCAGCTGCGGCCAGGCACCCTCGTCGTACATGGCGGCGATCACGCCGATCGTGGCGAGCGACTCGGTGAGTGTGCGGCCGTCGGCGTCCCCGGTGGGGGCGGGGCGGGCGTCGAGTTCGTCGAAGAACGCCCTCAGGTTCTTGCCGGCCTGCCCGGGGCTGGTGCCCGCGTCGCCGAGGGGGCAGTCGCTCTGCCGGACACAGTCCTCGGCGAAGGCGGTGAAGGCCGTGTCGAACCCCTCCGTCTGTTCGAGGTTGAGCCGCCGCGCGGGCAGCGAGGGGTCCATCGCGCCGTCCAGGACGAGACGGCCCGCCCGGTCCGGGAACAGCCCGGCGTACGTCGCGCCGAGGAACGTGCCGTACGAGGCGCCGACGTAGTTCAGCTTCTCGTCGCCCAGCGCGGCCCGCACGATGTCCATGTCCCGGGCCGCCTCGACGGTGGACACATGGCGCAGCAGCTTCGGAGCGTCCGCCCCGCAGCCTTCCGCGAACTTCTTGTACGAGGAGACCAGCTTGCCGGTCTCCTTCTCGTCGTCCGGTGTGATGTCCGTCCGCGTGTACGCGTCCATCTCCGGTCCGTCCAGGCACTCGACGGGTTCGCTGCGGGCGACGCCGCGCGGGTCGACGGCCACCATGTCGTAGCGGGCGCGGACGTCCGCCGGGTAGCCGATCCCGGCGTACGCCTGGAGGTAGCCGATCGCCGAGCCGCCGGGGCCGCCGGGGTTGACCAGCAGTGAGCCCAGCCGCTTCCCCGGGCCGGTGGCCTTCTTCCGGGCGACGGCGAGGCGGATGTCACCGGCGCCCGGTTCGGCGTAGTCGAGCGGGGCCTTCAGCGTGGCGCACTGGAAGCCGGCGACGCCGCAGTCGCGCCAGGCCGGCTTCTGCTCGTAGTACCGCGCGAGGGCCGCGGGTGTGGAGCCGGGCAGGGGAGCGAGGGCTGCCGCCGCTTCCTCCTCCGCTGCCGAGCTGGCCGTACCGCTCGTCGTGCTCCCGGCGGAACAGCCCGGGATCAGCAGCGCGGCGGCGGCGAGCAGGGCGGCTCCGGTACGGGTCCTGCGGTGGGTGCGCCTTGTGTACATGCAGCGAGCGTAACGGTGTGCAACGACATGGGTGCTCTGCGCACGCGCCGTGCCTCGTACGAGTGACCGCGCCGACGCGACCGGGCGGCGGGCCGCGCCTCCGTCGGTTCAGCCGGCTCTGAGGGCCATCGTCATCGCCTCCACCGCGAGCAGCGGAGCCACGTTGCGGTCCAGGGCCTCGCCGCATGCCGCGATCGCCTCGATGCGGCGGAGGGTGGACTCCGGGGAACTGCCGCGGGCCAGGCGGTCCAGCGCTTCCTCGGCGTCCGCGTTGGCGAGGGCGATGCGGGAGCCGAGCTGGAGGGCGAGGACGTCGCGGTAGAAGCTGGTGAGGTCGGTCAGCGCGACGTCGAGGCTGTCGCGCTGGGTGCGCGTTCTGCGGCGCTTCTGCATGTCCTCGAGGTCCTTGACCACGCCCGCCGTGCCGCGCGGCAGGCGTCCGCCCTGGGCCGCGCCCAGCGCCGCCTTCAGCTCCTCGGTCTCCTTGCCGTCCATCTCCTCGGCGAGCTGCTTGGCGTCCTCGGCGGCCGCGTCGACGAGTTCCTGGGCGGCCTTGAGCGCGCCGCCGATGTCCTCGACCCGCAGGGGCAGTTTCAGCACGGAGGCCCGGCGGGCGCGGGCGGCGGGGTCGGTGGCCAGGCGGCGGGCCCGGTCGACGTGGCCCTGGGTGGCGCGGGCGACGGTGGCGGCGACGTCGGGCTCGATGCCCTCACGCCGTACGAGCATGTCGGCGACGGCGGCCACCGAGGGCGTACTCAGATTGAGGTGGCGGCAGCGGGAGCGGATGGTCGGCAGGACATCCTCGATGGAGGGCGCGCACAGCAGCCACACCGTGCGGGGGGCCGGTTCCTCCACGGCCTTGAGGACGGCGTTGGCCGACTTCTCGTTCAGCCGCTCGGCGTCCTCGACGAGGATCACCTGCCAACGGCCGTTGGCCGGGGCGGTGAAGGACTTGCGGACGGTGTCGCGCATGGCCTCGACAAGGATCTGCGCACCGACGGCGGCGATCGAGCTGACGTCGGCGTGGGTGCCGACCAGCGCCGTGTGGCAGCCGTCGCAGAAACCGCAGCCGGGGATCCCGCCGAGGGCACGGCCGGGGCTGACGCACTGGAGCGCGGCGGCGAAGGCACGCGCCGTCTGGTTGCGCCCCGCGCCGGGCGGGCCGGTGAACAGCCAGGCGTGCGTCATCTTCGACGCCCCGGGCGGGGGCGCACCGGTCGCCGCGGCGGTGACGAGCGCGTCGGCGTCCCGGGCGGCCGCGGCGAGCTGCTCGCTCACCCGCTCCTGCCCGACGAGGTCGTCCCATACGGTCATGGGTCAGCCCGTCCTTCCGTCACGTCCGTCACGTCCTGTCCGCGGATTGTCCACGGATTGCCTGCGGATTGCCTGTGGATTGCCTGTGGGACTGCCCGCGGTCCCATTGTGCGGGCGGGCACCGACAACGGCCGCGGGCGGGCACCGGCAACGGCCGTACCCGCCCGGATCCGTGGCCGGACCGGGTCAGCGCCGGCGCCCCCGGCCGCCCTCGCCGCCGTCGTCGCCCCGCTCCTCGTCGTGCGGGCCCAGCAGTTCGTCGGCCAGGGTCGGCAGGTCGTCCAGCGGAGTCTCCTCCGCCCAGTCCGAGCGCTTCCGGCGGCGCGAGGAGCTCCCGGGGCCGACCCGCGGCAGCTCGCGGGTACGGTCCACCGGGCCGTCGAACCCGCCGGGCTCGTCGTCTTCGCGCACCGGCGGCAGCACCGCCGTCTCGTCCGCCGCGCCCGGGGGAACCGCGGGCAGTACCGCCGTCTCGTCGGTCGCGCCCGGCGGGATCTGCGGTTTGGGAAGCTCGGTCGTCACCTCCGCCTCGGACATCCCGGACCGGCCGGACCGCTGCCCGGCGTCCCCGTCCGGGACGCGCGGCAGCACGGCCGTCTCGTCCACCGGACCGCCCGACGCGTTCGTCGGCGCCACCACCGGCGTCGGCACGGTCACCGCCTCACCGGCCTGCGGACCTGCGGTGTCAGGGCCG
>NZ_NEUB01000617.1 GCF_002910825.1 Streptomyces sp. SM1 | reverse complement strand
GCGGCCCTGGCGGCGTTCGACGGACCCGCCCCGGACGTGGAGGTGCGGCCCGAGGACACCGCGTACGTGATCTACACCTCCGGTTCGACCGGCCGTCCCAAGGGCGTGGTCGTCGAGCACCGCACGGTCGACGGCTACCTCGCCTTCGCCCGCACCGCCTACCCCGGGCTGGCAGGCCGGGCGCTGGTGCACTCGCCGCCGTCGTTCGACCTCACCGTCACCGGCATTCTCGGCCCCCTGACCGCGGGCGGACTGGTCCACGTCGTCGACCTGAACGACGTCGACGCCCCGGTCGGCGCCGGGACCCGGCCGCCCGCATTCGTCAAGGCCACCCCCAGTCACCTGCCGGTGCTCGTGGCCTCCTCCGACTGGCACTCGCCCACCGGGCAACTCGTCCTCGGCGGAGAGCAGTTGACCGGCGAGTCACTCGCCGAGTGGCGTGCGGGCCACTCCGGCGTGACGGTCGTCAACGAGTACGGCCCCACCGAGGCGACCGTCGGCTGTACGGAGTACCGCCTGGAGCCAGGCGATCCGCTGACTCGGGGCGCGGTGCCCATCGGCGGTCCCGTGCCCGCCGCGCGGCTCTACATCCTGGATCCCTGGCTGCGCCCGGTCCCGCCGGGCATCCCCGGCGAGCTGTACATCGGGGGCGACGTGCTGGCCCGGGGCTACGCCCGCCGCCCCGGCCTCACCGCGGCCCGCTTCGTCGCCGATCCGTTCGGTGTGCCGGGCGCCCGGATGTACCGCACCGGCGACCTCGCCCGGTGGCGGCCCGACGGCATCGTGGTCTACGTCGGGCGCACCGACGACCAGGTGAAGATCCGCGGCCACCGGATCGAACTCGGCGAGGTCGAGGCCGTGATCGGCAGCGACCCCGCGGTCGCCCGGGTGGCCGCGGCCGTGCGCGAGGACCGGCGCGGCGCCCCCTGCCTGGTGGCGTATGTGGTGCCCGGCTCCGGGAACGGCCTCTCGGGCCTGGCGGACCGCGTCGCCGAACGGCTGCCCGCCTACATGGTGCCCTCCTCCTTCGTCCCGCTGACCGAGCTCCCGCTCACCCCCAACGGCAAGGTCGACCGCGCCGCACTGCCCGCGCCCGAGCACGCCGCACCCGCGAAGGCGGTGCCGGTGCCGGGTGGTGTCGGGGGTGGGGCGGCGTCGTCGTTGGCGGGTCTGTTCGGGCAGGTGCTGGGGTTGGAGGCGGTGGGGGTCGAGGACGACTTCTTCGGTCTCGGTGGTGATTCGATCACGGTGATCCAGTTGGTGGCGCGGGCGCGTGAGGCGGGGGTGCGGCTGACGCCGAAGCAGGTGTTCACGCACCGTACGGCCGCGGCCCTGGCCGCCTTCGTGGCCGACGCCGCACCCGCGAAGGCGGTGCCGGTGCCGGGTGGTGTCGGGGGTGGG
>NZ_NEUB01000616.1 GCF_002910825.1 Streptomyces sp. SM1 | reverse complement strand
TGCGGGTGACGCGGCAGCGGCAGGTGTTGTTGCGGTCGGATGCGCGTGTGCGGCAGGTGGCGTTCGACGGGGAGCCGTTGTGGGGGCGGGTGGTCGAGGAGTTCTCGGCGGCCGGTGCGGCCGCGGAGAATCTGGGTCTGGTCGCGGATGCCCTGGAGCGGGCGGGTGTGGCGTATTTCGTGGTGCCGGGTGTGTCGCGTACGTCGTGGGCCGTGGGTGTGCGTGAGGCGGACCGGGAGTCGTTTCTGGCGTCGATGCGTGGGTTGTACGGGGGGAGTGTCGTTTTCGCGGCGAGGCCCCGTTCCGGTGGGGTGACTGATTTCTCGCTGTTCGCGGACGATGTGTGGCCGAAGGCGTTGTCGTCGGCTCCGGTGATGCGTTTCGGTGTGGTGCGGCTGGGGCCGGTGGGTCAGGTGCTGGCCGGGCCGCAGCTGGGCTGTGATGTGGAGTTCTGGCAGGACGGGGCCGATGTGCTGGCCGGTCCTTCCGCGGAGGAGGAGCTGGCGCGGGTGTCGCCGCAGGCGTCCGAGGATGTGCTGGCGGATTCGCTGGTGGCGCCGCGCCGCAACCGCGTCGCCGACGTCGTCCCGGCCAGTGAGCAGAAGCCGGCGACGATCACGGTCGAGGGCCGTGCCTTCCCGACCTTCGCACCGTTCACGGTGGCGACCGTCGACGACGTGACCTTCCCCGTCGACGTCGTCTACACCTGGGTCGACGGCCAGGACCCGGAACTGCGGGCCGCACGCGAGCGGCACTCCCCCGGAACCGACGCCGGTATCGCGGAGCGGGAGGTCGGCGAGTCCCGGTACACCAGCCACGACGAGCTGAAGTACTCCCTGCGCTCGCTGCGGATGTACGCCGACTTCGTGCGGCACGTGTACATCGTCACCGACGGCCAGACGCCGGAGTGGCTGGACACCGAGGCGCCCGGCGTGACGGTCGTCGACCACCGGGACATCTTCCCCGAAGGGGTCCTGCCGGTCTTCAACTCGCACGCCATCGAGACGCGGCTGCACCACATCCCCGGGCTGTCGGACCACTACCTCTACTTCAACGACGACGTCTTCGTCGGGCGCCGCGTCACACCGCAGCACTTCTTCTACGGCAACGGCATCGCCCGCCTGCCCTTCTCGACCTACCAGATCGGTGTGGGCGCCCCGCACCCCCTGGCCTCCGCCCCCAACTCCGCCGGCCGCAACGTGCGCGAGCATCTCGCGAAGACGTTCGGGCGGTCCATCACGCACAAGTTCCTGCACACCCCGCACCCGCAGCTGCGCGCCGTCATGAGCGATCTGGAGAGCGACTACCCGGACGTCATGGCGCAGACGATGCGTTCGAAGTTCCGGTCCATCACCGACGTGGCTCCGGCCACCTCCTTCCATCACCACATGGCGCTGCTGACGGGAAGGGCCGTGCCGGGCAAGTACAAGTACCGGTACGTGGACGTGGGCAAGCCCCATCTGGAGAACCGGGTGGAAGCCCTGAAGGAACGACGCGGCTACGACTTCTTCTGCCTCAACGACGTGGACACCGAACCCTCACGACGGGACTACGTGCGGGACTACGTGCGGGACTTCCTGGAGTGGTACTTCCCCTACCCGAGCGACTTCGAGCGCCGCTGACGGCGGAACCCCCTGCCGAGGCCGCCGGCGCACGGACGCGGACGCGCACCCGCCGGAGGG
>NZ_NEUB01000615.1 GCF_002910825.1 Streptomyces sp. SM1 | reverse complement strand
TGCCGCCGACCCGGTCCGAGGCCTCCAGGACGGTGACCCGCGCCCCGCGTTCCAGCAGCCGGTGCGCGGCGGCCAGCCCCGCGATCCCGGCTCCGACCACGACGGCCCTCGGCCCGTCGCCCGCATGTGATCCGCTCATGCCTCCACCTTCTCAGACGCCACCGCCTCTCCCACCAGGGCCATGTGGCCCTGACGAGTCCCTACCGTGACCGCATCGGAACCGTCCGGCGCAAACGATCAGCACCCCCGCCGCGTCGAAGGAACGTCAGGCATGTGAGTGATTCGCGACCCGGGGGAGCCCCATATGTACATACGACGATCCGTTCGACCCGCCCACGCCCTGGCCGGGGTCCTGCTGGCGGCGTCACTCGTGGTCACCGGGTGCAGCGGTGCGAGCACCGACTCGGGCTCCTCCGGAGCCGACGACAAGGCCGCCGCCGCGCAGGGGCAGGAGGCCGCGCGGGACGGGGGCGCCGAGCAGGGCGCCCCGGGCGGCACGGCCGACGGTGCCGCGACGGCCGCCCCGCCGAAGACGACCGTCGGCCACATCATCCGCACCGCCTCGCTGACCGTGCGGGTCGATGACGTACCCGAGGCGCTGGACGAGGCCCGCGCGACGACCGGGAACGCCGGCGGCTACGTCGGCGAGGAATCCACCCGCCGGGACCCGGAGGGACACGAGTACACACGCGTGGTGCTGCGCGTTCCCGTCGCCGAGTACGCGGAGGTCCTCGCCGAACTCGAGGGTGCGGGCACGCTCGTCGAACGCCGCGCGCAGGCGGAGGACGTCACCGACCAGGTGGTCGACGTGAACAGCCGGATCACGACGCAGCGGGCCAGCGTGGTCAGGATCCGCGAGCTGATGGACCGGGCGACCGACCTCAGTGACGTGGTCACGCTGGAGGGTGAACTGAGTACCCGCCAGGCGGACCTGGAGTCCCTGCTGGCCCAGCAGGCGTCGCTGAAGGACCGTACGAGCCTGGCGACGATCACCCTGTCCCTCTCGGAGGCACCGGCGGAGGAGGACGGGAAGGACGACGACGATCCCGGCTTCGTGGACGCGCTCGCGGGCGGGTGGGACGTGTTCCTGACGCTGCTGCGCTGGCTGGCGGTCGCGGCCGGCGCGCTCCTGCCGTTCGCGGCGGTGGCGGCGCTGCTGCTCCTGCTGTGGCTGAAGGCCGTACGCCCCCTGCTGTCGCGGCGCACGCGGACCGCGGCCCCGGCCCCGGCCACGGCCCACCCGGGCGGCGGCGGGGCGGAGAACGAGCGGAACTGAACGGCCGCGGACTCCGGGACACACCCCCGCGCCGTAGCGTGTCCCCATGGACATGAGCGATGCGCAGGGTGCGAGGGAACGTCTGGTGGTGATCGGCGGTGACGCCGCGGGGATGTCCGCGGCGTCACAGGCCCGACGGCTGAGGGGTCCGGACGAACTGGAGATCGTCGCCTTCGAACGCGGTCACTTCACCTCCTACTCGGCCTGCGGCATCCCCTACTGGGTGAGCGGCGACGTCCCCGACCGCGACCGGCTGATCGCGCGCACCGCCGGGGAACACCGCGCGCGGGACATCGATCTGCGGCTGCGCACCGAGGTCACGGAGATCGACGTGGACCGGGGGCGGGTACGCGCGCGTGACGTGGATTCCGGCGCCGAGTCCTGGACGTCGTACGACAAACTGGTGATCGCGACCGGTGCCCGGCCGGTACGCCCCGACCTGCCCGGCATGGACGCCCCCGGCGTGCACGGTGTGCAGACCCTGGACGACGGGCAGGCCCTGCTGGACACGCTGGCCCGCACGCGCGGCCGCCGCGCGGTGGTGGTCGGCGCGGGGTACATCGGCGTGGAGATGGCCGAGGCGATGATCAAACGCGGCTACGAGGTGACGGTCGTCAACCGCGGCAAGGAGCCCATGGCGACCCTCGACCCCGACATGGGGCGCCTGGTGCACCGGGCCATGGAGGGCATGGGCATCACCATGGTCAACGAGGCGGAGGTCACCAAGCTGCTGACGGGGGACGACGGCCACGTGCGCGCGGTCGCCACGGAACGGGCCGAGTACCCGGCCGACGTCGTCGTCCTCGGCATCGGCGTGCGGCCCGAGACGTCCCTCGCGCGGGCGGCCGGGCTCCCCCTGGGGGACTCCGGCGGGCTGCTCACCGACCGGTCGATGCGGGTGCGCGGGCACGAGAACATCTGGGCCGGCGGCGACTGCGTGGAGGTGCTCGACCTGGTCTCCGGGCAGCAGCGCCACATCCCGCTCGGCACCCACGCCAACAAGCACGGCCAGATCATCGGCGCGAACGCCGGCGGCGGCTACGCCACCTTCCCGGGCGTGGTCGGCACGGCGGTCAGCAAGGTGTGCGACCTGGAGATCGCGCGCACGGGGCTGCGAGAGAAGGACGCCCTCCGCGTGGGGCTGCGGTTCGAGTCGGTCACCATCGAGTCGACCAGCCGCGCGGGCTACTACCCGAACGCCTCCCCCATGACGGTGAAGATGCTCGCCGAACTGCGCACGGGCCGGCTCCTCGGCGTCCAGATCGTCGGTCACGAGGGCGCGGGCAAGCGGGTCGACATCGCGGCGGTCGCCCTCACGGCCGGCATGACCGTGGACCGGATGACCGCCCTGGACCTCGGTTACGCCCCGCCGTTCTCCCCGGTGTGGGACCCGGTCCAGGTGGCGGCCCGCAAGGCGGCGACGAAGATCAGGGCGACCTCGTAGGGAGGGCGGTGCGGCACCCCGGAAGGGGCGCGGGGCTGAGGTGACGTGCGGCTCCGCCGCGTGGGCGTGACCGGCCCCGGACGGCCGGTACCCCGCGACGAGAGACGAGAACCGCACCCCCGCGGCGCCGCCCGTGGAGGCCTCACCCCGTGCCGTTGATCCTCTCGATCGCCTGCCGTGCCTGCTCGGCAGGCGGCCGGGACGGCAGCGGGGACACCGACGCGCTGGCCGCAGGCACGGGCGGCGGCTGCTCCCCCGCGGGCTTCGCGTGCGCCGCGGGCTTCACGGAACGCAGCCGGTGGCTCACCGCCTCGTCCAGCGTCACCGGCCGCTGCGTCTGGGAGGCGAGCCGCCCCGCCTCCTGGCCGAGCCGGGCGATGTCCTCCCAGGGGAGGCGCACCACCAGCGTGAGCTCGGCCTCGCCGTCGGGCAGCGCGTGGATCACGGGGGTCACTCGGTCGTTCATCGCCTGTCGTCCTCACGTCGGCGCCGCGGCCCCATTCCCCGCGCCGCGGGCGGTTGACGAGACATACGCATACCCGGGCGGCGGCGTTCAGCACCGCCGCGGATTTCACCGGCCCCCGCCCGGGCACATGGGGAACGTGGTCATCCCCGTCCATGACGTGAACCCGGCGCGGCGCACCCCCTGGGTGACGTACGCGCTGCTCGCCGCCAACTTCGTGGTCTTCGCCGCCCTCACGCCGGGGGGGGCGTCGATTCCCTGACCGGCGGGAGCGGCCTGGCCGACCTGTGCCGTCAACAGGCGTTCCTGGACCGCTACGCGGCGGTGCCGCAGGAGCTGATCCACCACCGGATGCCGGACCTGGTGCCCACGGGCGGGACCGGAGTGGGCCCGCAGGGCCCGGGATGCGTGGTGGACCGGCCGGGGTACGACAAGTCCCCCGAGCTGAGCGTCCTCACGTCGATGTTCCTGCACGGCGGCTGGCTGCATCTGCTGGGCAGCATGCTGTTCCTGTGGATCTTCGGCAACAACGTCGAGGACCGGATGGGGCACGTCCGGTACCTGCTGTTCTACGTCGTCTGCGGTTACGCGGCCGCGTACGGGTTCGCCCTCCTCAACGCCGGCTCGGGCGACCCCCCGATCGGCGCCTCCGGGGCCGTCGCCGGGATGCTGGGCGCCCATCTGGTCCTCTACCCGCTCGCGTATCGAGCGCTGCCCGCAACCGTCGAGAAGCTGCATGCACGGCGCTTTCGGTACACGGACCTACCGGACCCGCAGCTCCACCGATTCCGGCACCCGCCGAGTCGCCGTCGAGACGGGCACCTCGGCACAGCTCCCGCGGATGTCCGTCAATACCTTTTCCGGACAGTGGCCGTCGATCGGCATCCCCTCGCCACGCCAGGGAAATTCGCAAGCCGTCCGATAATTCAGGAGAGTGCCAATTGCAGTGTCAAGTTGACCATTCTATGATCAATCATTGTTCGATCGGTATCGGGGACGGAGTCCCGAAAAGATCATTCTGAGACACTGATCACGTGCTGAGGCATCACTCAACGGCAGGGGCCATGTCGAACTTTCAGAATGCCGGAGCAACCACGAGTCACCGTCTCCACCAGAGAGAACCGGTCGCCTTCCACACCCGGGTCCGCGCGTACCGGCTGCGCACGGGGATGACTCAGCGTCAGTTCGCCGAGGCGTCGGGGATCGGCGTACGGACCTTGCGCGACATCGAGAACGGGCGTGTGGAGCAGCCGCAGGCACGAACCCTGCGCGCCCTGGCGGCCGCACTCGGGCTCGCCACCGATGATGTGCGGCGTTCCATGGCCCACGGCCGGAAGTCCGCCGCGCAGCGCGGCGCCGGTCTGCGCATCGGCATTCTCGGCAGTCTGACCATCGAGCGCGACGGTATGGCGAGTGACGTACGTTCCCTCAAACTTCGGCGCCTGTTCTCACTGCTGGCGCTGTGCCACCCGCAGCCAGCCAGTTTCGACGCCATAGGAAGCACCCTCTGGCCGAAGGAGCCACCGCGTTCCTACCAGAATCTGATCCACACGTATGTAAGCCAGGCGCGCGGACTTCTGCGCTCCTCCGGGTCCGGTTCTGCGGACCAAGTCGCCCCGGACGTGATCCGCACTCCGAACGGCTACGCGCTGTCGGTCGGACACGATCAGGTCGACCTGACCCGCTTCCGGGACCTGGCGGAGAAGGCGCGGCGGGCCCATGCACAGGGAGAGGCGAAGGCCGCGTACGAACTTGCGGCACTCGCCCACCAGTGCTGGCGTGGCCCGCTCCTCGCCGACGAGCCGCAGCTGGCCCTTCACCCGGCGGCCACCGCGGCGACCCGCCAGCGGATCGGGAATCTGCTCCTGTACGCGGACCTCGCCCTGCGGTTCGAGCAGCCGGAGCAGGTGGTGCCGGCCCTGCGCGCCGCCGCCGAGGACGACCCCCTGCACGAAGGGCTGCAGGCACGGCTCATGCTGGCCCTGGCCAGCTGCGGCGAGCAGTACGAAGCGCTGCGGGTGTTCGCCGGCGTCACACAGCGGCTCGACGCCGAACTGGGGCTGCAGCCAGGCCCGGAGTTACGCCAGGTCCATCGGCGGGTCCTGCTCCAGCAGCTGAGCTGGCCCGGGAGCGGGCTGCCGCCGCGGCAGACGGAGGAGACCCTGCGGGAGACCAGGCCGTCGGCCCCTCCTCCACCGTCCGAGGCCAAGCCGTCGCAGCTGCCGTCCAGGACCCGGTACTTCGTCGGGCGCGCCCCCCAGATGCGGGAGCTGGACCAGATGCTCCTCGCTCCCGGCGAGCGGGACGGCCAGGTCCCGGCCGCGCTGCTCACCGGGCCGCCCGGCGGCGGCAAGACCGGACTGGCACTGCAGTGGGCACACCGGATGCTGGACCACTTCCCGGACGGGCAGCTCTACATCGACCTGCACGGTCACGCGCGCAGAGGCCCTCTGGAAGCCCAGGCGGCCCTGACCTCGTTCCTGCGCGCGCTCGGCGTGCCCCCGGAGTACGTCCCGGACCATCTCGACGAGGCCGCGAACCTGTACCGCACCAGGCTGTCCGGGCGGCGGGTTCTGGTGATCCTGGACAACGCGCACGACGAGGACGGGATACGCCCCCTCATCCCTGGCGATGAGGGGTGTGCCGTGCTTGTCACGAGCCGTAACACACTGCCCGGTCTGGTCGCCAGGGAGGGCATACGGCGGGTCGCCGTCGACGCGCTGGACGACGACGAGACGCTGACGCTCCTCGGGCGGCTGCTGGGACCGGAACGAATCGAGTCGGAGTCGCTCGCCGCCATGGCCCTGGCGCGGTACTGCGGTGGGCTGCCTCTGGTGATCCGGCTCATCGCGACGCGCCCGGCCCAGCATCCCGGCCTCAGCCTCGCCCAGTACTACGTGGAGCTGCACGAGGCCGGGGACTTCCGGCAGCCCTCTCTGCCGGGGGACCTGCTGTCCCTGGTCCAGGCCGCGTTCGAACCGTCGTACATGGCGCTGCCGGAGCAGGCGCGCCGGGTGTTCCGGATGCTCGGCCGGATCGAGTACACCTACATCACCCCCTACACCGTGGCGGACGCCGCGGGCACGACACCGGCGGAAGCCCGGTGGTGCCTGTACCGGCTGGTCGACGCCAGCCTGCTGCGGGAGTACGCGCACAGCCGGTTCAGCATGCCCGGCCCGCTGCTGCGGTACGCGAAGACGCTGCTCAGCCGGGACGAGGAGCAGTTCCGGGCGATGTGAGCGACCCGGCCCCGGCGGGTGCGATCCAGTGTTCCGGCCTCGGCCGGCTGTCGGTGCCGTCACCCGCTGAGGGCCAGACGCAGCGCGAACACTCCGAAGACGGCGGCGGTGAGCCCACTGGTGAGCCGCTGGGCCGACGGGGAGTTCAGGTGCCGGGACAGCCGGTGCACCAGCCTCATCCACACGAGCAGCCAGGCGAGCCCCAGGCTGAGGTAGCAGCAGGCCAGGACCACCATCCCGGCAGTCGGGTCCATGCCGGACGGGACGAACTGAGGCAGGAACGCCATCAGGAAGATGCCGACCTTGGGATTGGAGCCGGTGCAGAGCAGCCCCTGACCGAAAGGGCGCCACGGGCCGCGCAGTGGGTCCTCCGCCAGGCCCCCGGGGCCGGGCGCCGCGGTGGCAGGGGACGGACGCAGCGCCGTGCGCAGTTCCTGATACGCCCAGACCAACAGGATGGCGGCACCCGCCCATCGGAAGGCAGTAAACAGGTCCGGGCGGGCGGCGAGCAGTGCGGCGAGTCCCAGAGCGCCCAGGGCCGCCTGGACGGCTCCCGCCGCGATCATGCCGAACGCGGCGGGAGCGGCCGTACGCGGCGAGCCGGCCAGCACCAGACGGGTCATCAGAGCCAGATCCGGACCCGGCGCCATGATCACTACCAGGGAGCTCGTCAGAAACGCGATGGCGTTGATCACGGCTCTTCGATGACCAGCTTCCGTTCCAGGGCACGGATGACCCGGTAGTCCCGTTCGACCTGTTCCCCGTCCGGGTGGGCGAGGATGACGAAGCCGAAGTTGAGGCTGTCGACCAGGTCCTTGGTCACGGGAACGTGGTCACCGTCGGACAGGTTCTGCACCGAGAAGTGGTGACTCGGCAGCGTCCGGATCGCGTCCAGAACCGGGGTGCCGTGCACGGTCCCGGAGCGGCGGGCCATGTGGAACACGCACATCTGGTGGGTCACCATCTCGTAGCTCTGCGGCAGCTCGCCCCCGGTCAGCCAGCGCACCGTCCGGTCGATCTGGCTGTCGCCGGTGGCGTTGCGGTTGAACCGTGGCTGACCGCCGCCGTGCGGACGGGCGCCCAGTTCGATGAGCACCGGCCCGTCCGCGGTTCCCATCACCTCCACGTGGGCGGAGCCGAAGCGGACACCCACCGCGTCCAGCACGTCGAACACGTACTCGGCGAGGGTCGCGACGACGGGCTCGTCCGGAGGCAGCCAGCGCATGGTGTCGTAGACAGCCATGTGAGGGCCGTTGTCGACCTTGCCGTAGGAGCACACGTCCACGAGGGAGTGCTTGCCGTCGTGGCTGAACGTGTCCGCCACGTACTCGGTGCCGGTGACGAACTTCTGCACGACGAGCCGGTCGTCGACCTCTCCGAACTGGTTGGTCCGGCCGATCTGCCGCTCGAACACGGCTCGCCAGTCCGTCCCGCCCGGCACCTTGATCACGCCGTCGGTGCTCGCGCTCTTCGGCGGCTTGATCACCAGATCGGCCCCGATCAGGTCCTCGCGCTCCAGCCAGGCGGCAGCCTCCTCGACGTCAGCGGTGCAGATCTGCGGGATGACCGGCAGTCCGGCAGCCCGCACGGCTGCGGCCATATGGCCCTTGTCCCGGCGTGCCCCGGCCAGTTCCGGCACGTTGCTCAGCTCCGGCAGCACCCGGGGGGCGAGCCGCTCGGCCAGTTCCACGCCGGACTCGCAGCCGGCGATGACACAGCGCGGGTCCAGCGCCCGCACCCGTCGTACGACGTCGTCGTGGCCCCCGTCGTACACGATGGCGTCGGGAAAATCCTGCGGCCGGTAGGAGGCGGCGTACGCCTCGGGCGGGCGTGGGCTGCTCAGCACCGCCACGACCGGAACCCCCCGACCGCGCAGGGCCTCCGCGAACAGAGCCCCCGAGGAATAGGGGTCGACGACGACGCAGGGGCCCAGCCCTCGGTCCCCGTGCACGTCAGCGTCCATCGCCGGCAGCCTCCTTCCCGGCCAGTGCGCGGACGGCGGTGCAGTACCGGGCGAAGAAGTCCGCTGCGGGCCCGCTGACCCGCCGGGCCCGCACCGGGGCGTGCACCATCCCGTCCTCCCGCCTGTACGTCACCGGCGTGCCGTTCTCCTCGAGGAGGGCTGCGTACTTCTCCGCGTCCACGCACAGGGAGTCCATCTCGCAGCCGACGATGTAGGCTGGCGGCAGGCCGTGGAACGCTCCCTCCAGCAGCGGCGAGACGTGGGGGTCCGCGGCCTGCTCGGGCCGCGGGCAGTAACAGGCCGTGTAGAACTCCATCTCGCCGCCGGAGAGCAGGGGCGCGTCCTCTCCGCCGTGCCGCCAGCGGGTGAAGTCCAGGACCGGGCTGATCACGGCCTGGCCTCGCAGCCGCGGGCCCCCGCGGTCGCGCGCCATCATCGACAGCACCACCGCCATGTTGGCGCCGGAACTCTCGCCGCAGATCACCGCGCCGTCCGGGTCCAGGTCGCCGAGCCCGAGGGCGGGAAGGTCGGCGAGGGTGCCGCACAGACCCGCGTAGCAGTCTTCCAGCGGACCGGGGAACGGGTTCTCCGGCGCCATGTCGAAGTCCAGGGCTATGGTCACCAGCCCGGTGCGGTCGGCCAGTTCGGCGACCAGGCTGTGGTGGCTGTGCAGCGAGCCGATGACGAAGCCGCCGCCGCGGATGTAGAAGAGCACGGCGTGGTCGCCGCGCTCGGCCGGCTCGTAGATGCGGATGCGGGCCCTGCGGCCCTCGTGGACCACGGTCGCGTCCCGGTGCGAGACACCCTCGGGGACGGGAATGGGCAGGACCTCGGTCAGCGAGTCGTACAGGACGCGCTGCCGTTCGACGGCGTAGGTGTAGAAATCGGGCGGCAGCGCACCGTTCACCGTTTCCACGAACTTCTCGATGCCTTCTGCGTACGACATGCGCGGCTCGCTCACTTCCGGGTACAGGTGCCACATCGCGCGGCACGGGGCAGGGACGGGGAGGGGACGGATCAGGGAGTGTCGGCGACGACCGGGCCGCCTGTCCGCCCGGCGGGCTCGTCGGCCTGCTTGCCAGCCGGGGCGGAACCGGCGCCGGTGTCCGCGCGGGGCTTGCTCATGCCGACCAGCGCCGCGGCCACGGCACCCACGGTGAGCAGCCCGGACAGCCACCACACCGATGCCGACGACGCCTGCCAGGCGGCGACACCGAGCACGGGGCCGATCGCGTAGCCGATCTGCATGGGGAAGGCAGCGGCGGCGATGTAGCGGCCCCGCAGGTACTCGGGGGCGACCCGGCCCGGCCAGGCCGAGGCGGTCGGCGTGCCGATGATCTCGCCCGTCGTCCACACCACCGTCGCCACGACGTACATGGCCATACCGGGCCCGGCGACGTACAGGTTCATCCCGACGCCGACCAGGCCGACCCCGAGCGCCACGGCGACCCTGCCGGGAAGGCGCTGCACATACTTGGTGAACAGCAGTTCCAGGGAGATGACCATGACGGCGTTCAGCGACAGCAGGCTGGAGTAGAAGGCCACGCCGTGTCCGTCGGCCTTGATCTGAAGCGGCAGAGCGGAGGTGTGCTGGATGTAGACGACGGCGTTGAGGAACAGCGCCAGCAGGAACAGCACGTACCGGGTGTCCCGGAACACGGCGGCGTACGACCGGGCCGGGCCCTTCGTGGCGTGCTCGGCCGACCTCGTGGTGTCTCCGGAACGCGCCAGTATCAAGGCGAACACGGCGAACACCAGCTGCGCCGCCGCCTCCAGGTAGAAGATCAAGTTGTACGAATAGCTGATCAGCAGCGCCCCGAGCAGCGGGCCGATCGTGGTGCCGAGGTTGAACGCCATGCGGTAGACGGCGAACACCATCACGTGGTGGTCCTCGGGAGTGCGCTCGACCAGCAGGGCCGAGGAGGCCGGCCGGTACATCTGCGCCAGAAGACCGATGAACGCCGCCACCGCGATCACCAGGGGCAGACTGCCCAGGTGGGGCAGGCTCAGCGTGCCCAGTCCGGCGAGCGCCATGGAGCCGACGATGGTCCACGCGTAGCCGATGCGGTCGGATGCCGAGCCGCCCACCAGCACGCCGGCCACGGAGCCCACACCGTAGGCGCCCAGCGCCAGGCCCGCCTCGGTCGCGGAGAACCCCTTCGCGGTGAGGTAGAGCACCAGGTAGATCTGGAGGAAATTGCCGAGCCGGTTGATCAGCATGCCGGTGAGCACGAGCCAGATGGGGCCCGAGATACCCCGCAGGGTCTGCAGGACCGACGGGTGGCCGGCCCCGCCGGGTGGGGAGGACTTCTGTCCGGTCGAGGCCATCAGGACGACTCCTCCACCGGCCGGCCGGCGAGTTCGACGAGCTCCGGCACCCTCAGCAGCGCCGTCCGGGCCTGCTCCACCGTGTCCGCCAGGGAGATGACTCTGGCGTAGCGCGAGATGTAGCCGCGCGGCGGCAACCGCAGCACGGTCCCCGGGCCGGCCATCACGTCGGCGCCGTGGATCTCGGCCGGGAAGCGGTCCTCGTACACGGTCACCGCCTCGATCTCGACGTCCCGCTCGGGATACAGGAAGGTGATCGCCGCGGCGCGGCGCCGGCTCGGAGTCGTCTCCGGCCGCCGGCCTGCCGCGACGTCGGCCGCCGCCAGGGCCACGTCGACGCCGGTGGCGAGCTCGCCGAGGTAGGGAATCATGTCGCCGCCCAGGCGGGCATTGACCTCCATCAGGCGCGGGCCGTTAGCGGTGAGGCGGAACTCGGTGTGGCTGACACCGGTGTGGAAGCCCAGCGCGGCGTGACTGGCCCGCAGCGCCTCGAGCAATGGCGGATCGCACAGCAGCGGGTCGGCCGCGTCGACCTCGTGGCCGGTCTCCTCGAAGAAGGGTGCGAGGCCCACCTGCTTGCGGGCCACCGCCAGCGGGACGCACTCCCCCCCGAAGAAGACGGCGTCGACGCTGATTTCGGGGCCGTCGACGTACTCCTCGACGAGCACGGACACATCGAAGACGGGAACACCCGGGTAGGAGGCGCCGGACGCCGCGCGGTAGGCGCTCTCCACCTCCCCGGGCCCGTCGGCCCGGCGCACGCCCATACCGCCGGCGAGGCCACGGGGCTTGAGGACGACCGGGAAGCCCAGCTTCTCCACCGCTTCCCGTGCCTCGTCCAGGGAGCGCACTCCGATGGAGGCCGGCTGGGCGACCCCGGCGCGCTCCAGCGCGACCCGGGTGGCGTTCTTGTCCCGGCAGGCGGCGACCGTCCCGGGGGAGTTCCCCGGCAGGCCGAGCGACTCCGCCACGTGGGCCGCCGGGGTGACGAGTCCCTCGTCGTAACAGAACACCCCGGCCACCTCCCGTTCGGCGGCCACCCCCCGGGCCGCCTCCGTGAGCAGGTCGGGACGGGTGTTGTCGACCCGGGTACTACCGACGACGTAGGGCTCCTCCCAGGTCACCGGGGCCGGCTGAAGCAGCCAGAGCGCATAGCGCCGGCTCACCGTCCGAAGGATGAATTCCCGGCTGCCCCTGGCACTGCTGCCGATCAGCAGCAGCAGCGGCTTCCCACCGTCCCTGCCCATGTTCCGCTCCTCGCATGTGGTTGCTCGTGATCCGGCGCACGCACCGGCCCGTCTGTAGAACACCGGCCGGCCCCGGGGCGTTGCAGTCGTCGGAGGGTCAGGTGGCTGCCTGGTGCCGGCGTGACAGCGCCGGCGACAGCGGCCGGTGTTCCAGGGTCACGCCGGGGCAGGCCGTCGGCGGTGCCGGCCACCCGCGGACCGGCGGCCGGTCGGGGAAGACTGCGGTGACCTGGTCGCCCACCCGGACGGCCGGGATCTCCGCGCGCAGCCGGGTCACTGAGGTCTTGCGTGCGTGCCACGGGCACACGAGCCGGACACCGTCCTCGGCCATGTCGGCCAGATGCAGGGGGCCACCGCGGTGCGTGCACCGGGCTCGCAACACGAAACTCCGGCCGCCGACCGTGGCGTAGACATACGGTGTTCCGGCGACGACCACACAGTTGTCCCGCCCCGAGGCGGGGAAGGTCACGACAGGCACTTGCGGTAGTCCCCCACTGAGTGGATCTCGTAGACGCATTCGTCCGACTCGATGTTGGCGCCGTGCAGCCGGTTGCGCTTGATGACCACGCCCTCACCCGCCCGGAGCGTGAGCGACGAGCCGAGCCCGCTCTCGAAGCGCATGGTGCCGGAGACTATGTGGCACAGCTCGTCACCCTCGTGACAGTGGGTGTTGGACAGTTCGCCGCGGGGTTCGACGAGATGGGCGACGGGCGCGTCGACCTTGCCCTGTCTCATCCCCCGGAGAACCGGGTCGTGCAGCTTCTTCAGCTCCGGCTGGGCGTCCATCCAGGCGATCTGCTCGGAGAAGTCGAAGTCGGAGACGTCCAGGAGCACCCGGTACTCCTCGATGCCGCGCACGATCTCCGGGATGATGCCTTCACCGTGGGCCTCCACCAACGGCTTGATGATCTTTTCGCGGGCCATCCGGCCGTGGTGCTGGTCGATGTGGACGTGCTCGGTGAAGTAGGTGGTGTCCACCGTCTCGCCGAAGACGTCCCGCAGCAGCCGGTCGGCACGGCGGCAGAAGTCGACCAGGGAACTCTCGGTGTAGTAGAGCGCGCCCACGTAGCGGAAGAAGAGCTCGTGGTTCTTGCCCAGGTAGTGGAAGTAGTTGTTCAGCAGCAGACTGCTGTTGAGGTAGTACTGCCAGTACCGATGCAGGTCGGACTCCAGGCCGACCGACTCCAGGGTCCGTTCGAACAGGGTGCTGTGCTTGGTGTCGTGGACGCCGTAGCCGTACTCGTCGATGACGACCTTGAACCACTCGGACTGGGCGGGGCCGTAGTAGCCGAGTACGTTGCGCATCATCGGCGACGCCTCGGAGAGGAAGTCCGGTGCGAACTGCACCAGCCACATCCGGGCCGCGCGCCGGGGGTCGGAGGAGTTCCGGATGGCCCGTTCCGACAGCGACGGCTCCTCACCACCGCTGGTGTCGAGGGAGTCGAGGTAGGCGTCGAGGCTCTCGGCCGTCCACTTGCCGGACGTCTCCACCTCGTCGTCCAGGAAGCCGAAGGCGTACCGTTCCAGCGCCGGCCGGATGCGCTCGCCGAGCGCCCGGTTGCCGGGGTTGTAGAACGCCCGGAAGTCCTCCTCCCTCCCGTTCAGGCCCGACTTGGGGAAGAACACCAGGTCGGCCTCGTAGATGCTGGTCAGCAAGCGCTGCACGGCCAGGCTCGTGTAGTCGAGTATGTTCTCGCGGCCCGGGACCTTGTCGTAGTCGAGGTGGGGCAGGACCTGCGGCCTGAGCTGCCGGCGGTAGGGGTTGTCGTGGTTCAGCCAGTCCAGGTTGTCGTGGTAGATCGGGGCGGTGGCGTACTGCACCACCGCGTCGCGCAGTTCAGCGCCGCTCAGCTCGAACGGGACATGCGTGGGGACGTGACTCATCGCTGGCTCCCTGATCGTGGTCCGGAGTGGAGGTCGCCGGTGCGTCGCCGGCGCCGGGCGAGGCCTGTCAGGGGCTCACGCGGAGGGTGAAGTCGCTCCAGCGGAGCCGGAGGGAGGTCGTCTCCCCCGCCTTGGTCAGCGCGGGTTTCTCCAGCGGGACCCAGCCCGGCATCCAGTGCGAGCGGGGGGCGTCCGGTGTGTTGGACAGGACGATGCCGTTGCCCATGTCCAGCTCGAACCAGACCACGAGGGCCTGGGCCTCCCCGTCCGCGGTGGCGGGGAACTCGAGGGTGCGTTCGCCGGGCTCCAGATCGTCTCGCGCCAGGTCGAACTCCAGCACCGGTGCCGCCTCGGACAGGAACCGGTGCGGCCAGGTGTCGAGCCGCACCGGGAAGTGGCCGCGGGTGGCGAGCGTGTTCATCAGCGAGACGTCGAAGCCGCCGACCGTGGTGGCCTGATTCAGTCTGAGCACCGCCTCGCTGTTCACCAGCCGGCCGTACAGCCGGGCCGCGGACGGCAGCATGATCCCGTCCAACGCCAGGAGGTGCTCACGCGCGTGGCGCACGGTGGGCAGCAGCCCTTCACCGATCAGACCGCAGTCGACGATCTCGGACACGAGGACGTCCACCGGTCCGCCGAGGTCCCGTTGCGGGTCCAGTTCGGTGGACGGTTTGCCGATGACGGTGATCACGTCGGACAGGCCGTGTGCGTCCACGACGTTCCGGGCGACCTCGGCCAGCAGTGGGTTCATCTCGCATGTGAACACCCGGCTCGCGCCGGCGCGGGCCGCGGCCATGGCGAGCAGCCCGCTGCCGGAGCCGATGTCCAGCACGGTCGCGCCGGCCGGGATGCCCCGCTCCAGGGCGGCGACGAGGGCCTCGTTGCGGTCGGTGTCGTTGAGCATGGCGAAATGCCAGCGGGGAACATTCCTGCGGACGATCTGCGCGAAGATGTCCGTCTCCAGGGAGAGACTCTCCGACGGCGTCCTCAGCAGCGCGGACGCCTGTTCGGCGAGTGCGCTCATCTCCTGCGCGATCGATTCCAGCAGGACCGCGCCCAAGCGGGACGGCAAGCCGTTCGCCGGCATGGCCGCCAGGTCCGTCCGGGCTTCGTGCTCGGCCGGGGTTCTCCGTGCCTTTTGTGCATGCTGCATGCGGTGCCACTGCTCCTTAACCTGACTCGTGGTTGACAGTGGTGCGAGACAGGCCCGGGAAGCCCCCTGTCGTCACGTGGCGACCCTACGTAAACGCGTTGTCGTGGTTCTCCAGCGGATCTTGAGCGGGAGAGGCAGATTCAGGAGCGGGGAGGGACGGCTCTGACCTGCTCTGTCGCGGCGGCTTCCGGTTCACGAGGGCGAAGCGGCAGAACAGAGCGGTGCAGCGGCCGGATGCGGGTTCGCCGCGGCCGGCGGGCCGTGCTCATGATCTCCGGGCCGTCCGCGAGGCGTGCGGCGGACGCTCGCCGCCTCACCGGGGCGGAAGCCGGCCGGGGCGCAGGCGTGTTCCGGCGGCGTGCCCCGTCCGCCCGCGACGAACCGTTCCGTGCGCGGGCCCACATCGTTCCTCCCGGGATCCGCCCAGGCCCGGCTCGTCGCCGTGTCCCGGCCCGGCCGAAAGCCTCAGCGGCCACCGACGGCACCGCGCCCGACGGCAGCCGCTCTTCGGAGAGGGACGAACGCTCCGGCGGGTCCTACCGGGCGTCGTGGAAGATCACGCCGAGGACATGGCGCCGCCCGCTGTGCACGGCGCTCACTCCGTGCCGCAGCATCACCCGGCTCCAGCCGCGTGCGGACCGTACGGGCCGGTGGTGGACCGCGAAGACGAGGCCCTGCCCCTGTTCCGGCCGCCGGACGATGGGCCGGGACTGGGCGCGCGGCCGCTGCTCCACGAAGACGCTCTCGCCACCGGTGAAGTCGCGGTCCGGATCGTCCAGCAGCACCGCCAGCTGGAGCGGGAACGTGAGGTCCCCGTACACGTCTTGGTGCAGGCAGTTGTAGCCGCCCCGCCCGTAGCGCAGCAGCAGCGGGGTCGGCCGGTTCTGGCCCGTGGTGGCGCAGGCCGCGACGAAGTCCTCGTGGAGACGGGGGAACTCCGGTTCGCCGAGCCGCTCCGCCCAGGTGTTGGCGATGTGCGCCAGGGGCGGGTACAGCTGCCGGCGCAGGGCGAGGACCAGTTCGGGCAGCGGGTGGGCGAAGTAGCGGTACGACCCCTCGCCGAACCGGTGCCGGGCCATCGTCACCGTGCTGCGGAACAGCCCCGGCTCGTCGAACATCTCCCTCACCTGCGCGCACTGTCCGGGGGTGAGCAGAGGCGGGGTGAGTGCGACACCGTCCGCGTCCAGCTCCGCCATCAGTGCGGGCCAGTCGAGGTGCCGCAGCGCGGGAAGCCCGTCGCTGTCGGCGGCCGGCCAGTCGGCGGGTGCCGGCTCGGTGAGCCCGGGCAGGGGCGGGGTGTCATAGGCGTTCATGGACTCAGGTCTCCCGGAGAGGGCGGGCGAAGGCAGCGGAGAAGAGGTGGTGGGCGCCGGTGACGGGGGTGTGACCGGCGCCCACCGGTCAAAGGCCTGTCGGACTGCTTTCCGCCTCCAGACCGAGCAGGAACCGCTTGGCGTCCAGGCCCCCTGCGTACCCGTTCAGGCTCCCTCCGGAGCCGACGATCCGGTGGCAGGGCAGCACGACGCAGAGCGGGTTGGCGCCGAGTGCCGTCCCGACCGCGCGGGCGGCCCGCGGACGCTCCAGAGCCTCGGCCAGTTGCGCGTAGGTCGCGGTGCGCCCGTACGGCACGAACGCGTCCAGCGCCATGACGG
The DNA here is from genome assembly GCF_002910825.1 of Streptomyces sp. SM1. Taxonomy (GTDB): domain Bacteria; phylum Actinomycetota; class Actinomycetes; order Streptomycetales; family Streptomycetaceae; genus Streptomyces; species Streptomyces okerensis. The sequence continues at coordinate 7,242 of NZ_NEUB01000615.1, read as the reverse complement.
TCCGGCGGCTGAACGGGGTGGCAAGCCGCAGGTCCACCGGCACGGTGAAGGCGCGGCGGGCACCGGTGAGATAGGCGTCGAGCTGAGTCCAGGCCTCCTCCAGCACCTTCCGCGGAGCCGGGTCCGCGTGCTCCTCCTCCACGGCCCGCAGCCCCGCTCGGGTGACGCGGGACGCCACGTCCCCGGGGGCCCCGTAGCAGCACATCACGAGCGCATCGGCCGTGGCCGCCAGCACGAGCCGACCCAGAGGCGTGGGGCGGGCCGCGAACGCCGCGGTGGTGTCGCCGGGAATGTCACTGGTTCGCACGACGCAACTCCGTCTTTCTCGTGGACTTCGGGTTTCGGTGGCCGTCACACGGTGAGGGGACGACAGCTCCTGCAGGCGCGGTACCCGGCCAGCCCGGCTTCGCGCGCGGTACTGAACGGCACCTGGTGGGGCGGGGTGATGCGGCGGGCGTGGGCGCAGGTCGGGTGGCAGTAGATCCGGGTCGTGTCACTTCCGAGGAACACCACTCCGCGTCGGTGCAGTTCCGCCACCCGCCGCAGGTCGATGCCCTCCGCGGCGCGCAGCGCGTCCCCCGTGTCGGGAAGGTGGGCGGCGTCGCAGGGTGTGCCGTCGTCGTACGTCACGCGGTGGGAGGGGATCAGTACCGCGGCCGGGTTCTGGGCCACGGCGCCGGCCACGGCCTCCGGCGCCGTCCCGGCCTCCTGGGCGATCCAGCCGACCGGGCGCAGCTGCCCGACGGGAACGCTGCGGACCGCCTCCAGCACGGCCCGTTCCACCGGGCCGTGCGGGGACAGGTCGATGGGCAGTCGGCGGGCGCGTCCGGTCCGCAGTGCGGTGACGACACCCGGGAACGCTCTGGCCGACCGCAGGGCCGAACGGCCGGTCCGGGCACGGTGCAGTTCCTCGAAGGCCGTCGCGGTCGACCCGTCCGTGTCCAGCGCGGCGCCGGTCACCGCCTCCGGGCTCGCCGCCACGAAGAGAGCGCCGACCGCCGTGTCGAGGCGGACGTAGGTGTCGTAGGTCTCACGCGGGACGCCGGCCCTCCGCAGCACGCGCACGGCGAAGTCCGCCGGTGGTTCCGCGGTGAGCCCGGCCGGCCCGGGCCGGGCCGCGCCCGGTGCCTCGTGGTCGCTTCTCATGGCGTCACCCCCTCCAGCAAGGCCGTTTCCGGCTCCAGCAGCCGGCGCAGAGCTCTCAGCCCTCGGGACACCTGCGCCTTGGCCGTACCGACCGCGCACTGCTGCACCTCGGCCACTTCCCTGTAGCTCAGCCCCACCACGTGCCGGAGCACCACGGGCGTGCGGTGGTGCTCCGGCAGCTTCAGCAGCGCCGTGACCAGCCGCCGCCGGTCGTCGGCGAGCGCGGCCAGTTCTGCCGGCCCCGGCCGGTGATCGCTCCGGGCTTCGGCGGTGTCCTCCACCGGCACCCCCGCCAGGGCGGGCCTCCGGGAACAGGTGCGCAGGTGGTTGCGCCACACGTTCGCCGCGATGGCGAGCAGCCAGGCACGCGGTCTGAGAGCCCTCCGGCGCTCGGGTCCGTAGACCTGTAAGGCGGTGTAGGCGCGCAGGAACGTGTCCTGCCCCAGATCGTCGGCCTCGGTGGCCGAACCGCAGACCCGGAGCAGGAACGTGTACACCGCCCTGCCGTGAACCCTGACCAGCTCGGTGAAGCCGCCGTCGAGGTTCGTCGCAAGGAGTTCGGTCAGCTGCCGCTCGGCCTTCTCGTCCATCACCGAATGAAACACCGGTGCCGGGCAAGGGGTTGCACCTCACCCGGCACCGATCTCGCGCCGACCGCCGCCACCGGCCGTGGCCGGGCACAGGTGTCTCCACCGCGCGGTTGTCGGTGCCGTCGGCGAAGTCTCCCGGGAACTCCCCGGACCGGTCGGTCGACGGCCGGGAGACCTGCATCCGGTGTCCGATGGCGTCCGACACCGCTACGGGGGCCCCGTACGAGCGGCTGGGAGGGAACGAAGGGCATGGGCCAGCGGCGATGGAGTGCGTCCCGGCCGGTGGACATCCACTGTCGCCGCGGCGGCGTGAGGCGATCAGTCACCGCCGCTCGTCGAGAACGGCCGCCCTGCCGGCCACCGGGCGTCCGCCCACGCGGGCGTGGGTCCGGCCGGTGCGGATCCGCCAAGGGCCCTCCCGCTCAGCCGGCGGCCGGCAGGCGCAGCGCGAGCATGGCCAGGCCCCGGGCGGGTGACGGCGGCGACGCGTTCGGCGGTGAGCGGGGTGCCCGGGGGGCGGTGCGGGGCGTGCGGCAGGAGGTGGGTGGCGCAGTTGTCGGCGATGGCGGGCACGATCACCCCGGCGAGGGCCGCGAGCATCTCGTCCAGTCGCACGATGCCGGCCGTGGCGGTGGCGGCGCGCGCCAGGAGTTCCTCCCGGCGGGTCTCCTGCCACTGCCGCTCGACGTCCGCGCAGGTGCCGATCCACTTGACGACCGTGTCCCCGTCGCGTACCGGAGCGGCGTCGACGGCGAAGTGCCGGTCCCCCCGTGGTCAGCCGCAGCCGGTAGGTGTGGGTCCAGCGGGGCACCTGTTCGTCCAGGGCCCGCTGCCACGACTCGACGGTGGCGGCGCGGTCGCCGGGGTGGAGGGCGTCGGTCCATCCGTCGCCGCGGAACTCCTCCCAGCTCTGCCCGGTCACCCGCTGCCAGCCGGGGCTCGGCTCGGTCACGCCGCCCTTGGGGCCGGTCACCCACACCATCTGGGATCCGGCGTCGACCAGACTGCGGTAGCGCTCCAGCGCGCGGCGGCGTTCCTCGGACAGGACGCGGATGCGCTCCGCGGCGGTCACCTGTTCGGTGACCTCGACGATGACACCGAGCACGCCGTGCCGGCCGTCGCTCGTCGTGGCGTGGGACATGCTGAAGGTGAAGTACCGCGTCACCTGGTGCGACGCGCCGGGACAGACCAGGTCGACCGGCACACCGGTGAGCACTTCGGCCGTGCCCGTGGTGAAGACCCGGTCGTAGATGCCGAAGTAGCCGGACTGCGCGAGGCCGGGAAAGGCCTCGCGGATCGTCCGGCCCAGCGGACGGTCACCGAAGGTGCTCCGGCAGACGACGTTCATGTACGTGAGCCGGTGCTCCGGCCCCTGAGTGACGACCACACTGATCGGGGCGGGGTCGAACATCTCGAGCCGCATGAGACCTCCACCTGCCCGTACCCGGGAGCGAACGGGCTGGGCGGCATGTGCCCGGTACCCCGCTCCCGGGTTCCGACGCGCGTGCGGCGCGCACGCGGTGGGTCAGCGCGCGGTCCGCGTGTGGACGTACTCCACGAGGCGGGTCAGGGCGTCCGGGTCGGTGGACGGCATGACGCCGTGGCCGAGGTTGAAGATGTGGCCCTCCAGTCCGGCCGCGGCGTCCAGGACCTCCTGCGCCTTCGTCTCGACGGCCTCGGTGCCGGCGAACAGGACGGTCGGGTCGAGGTTTCCCTGGAGCGCCTTGCCGGGGCCGACGCGGCGGGCGGCCTCGTCCATCGGGACCCGCCAGTCGACGCCGACGACGTCCGCGCCGGCCTCGGCCATGGGCTTCAGCAGTTCGCCGGTGCCGACACCGAAGTGGATGCGCGGCACGCCGTAGCCGGCCACCGCGTCGAACACCTTCGCCGAGGCGGGCAGCACCGAACGCCGGTAGTCGGCGGGGGCGAGCGCGCCGGCCCAGGAGTCGAAGAGCTGGACCGCCGAGGCGCCGGCCTCGATCTGCACCTTGAGGAACGCGGCCGTGATGCCGGCGAGGCGGTCGAGCAGGTCGGCCCAGAGCTCCGGGTCGCCGTACATCATCGCCTTGGCGTTCTCGTACGTACGGGAGGGGCCGCCCTCGATGAGGTAGCTGGCGAGGGTGAAGGGGGCGCCCGCGAAGCCGATCAGCGGGGTGGGGCCGAGTTCCCGGGTCAGCATCCCGATGGCCTCGGTGACGTAGGAGACGTCCTCGGGGGTGAGGTCGCGCAGCCGGCCGAGGTCCGCGCGGGTACGGATCGGCTGCTCGACGACCGGGCCGATGCCGGGCTTGATGTCGAGGTCGATCCCGATGGCCTTGAGCGGGACGACGATGTCGCTGAAGTAGATCGCCGCGTCCACTCGGTGGCGGCGCACCGGCTGGAGGGTGATCTCGGCGACCAGGTCGGGCCGCGTGCAGGAGTCGAGCATCCCGATGCCTTCGCGCACCTTGCGGTACTCCGGCAGTGAACGCCCGGCCTGACGCATGAACCACACCGGCGTGTGCGGCACCGGCTCGCGCCGGCACGCCCGGAGGAACGCTGAATCCCTGACCGCGTCGTTCTTGACGGGAGCGGTGGTCTCAGTCGGCATCTGGCCCGTCGGGCTTGCGTTGGCACTCACACCGGCCAGTCTCGCACGAGCCGTCCGTCCGCCCGACCCGAGGTCGTCCGGTACGCGGTGCGCGCGGGACGGGTTCCGGACACCCCCGGGTGGCGCGGGTGTCCCTCCCTGCGCCGGGGGCCCGTTCCGCTTAATCTTCCCCGCATGGCTGCGGCTCAGGGACGACTGTCGGACGGCGCTGACGGAATGGACGAACCGAAGGGGACCGAGGGGGATCCCGGACACGGAGGTGCGCCTCCGCCGCCCTTCCGGGCAGCGGTCGACGCGCTGCGCGGCGCGCGGCTGCGGCCCCAGATCGAGGTGGATCCCTCGCCCGCGCCGAAGCGGCTGGCGCCGTACGCGTACGCGCTGGAGACCGCGGTCGTCGACGGCGAGGAGGATCTGGCGGACGGGCGGCTGGTGCTGCTGCACGATCCGGCCGGCCACGACGCCTGGCGGGGCACCTTCCGTCTGGTGACGCTGGTACGCGCGGAACTGGAGCCGGAGATGGCGGCGGACCCGCTGCTGCCGGACGTGTGCTGGTCGTGGCTGACCGGTGCGCTCGCGGCGCGCGGGCTGTCGTACGGCGAGCCCAGCGGCACGGTGACGCGGGCGAGTTCCCACTACTTCGGCGGACTGTCCGCACGGCCCGCCGCCTCGCAGATCGAGATCCGCGCCTCGTGGACACCCCGGGAGGGGCTGGGCGGGGTGCCGGACGCGGGCGCCCATCTGGTCGCGTGGTGCGATCTGCTGGCGCAGGTCGCGGGGCTGCCGCCGGCGGCTCCCGGTGACGCGTCGGTGGTGACGCTGCCGCAGCGGCGGGGGCCGCAGTCGCGCTGAGATTCCCCTGCGGGGCTCCACGCAATCATCGATGGGGATCTCTTTGTCGATACGGCCACAATCGGAAGCGTTGCGACGCAGACCGAAACCGTTCGATCTTCGAATGATCGACCGTGCGTCCGAATTGCCCAGATTGTTACTCACTACTTCGTGATCATTTCCTAAAGGACTCCAGGTCTACTGCCGAAGACGACTGTGACCTTGAAAGCACGGTTCGTCCCGCCTTCACCCCCACGAGCCGGCCCCGTCCCGCCCCCCAGGAGGCCTGGTGTCCGTTCTCCTCGAGCAGCCCGCAAGCCTGGTCGCCTACCGCCCGAACAAGCCGACCGCCATGGTGGTCGTGGCCGACCCGCGCGTCCGTTCCACCGTCACCCGCCATCTGTGGGCGCTCGGTGTGCGCGATGTCATCGAGGCCTCGTCCGTCGCGGAGGCTCGTCCCCGCATCGGCAACCCCCGCGACATCTGTGTCGCCGAAGTCCATCTGCCGGACGGTTCCGGCCTCACCCTTCTCTCCGAGACCCGCGCCGCAGGCTGGCCCAACGGCCTCGCCCTGTCCGCCGCCGACGACATCGGCGCCGTGCGCAACGCGCTGGCCGGCGGGGTGAAGGGGTACGTCGTCACCGGAACCCGCACCAACCTCGGGCTCCCCTCCCGGCCCGGTGCCGCCCCCATCGGCGCCGCCGCCGCCCGGCTGCACCGCCGCCCCCCGGGTGCCCCGAGCCACCCGGGCGGCTACCGCGAACTGTCCGGCCGTGAGGTCGAGGTGCTGCGACTGGTGGCGGAGGGCCAGTCGAACAAGGCGATCGGCGTCTCGATGGGCCTGTCCGCCCTGACCGTCAAGAGCCACCTCGCCCGCATCGCCCGCAAGCTCGGCACGGGCGACCGTGCCGGAATGGTGGCGGTGGCCCTGCGCACCGGCATCATCCACTGACCCGCCCTTGCGCACCGGCATCATCCCCTGACCCACCCCCGTACCCGCTGTCCGCGCCCGCCGGCCTCCCCAGGCCGGCGGGTGCCTTCGCGCACACCCCGGTTCGGCCCTCCGCCGAGGCCTGTTTTCGCTGGTCGGCCCCGCCCTGGCACGTAGGGGCAGGTCAGGCGTCGGCTCGTACGGATAGTCTTGACAGGTGACCGACGCCCACGACACCGCAGCAGACAGTTCACTGCGCACCACCGGAGGCGCCCCTCCGGACGACGGCGGATCTTCTGCTACGGAGGCGCCGATCCCCTTGCTCGAACCGCGCGAGGGCGTTCCGCCCGTGATCGCGGACGGCGCCGCCCTCGCCGGGGCGGTCGCCGCCCTCGCCGCGGGCAGCGGCCCCCTCGCCGTCGACGCCGAGCGCGCCTCCGGCTACCGCTACGGGCAGCGCGCCTACCTCGTCCAGCTGCGCCGCGAGGGCGCGGGCACCGCGCTGATCGACCCCGTAGCCTGCCCCGACCTGTCCGCCCTCGGCGAGGCCCTGTCCGGCGTCGAGTGGGTACTGCACGCCGCCACCCAGGACCTGCCCTGTCTGCGCGAGATAGGCATGCTGCCCAGCCGCATCTTCGACACCGAACTGGCCGGACGGCTCGCCGGGTTCCCCCGGGTCGGGCTCGGCGCCATGGTCGAGAACGTGCTCGGCTTCACCCTGGAGAAGGGCCACTCCGCCGTCGACTGGTCCACCCGCCCGCTGCCGGAACCCTGGCTGCGCTACGCCGCCCTCGACGTCGAGCTGCTGGTCGACCTGCGGGTCGCGCTGGAGAAGGAGCTGGACCGCCAGGGCAAGCTCGACTGGGCCCGGCAGGAGTTCGACGCGATCGCCTCGGCGCCGCCGCCGGAGCCCCGCAAGGACCCCTGGCGGCGCACCTCCGGCATGCACAAGGTCCGCCGGCGCCGGCAGATGGCCGTCGTCCGGGAACTGTGGGAGACCCGAGACCGGATCGCCCGGCGGCGGGACGTCTCGCCCGGCAAGGTCCTCTCCGACGCGGCCATCGTGGAGGCCGCGCTCGCCATGCCGGCCAACCACCACGCCCTGGGCGCGCTGAGCGCGTTCGGGCACCGCGTGGGGCGGCGCCAGCTGGAGCAGT
>NZ_NEUB01000614.1 GCF_002910825.1 Streptomyces sp. SM1 | reverse complement strand
GTGACTGTTTACGGCCGTCCGTGACCTGCGGTGACGTGGTGCGGGGCAGTCGCGATGGTCGAGTAGATTGATCTTGTGACCTCCGAGCAGCCGCCGCCGTCGTACAACGAGCTGGCCGGTCTGATCGTGGAGCTGAGGCTGGTAGCAGCCGCGCAGGCCGCGACGATTGAGCGACGTGAAGCACGGATCGTCGAGCAGGACGCTGAGATCGCGGAGTTGAAGCGGCGGCTGGCCGCTGATTGGCGCAACTCCTCCAAGCCGCCGTCCAGTGACGGGCTGGACAAGAGGCCCGCACCGAAGTCGCTGCGCAAGGCGTCGGGGCGTCGGCCGGGCCGGGCCAAGGGCGATCCCGGTGGCCGGCTGGAGCAGGTCACCGACCCGGACGTGATAGTCGATCATCATCCGGCCGCGTGCGGCAGCTGTGGCGGTGGTCTGTCCGATGCGTCGGGTTCGGGCTTCCGGGCCCGGCAGGTCTTCGATCTGCCCGAGATCCGCCCCCAGGTGACCGAGCACCGGCTGCACCGGGCGGTGTGCGGTTGCGGGTACACCACCACGGCGACGGCTCCGGACCTGCCCACGGCGGCCGCCGTGTACGGACCCGGCGTCCGAGCCGCGATCGCCTGCCTGTCGGCCTATCAGCACCTGCCGGCCCAACGCCTCGCCGAGGCCATGGACTGCCTGTTCAGCCTGCCGGTCTCCACCGGCACCGTCCTGTCCGTCCCGGCTCGCGCCCACGACGGGCTCGGGTCCTTCGAGGCCCAGGTCAAGGACCACCTGGCCACGGTGCCGGTCGCGCACGCGGACGAGTCCGGGGTACGGGTCGCGGGGAAACTGCACTGGCTGCACGTGATGTGCACCCACCTGGTCACCTTCTACGGCATCCACCACCAGCGCGGCCGGGCGGCCATGGACGACCTCGGCGTCCTGCCCGGCTTCACCGGCACCCTGGTCACCGATGCCCTGGCCCCCTACACGGTCTACGGCGACGCGCAGGCCCTGTGCGGGGCGCACGTGCTGCGTGAACCCATTGCCGTGACCGAGGACACCCGCCATGACCCCGCCTGGGCCCAGGCGATGATCGATGTCCTGGTCGAGGCGAAGGACGCAGTCGCCGACGCTGTGGCCACCGGGCACGACGCCCTGGACGCCGAGACGTCGGCCGGTTTCCAGGACCGCTACCGGCAGGCAGCGTTGTGCGGCATCGCCGCCAACCCCTACGCCGGCACCGGCCCCCGCTCCAAGGCCAGGGCTCTGGCCATGCGCCTGCGGGACCGCACCACCATGTACCAGCGGTACATGGTCGGCTTCAGTGTCCCGTTCGACAACAACCAGGCCGAACGCGACCTACGGATGATCAAGGTGCAACAGAAGGTCTCCGGGGCCTGGCGGACCCTGACCGGCGCAAGGCGCTTCGCCCGGATCCGCGCCCACATCTCCACCGTCCGCACACACGGCATCAGCCCCCTCACCGCCCTGCGCGACCTCTTCGCCGGACGGCCATGGATGCTGCCCGCAACCAGCTGAAACCCCTAAACAGTTACGTTCGACGAACGTACGGGGGCACTGAAGGCGGCATCGGGGCTTCCCACGTCGTGAGGGCGACCAGAACCTTCGGAAGGGACTGCTGCACAGCCCGCTGTCACCTACTCGTGCAACAGTCCCGACCGTCACGACAAGCACGCTGGATGACCTTCGCGTCAAGGTCGTCGGGGAGTCGGAGTGTCATCGCCATACGGGGATGATGCCTGACCGATATCGAAGTGGCGCGGTCGGTGCGCCTTCTCGGCCCCAGAGAACGAGGAGCCGAGATGATCGCTCACTCCGCCTGCGGCGGTGCGGTCCCGCTTCGGGCGTCATCCGAGCGTCAAGAATTTCCGAACCCCCTCCCAAGGCGTCGGCCATGCAGGCATTTCGCTCACGGACCCGCAGGTCAGCGAGGTGCAAAGATCGAGCCGCCCGCTCGAACCGCTACCCGGAGGAAACAGGTCGAGCGGCCCCACCCGAACAACAGAAGCGCAGGTCAGGACCCCTTGCCAACAGGTTCGAGGATCGCCACGCACTCCACGTGCGTCGTCATCGGAAAGATGTCGGCCTGAGAAGTCAGGCGAAACCGCAGGTCAGTGTCCGTTCCTCAGTCCATCGCCCTGCACCCCGGCGTTCGGAGCGTCACACGAGCGTCAACGCCGGCAGCCGGCGACGTGCGCGCCTGTACCCGGGTTGCCGGCTTTACCGCGCCGTGGACTGAGGCTTCAGCGATCACGGTCGGTAGATCATTTTCCAGAAGCCGGCTGCGATGAGCATCCACGCGCCGATGCCGATGAGCCGTATCCAGTCAGTGAGAGCGCCCTCGGCGATGAGGACGACCGAGCCGCTCGTGAGGCCGACGATCCGGGATCTCATTCCCCGTTCCCGGAGTGGTTCCATGTCTGCACAGCCCTCTCGGTGGTGCGTGGGTTCCGGTCCCGTGCGACCCGCCCGCCTCGCCGTGGCCTCATGCGCGCGTACGCTCCACGGACCATCAGGACGTGACCGCGGGGGACACATCCGGCCGCTCCCGCCGGCGCCCGGGTGCAGTCCGTACGGCGAGCACCATGGTCAGGCCGCCGCCGGGGGTGTCGTCGGCGTGCAGAGTGCCGCCGATGGCCTCTGCGAAGCCGCGGGCGACCGCGAGGCCGAGTCCCACCCCGTCGCCGCGCGGAGCGTCGCCGTAGCGCTGGAAGGGTTCGAAGATGCGGTCCTTGACCTCGTCCGGGACACCGGGGCCGCGGTCGACGACCCTGATCTCCACCCGGTCGGCTATGGCGCTCGCGGAGACCAGGACGCGCTCGCCCGGCGGGTTGTACTTCACCGCGTTCTCGACGATGTTGGCGACCGACCGTTCCAGCAGGCCGCGGTCCACGCCGACCATGGGCAGGCTCTCGGGCACGTCCAGGTCCACGCTGCCCTCGGGTACGCCGCCGAGCGCCATCGGGATGACCTCGTCCAGGTCGGTCTCGCGGATGATCGGGGTGACGGTGCCGGTCTGGAGGCGGGACATGTCGAGCAGGTTGCCGACGAGGTGGTCGAGGCGGTCGGCGCCGTCCTCGATGGCCTCCAGCAGTTCCACCTGGTCCTCTTCGGACCACTCGACGTCATCGGAGCGCAGGGAGGTGACCGCCGCCTTGATACCGGCGAGCGGGGTGCGCAGGTCGTGACTGACGGCAGCGAGGAGGGCGGTGCGGATGCGGTTGCCCTCGGCGAGTTCCTTGGCCTGGTTCGCCTCCTGCTGGAGACGCCGGCGGTCCACGACCACCGCCGCCTGGGCGGCGAACGCGGCCAGTACCCGGCGGTCCTCCGCCGGCAGCACCCGGCCGGACAGGGCCAGGGCCGTGTGATCCCCGACCGGGACGTCGACGTCCGCCTCGTCGGGACCGGCGCAGGGGCGCGGGCCGACGCTGCCGGCACACGTCCAGGGCGCCACGTCGCTCTCCCTCTCCAGGAGGGCCACCGACTCCATGCCGAAGGTCTCGCGGACCCGTTCCAGGAGGGCGTCGAGACTCGTCTCGCCGCGCAGGACGTTGCCGGCGAGGAAGGAGAGGATCTCCGACTCGGCCCGCAGCCGCGCCGCCTGGTGGGTGCGCCGGGCCGAAAGGTCCACCACGGACGCGACGGCCACGGCGACCCCGACGAAGACCGTGATAGCGACGATGTTCTGCGGGTCGGCGATGGTGAGCGTGTGGACGGGCGGGGTGAAGTACCAGTTCAGCAGCGTGGAGCCCACCACCGCGGACACCAGCGCCGGGAACAGCCCGCCCAGCATGGCCGCCGCCACCGTCAGGGACAGGAACAGGAGCATGTCGTTGGCGAGACCGACGTCCGGAACGGCACCCGTCAGCAGCCAGGTGAACAGGACGGGGCCCAGCACACCCACGAGCCAGCCCGCGACGACCCGGGACCGCCCGAGGCGTGCGCTGCGGGCCACCGGCAGGCCTCGGCCCTTGCCCGCCTCGGCGTGCGTGATGAGGTGGACGTCGAGGTCGGGACCGGACTCGCGGGCCACCGTGGCGCCGACTCCGGGACCGAAGACGTACTGCCAGCTTCTGCGGCGGGAGACACCCAGCACGATCTGCGTGGCGTTCACCCCGCGGGCGAAGTCGAGCAGAGCGGCCGGGATGTCGTCGCCGACGACGTGGTGGAAGGTGCCGCCCAGATTCTCCACCAGCGTGCGCTGGACGGCCAGTTCCCTCGGCGAGGCGGCGGTCAGGCCGTCACTGCGGGATATGTAGACAGCCAGTACCTCACCCCCTGCGCCCTTCTCCGCCAGCCTCGCCGCGCGCCGGATCAGGGTGCGCCCCTCCGGGCCGCCGGTCAGACCCACCACGATGCGCTCCCGCGAGCCCCATATGGCCGCGACATGGTGCTCGTTGCGGTACTTGGTCAGGTAGGCGTCGACCCGGTCGGCGACCCAGAGCAGAGCCAGTTCGCGCAGGGCGGTGAGGTTGCCCGGCCGGAAGTAATTGGACAGAGCCGCGTCGACCTTGTCCGGCTTGTAGATGTTGCCGTGCGCCATGCGGCGGCGCAGCGCCTCCGGTGACATGTCGACCAGCTCGATCTGGTCGGCACGCCGTACGACGTCGTCGGGGACCGTCTCGCGCTGCCGCACCCCGGTGATCGAGTCGACCACGTCACCCAGCGACTCCAGGTGCTGGATGTTGACGGTCGTTATCACGTCGATGCCGGCGGCGAGCAGTTCCTGTACGTCCTGCCAGCGTTTGGTGTTGCGGGAGCCCGGCACGTTGGTGTGGGCCAGCTCGTCCACCAGGGCGACCGCGGGGGCCCGGCGCAGGACGGCGTCGACGTCCATCTCGGTGAAGGTGCCGCCCCGGTGGTCGAGCTCCTTGCGGGGCACCTGCTCCAGTCCGTTCAGCATCACCTCGGTGTGCGACCGGCCGTGGTGCTCCACGAAGGCGACCACGCAGTCGGTGCCCCGCTCGACGCGACGGTGCGCCTCCGACAGCATCGCGTACGTCTTGCCGACACCGGGAGCCGCGCCGAGGTAGATCCGAAGCTTGCCACGTGCCATGTCGTTCCCCGGTCAGTTCTCGAAGCGGTAGCCCATGCCGGGCTCGGTGATCAGATAGCGGGGTCGGGAGGGGTCCCTCTCCAGTTTGCGGCGCAGCTGGGCCGTATAGACACGCAGGTAGTTGGTCTTACCGCTCTGGGAGACGCCCCAGACCTCCTGGAGAAGGTGCTTCTGCGTGATCAGCCGGCCGGGATTGGTCACCAGGATCTCCAGCAGGTGCCACTCGGTCGGGGTGAGCCGCACGTCACGCCCGTCCCGGACGACCTTCTTGCCCACGAGGTCGATGGTGAAGTCGTCTGTCTCGACCAGAGTCACCGCCGCACCCACCGAGGTGTCCTCGGTACGGCGTACCGCGGCCCGCAGCCGGGCCAGCAGCTCGTTCATGCTGAACGGCTTGGTGATGTAGTCGTCGGCGCCGGCGTCGAGGGCTGCGACCTTCTCGTCGGACGCCTGGCGGGCGGACAGGACCAGGATCGGCACGCGGCTCCAGCCCCGCAGGCCCTTGACGATGTCGACGCCGTCCATGTCAGGCAGACCGAGGTCGAGCAGCACCACGTCGGGCTGCCGTGCGGCGGCGAGCCGCAGGGCCGTGGCCCCGTCCGGAGCCGCGTCCACGCCGTAGTGGCGGGCACGCAAGTTCAGGACGAGGGCCCGCACCAGTTGCGGGTCGTCCTCGACCACGAGCACCCGGGTCATGGATGTCTGCCTCTCCTGTCGTACGTCGCGCCGGGTACGCCCGGACGCGGGGCGTCCGACGTCACGGATGCGGGAGCCGACGGCACCGCGGTGTACCTGGAGCCGCCGACTCCCGAGGACATCGTGCAATGCCATCAGCTCTTCGCCACGAGTTCCTTGAGCGCGATGTTGAGTTCGAGGACGTTCACGCGCGGCTCTCCCATGAAGCCGAGGGTGCGGCCCTCGGTGTGCTCGTCGACGAGCTTCTGCACCTGCACGATGGACAGGCCGTTCTCCTCGGCGACCCGGTGGACCTGGATGTCCGCGTACTGCGGCGAGATGTTCGGGTCCAGTCCGGAGCCGGAGGAGGTGACCGCGTCGGCGGGCACCTGGGACGGCTTCACCTTGTAGGTGCCCGTGGAGTTGTCCTTGACGACGGCGGCCTTGGCGTCCTTCACCCACTGGATGAGCTCTTCGTTGTCCCCGGACCGGTTGGTCGCGCCGGACAGGATGAGCTCGTACTGGGTGTTGACGCTGTTGGTGCCGAGGCCGTTCTGCGGGCGGCCCTGGAACCACTTCAGGTCCGGTGCCGGGGTCTCCTGGCCCTCCTTCAGCGGCAGGTTGTACGCCTGTCCGATGAGGGACGAGCCGACGACCCTGCCGTCCGCCTTCACCTCGGAGCCGTTCACCCGGTCGGGGAACAGCCCCTGCGCGATGCCCGTGACGACCAGGGGATAGAGGACACCGGTCACCAGGGTCAGCAAGAGGAGGGCGCGCAGGCCCGCCCCGAGCAGCCGGGCGGTGTTCGATACGGAGTTGTTCATGGCCTTCAGCCGATTCCGGGGATGAGGGAGACGAGCAGGTCGATGATCTTGATGCCGATGAACGGAGCGACGAGTCCGCCGAGGCCGTAGACCGTCAGGTTGCGCCGCAGCAGCCTGTCCGCGCTGCCCGGCCGGTACTGCACGCCCTTCAGGGAGAGCGGCACCAGCGCGATGATGATCAGCGCGTTGAAGATGACGGCGGACAGGATGGCGTAGTCCGGGGAGGACAGCCCCATGATGTTGAGCTTGTCCAGGCCCGGGTAAACCGCGGCGAACAGCGCCGGGATGATCGCGAAGTACTTCGCCACGTCGTTGGCGATGGAGAACGTGGTCAGTGCGCCCCGGGTGATCAGCAACTGCTTGCCGATCTCGACGACCTCGATGAGCTTGGTGGGGTTGGAGTCGAGGTCGACCATGTTGCCAGCCTCCTTTGCGGCCGACGTGCCGGTGTTCATCGCCACGCCGACGTCCGCCTGGGCCAGCGCGGGCGCGTCGTTGGTGCCGTCACCGGTCATCGCGACGAGCTTGCCGCCCGCCTGCTCCCGCTTGATGAGGGCCATCTTGTCCTCGGGGATGGCCTCGGCCAGGAAGTCGTCGACCCCGGCCTCCTCGGCGATCGCCCTGGCCGTCAGCGGGTTGTCACCCGTGATCATGACGGTCTTGATGCCCATGCGGCGCAGCTCCTCGAACCGCTCGCGCATGCCGTCCTTGACGACGTCCTTGAGGTGGATGACGCCCAGGACACGGGCCCCTCGCGCGTCCTCGACCGCGACGAGCAGGGGCGTACCACCGGCTTCGGCGATGCGGTCGGCGATCGCATCGGCGTCGTCGGCGACGGTGCCGCCGTTCTCCCGGACCCAGGCGGTGACCGAACCGGCCGCGCCCTTGCGGATCCTGCGCCCGCCGACGTCGACGCCGGACATCCGGGTCTGGGCGGTGAAGGCGATCCACTCGGCACCCACCAGCTCGCCCTGGTGGCGCTCCCGCAACCCGTACTTCTCCTTGGCGAGGACCACGATGGAGCGTCCTTCGGGCGTCTCGTCGGCCAGCGACGAGAGCTGCGCCGCGTCGGCGACCTGTGCCTCGGTCGTGCCGCGCACGGGCACGAACTCGGCGGCCTGCCGGTTGCCCAGGGTGATGGTGCCGGTCTTGTCCAGCAGCAGGGTGGAGACGTCACCGGCGGCCTCGACCGCGCGGCCGGACATGGCGAGCACGTTGCG
The DNA here is from genome assembly GCF_002910825.1 of Streptomyces sp. SM1. Classification (GTDB taxonomy): domain Bacteria; phylum Actinomycetota; class Actinomycetes; order Streptomycetales; family Streptomycetaceae; genus Streptomyces; species Streptomyces okerensis. The sequence goes on along the minus strand of NZ_NEUB01000614.1, from coordinate 27,451 downwards.
CTGCACGAGCCGGTCCATTCCGGCGATGCCGATCGCCGAGAGCAGGGCACCGATCGTGGTCGGGATCAGGCAGACCAGCAGGGCGACGAGCACGACCATCGTCAGGTGGGTGCCCGCGTAGTCCGCCAGGGGCGGCAGCGTGGCACAGGCAAGCAGGAAGACGATGGTCAGCGAGGCCAGGAGGATGTTGAGCGCGATCTCGTTCGGCGTCTTCTGCCGGGCCGCGCCCTCGACCAGATTGATCATTCGGTCGATGAACGTCTCGCCGGGCTTCGTCGTGATCTTTACGACGATCCGGTCGGAGAGGACCTTGGTGCCGCCGGTGACCGCCGAACGGTCGCCGCCGGACTCGCGGATCACGGGCGCGGACTCGCCGGTGATCGCCGATTCGTCGACGGAGGCCACGCCCTCGACGACGTCTCCGTCACCGGGGATGACGTCGCCGGCCTCGCAGACGACCAGGTCGTCGATCCTCAGCTCGGTGCCGGGCACGTGCTCCTCGCGGTCGCCCACGAGGCGGCGCGCGACCGTGTGGGTCTTGGCCTTGCGCAGAGTGTCGGCCTGGGCCTTGCCGCGGCCCTCGGCGACGGCCTCCGCCAGGTTGGCGAAGACGACCGTCAGCCACAGCCAGGCGCTGATGGTCCAGCCGAACCAGTCGCCCGGGTCCGTGAAGGAGAAGACCGTGGTCAACACGGAGCCGATCCACACCACGAACATCACGGGGGACTTGACCATCACCCGCGGATCGAGCTTGCGAAAGGCGTCCGGCAGCGACTTCACCAACTGCTTGGGGTCGAAGAGGCCGGCGCCCACACGGCCCTCGGCGGGCTTGTGGCCGGTGGGGGCGTCCTGGTGGGGCGCCAGGGTGGGAGTCGACATGAGGTCCTGCCTCTTTACGTCGGTGGTCATCACGCCAGCCCTTCGGCCAGCGGTCCCAGCGCGAGTGCGGGGAAGTACGTCAGACCGGTGATGATGATGATCGTGCCGACCAGCAGCCCGGTGTACAGCGGCTTGTCCGTGCGCAGGGTGCCCGCGGTGGCCGGGACCGGCTTCTGCTCGGCGAGCGAGCCGGCCAGTGCCAGCACGAACACCATCGGCAGGAACCGGCCGAGGAGCATCGCCAGGCCGATCGTGGTGTTGAACCACTGCGTGTCCGCGTTCAGGCCGGCGAACGCCGAGCCGTTGTTGTTCGCTCCGGACGTGCAGGCGTACAGGATCTCGGAGAACCCGTGCGCGCCGCTGTTGGTCATCGAGTTCGCCGGCGTCGGCAGCGCCATCGTGAACGCGGTGAAGACGAGCACGAGCGTCGGGGTGATCAGGATGTAGCAGGCCGCCAGCTTGATCTCGCGGGAGCCGATCTTCTTGCCCAGGTACTCGGGCGTGCGGCCCACCATCAGACCTGCGATGAACACCGCGATAATCGCCATGATCAGCATGCCGTAGAGGCCGGAGCCGACCCCGCCGGGCGCGATCTCGCCCAGCATCATGCCGAGCAGGGTGATGCCGCCGCCGAGACCGGTGAAGGAGGAATGGAAGGAGTCGACGGCTCCGGTCGAGGTGAGCGTGGTCGACACCGCGAAGATCGAGGACGCGCCGACGCCGAAGCGGACCTCCTTGCCCTCGTACGCCCCGCCCGCGGCCTGGAAGGCCGGGCCGTGATGGGCGAACTCGGTCCACATCATCAGCGCGACGAAGCCGAGCCAGATGGTGGCCATGGTGGCGAGGATCGCGTAGCCCTGCTTGACCGAGCCGACCATCAAACCGAAGGTCCGGGTGATCGAGAACGGGATCAGCAGGATCAGGAAGATCTCGAAGAGGTTGGTGAAGGACGTGGGGTTCTCGAAGGGGTGGGAGCTGTTGGCGTTGAAGTAGCCGCCGCCGTTGGTGCCCAGCTCCTTGATGGCCTCCTGCGAGGCGACCGCGCCGCCGTTCCACTGCTGCGTGCCGCCCATGAACTGGCCGACCTCGTGAATGCCGGAGAAGTTCTGGATCGCGCCGCAGGCGACCAGCACGACCGCGGCGACAGCCGCCAGGGGCACCAGGACGCGTACGACACCGCGCACCAGGTCCGCCCAGAAGTTGCCCAGCTCACCGGTGCGGATGGGGGTCCCCCCGCTCGAACGCAGCTGAGAGTGGGGGAGGGCGAATCCGCGCACGAGCGCCACGGCGACGGCTATGCCGACGGCGGCGGAGACGAAGTTCTGTACGGCCAGGCCGGCGGTCTGCACGACGTGGCCCATCGCCTGCTCGCCCGAGTACGACTGCCAGTTCGTGTTCGTCACGAAGGAGACGGCCGTGTTGAACGCCTGGTCCGGGTCAACAGCGGCGAAGCCGAGCGAGCCGGGCAGGACTCCCTGGAGCCGCTGCAGGGCGTAGAGGAACAGAACGCCGACCACGGAGAAGGCGAGGATGCCGCGCAGGTACGCGGGCCAGCGCATCCCCGTGTCGGGGTCGGCACCAATGCCCTTGTAGATCCACTTCTCGACACGCAGGTGCTTGTCGGAGGAGTACACCTTGGCCATGTAGGTGCCGAGGGGCTTGTAGGCGAGTGCCAGCGCGGCTGTCAGAGCGAGCAACTGGAGTACGCCGGCGAGTACGGGACCCATCTCTTGTCTCAGAACCTCTCCGGGAAGATCAGGGCGAGGACGAGGTAGCCCAGCAGGGAGACGGCCACGACGAGGCCGACGATGTTCTCGGCGGTCACAGCTTCGTCACCCCCTTGGCTGCGAGAGCCACGAGTACGAAACCCGCGATCGTGACGAGGACGAAGGCCACATCGGCCATCGCGAACTCCTGGAGTGAGGTTCGGTTGATACGGACGATTAGAGGAAAGCGCATCCGTGGCCGGATCAGGCCGGTCGTTGACGCCCCCCATACGGCGGGGCCCACGGCTTTGACGGAACCCTGACGGCGCCCGGTCCGAGGGGTGAGCAGACTCGCCACGGAGGCAGACGGCCCGGCCTCACGGCAGCCGGAAACGGCAGCTCACCGAGTTTCGTCTCCCGCCGTACGGCCCGGGCGAGGACCGCGCCCCGCTGGTTCTGCAGCAGCCGGTCGCCCCGGTGACCATGGCCGTCGCCGTGCGCCGGCTGCCCGAGTCGAAGGTGCCCGGCCGTGCCGGCGTCGACTGGCCGGGACAGATCACCGCCGCCGTGGGGTCACAGCATCGCGCTCATCGAACGTGCCGGTCGAAGGCTGGGACGGATGTCCAAGTTGTTTGGCTACCCGATCCCGTACAGGCCCGGCAGATCGACCAGCAGGAGATCAGCACGCCGCGCCACGGGTTCGGCGTCTCCAAGTCGACGGCCAGCCGAGTCATCAACCACCTCGGACCCCTGCTCGCACTCCAGCCCCGTAAGCGGTTCGCTAAGGACACCGTGCTCATCGTGGACGGCACCCTGGTGCCCACCCGAGACCACACGATCGCCGAGCGGTCGAAGAACTATCGGTACTCCACCAACCATCAGGTCGTCATCGATGCCGACACCCGCCTGGTCGTCGTGGTCGGCCGGCCACTCGCCGGGAACCGCAACGACTGCAAGGCATGGGGGGGGCAGACAACCCGGCTCATGGTCCCCCTCATGCGCGTTCCCGTACTCCCGTCACGGGTTTGGTCGGAGGCAGTGTCAGGGTCTGCTCTCTTCCCCTCTACGCCGTTCATCGACTTGACGGGCAGAATTCCTGCTGAGGTCAACCGCCCCCGTAGAGACCCGGCAGGTCGACCAGGAGGAGATCATCACGTCTGGCCGCCAATTCGACCAGGTCCGGGTAGAAACCGTGCAGGGAGAACAGGGCCAGCGTGGCGCCTGTGGTGTCGTAGCCCTGGCCGGTGAGCAAGCCCCGGATGTGCTCGAGGCGTTGCAGGTCACCAGTGCCGCGGCGGGCGGCGGTGGCCTTGGCCTCACCGATCAGGGCGATCCGGGCGCGCGGCGCCTGCGGACGCTCACCCAGGGCGAGGGCGAGCACGTCGACCTCGTGCTTCGTGCGGGCCGCCGGGTCGGCGACCTCGGTGGTGCCGACGGGGCCCGGCAGGCCGCCGGGAAGGAGGGTATGGGCGTAGCGGCGGGTGAAGGTACGGGCGAGATCCTCGAAGTGCGGTCCCAGGATCTTGGAGTTGAAGGTCGTCGTAGCGGCCTGCCACGCCTGTTCCGCGAAGCCCTGCTCGACGGTGGCGGCCTGCGGCAGCGTGATCAGTTGGTTGAAGCGGATGACGGGGTCGGCGAGCGTGATGACCGGGTGGCGCGGGCGCAGAATGTCTTGCTCGCGCTGGATGTAACCGGTGGACTCCAGAACGTCCAACGGGTGCGTGACGGCGTTGCGTTGACGCTCCAGAGCTGCCCCGATCTTCGTCGGGGTCGAGGCACCCTGGGCGATCGCGGTGAGGATGTCGTAGTACAGGGTGTGCTGGGTGATGCGTGGGTCCTCCCGCAGCAGGTACTCGGTCTCTGTGCGCGAGTAGACGGCCCGGCCGGGGTCCAGGAGCGTGCGGGCCAACCAGGCGGCGAAGCCGTCGTTCGGGTGGGGGCGGGCGGCCACCGGCCGGTAGCCGGGGGCTCCGCCCAGGACGGCGTGGACCTGCAGGGCGGTCAGCGGATCGTCGATCCGCCAGAAGTCGCGTGCGGCCCGGTAGTCGAAGGCACCCAGCCGGAGGTCGATCACGGCACGGCCCCGCAACGGCTTGGTGCCCGAAAGCAGTTCGCGCATGACGCTCATGGCGGAGCCGCAGAGGATCAGCCGCGGGCCGGGGCGGACGCCGGTGCCGCTTCCGCGCTGGCGCTCGTCGTAGAGTTGCTGCAGCAACCCGGGGATCTCCGGCGAGTGCTGGAGCAGATAGGGCAGTTCGTCGATCACCAGCAGCGGCGCACCCGAGCGAACGGTTACATCAAGGGCGTTGGTCAGGACCTCGCGCCAGTCGGACAGCCGCAGCGTGCCGGGCTGCAAACCGGCGTGGGCCGCGACCGCGTCGCCGAACCGCCGGATCGCCGGCAGCCGGCCCTCCTCCCGCACCGCGGTGACATAGAGGCCGCCCACCCGCTCGCACAACGCCTGCAGGAGATACGACTTCCCGTGCCGCCTGCGCCCCGACACGATGCCCAGACGCATCGCCGGATCCGGATCCGTGACGAACTCGGCCAGCAGGTCCCACTCCCGGTCCCGGTCGACCACATCTTCAGGCTTGAGCGGCAGGTTCTTGTTCATCAGAGAAACCCCACATCGGGACAGATCCGCTACGTCGCAGAGTGTACAAGTCTACTTGTACAGGATCCGTACAGGCAGACCCCTCAAAGAGAACGTCCGGTCATCCGGCCCAAGGCCACAGCAGCGAGATATCACTGTCCGTGGCCGATGCGCAGGTATCCGTAGGTGCACTCCTCGCCACAGCCGACCCTGCCTCGCACCGGTCACTCCCCCGAACGGCCCCATGATCCGCCGGGATCCGAGCGTCAATCGAGCGTCAAGATTTCCGAAAAGACGGCGCCGTCGCGCACCGCGGCGCCCCCGACCAGAGGAAACACACAGGTCGGGGCCATGTGGGCGGATCGACCTGTTGCGGGGACGAGAACCCGTCGAACCCGTGAGGTCAACTACGAAACCGCAGGTCAGACGCCCTTCTTGACCGGCTCCAAAATCGCCACGCACTCCACGTGGTGCGTCATCGGGAACAGGTCGGCCTGGACGCAGGCGGTAAATCACCAGGTCAGAGCCCGTTTCTAGGCTCGGTGTGCGGCATGCGGACGCCCAGAGCGTCAGACGAGCGTCACGGCAATCGATCCATCGGGGGAGGCGGTCCCTCCGCGTCTGCGTCAACACCACTCCCGGTTCCGGCATGCCATTCCTCTTCGAGGATGCTGAACATCAGGCTGTCCCGCCAGCCGTCCCGGATCCACGCCGTGTGCCGGTGGTGCCCCTCGTACGTCATGCCGAGCTTCTCCAGCACCCGGGAAGATCCCTGGTTCCGGGGGTCGCACGTGGCACGGATCCGGTGGAGTCCCCACCGGTCGAAGCCCAACGAGAGCAGCGAGCGCCCGATCTCCGTGCCGATGCCCTGTCCCCACACCCTCGGGTGCACGATGTAGGAGATCTCACCCTGGTGCTGTGTGTGACTGCGGAGGTGCAGCACGCCCATACCGACAACGTCGTTCCCGACGCGCGCCACGTGAGCCAGCCTCCGCGGCGGCTGGTGTGTCCAGGACTCGACCGCCGCCCTCACGAAATCGCGTGTCTGCTCCTTGGTGTTCGGCCCCCAGGGCTGGAAGCGGCAGGCGTCGGGCAGGCCGGCCCACGAGTGGACCGCCTGCCAGTCGGTGAACACGATCCTGCGCAGAGTCACCGGGCGTCGGCTCATGGGCTGATCGTCTCGGCGGAAGCCGAGCGGGTGCACGGTTTCACGGGCACCCGCTCATCGCAGGACATCCCCGGTCCTCAGGAAGGTTTCCAGTTCACCGCGATTTGGGAGCAGTTCACAGTCGCCGGGGACGGACACGGCGTAGGCGCCCATCGCGCAGGCTGTTCGGAGCCGTTGGACGGGGCCGGCTCCGCGCAGGCGTTCTGCCAGGTATCCGGCAACGAACGCGTCACCGGCCCCGACGGTGTCGACGACGGGGACGGACAGCGCCGGTTCCTCATGGATCGCGCCGTCGATGTGAGCAGTGCATCCCCTGGCGCCGGTCTTCACGACGGCCTCCCGCGGCCCCGACGCCGCAAGGTCCGCGGCCAGAGACTCGGGAACGTCCGCCTTCGAATCGAGAACGAGTTGGGCTTCCTCGATCCCGGCGAAGACGATGTCCGCCTCCGCGACGAACCGGCGGAGCTCACGCCGGGCGGTGTCCGGATCCCAGAGCTTGCTCCGGTGGTTCACGTCGATGCTCACGAGTACGCCGTTCGCCTTCGCCGCGGCGACCGCGTCCCCAGCTGCCTGGCGGGCGGAGGCGCTGAGGGCCGGAGTGATGCCGGTGAGATGCAGGATCGCGGCCCTCCGGACCGCGTCGACCGGGATGTCGCATGAGGTGAGGCGGGAGCCGGCCGATCCGGCGCGGTGGTAGTCGACATGGACCACGGTGGCGGCGCGGTGGTGGCGGACCATGAGGCCGGTGAAGGAGGCGTCCCGGACCGCCATGGTCTGGATGCCTTCCGCTCCGAGGCGGCGTACGACGAGATCTCCGGCCGCGTCGCTCCCCACCCGGCCGATCCAGGTGACCGGGGCCCCGAGGCGCGCGGCGCCGATGGCCACGTTGCTTTCGGCACCGCCGATACCGAAGGTGAAGTCGCGTGCGTACTCAAGGGTGCCGATCGTGGTCGCGGTGATCAGGCCCATCGTCTCGCCGAAGGTGAGCAGACCGCCGTCGGCCCACTGCGCGAGCGTGGCTGGGGAGCGTGTCACCGGGCGGCCCTGCCTTCCGAGACGGCTGCCAGGGCCTGGCGGCAGCGGGCCGTGAGGCGGTCGTCGACGCCCTCCCTCACCGCGGTGCCGATCAGTGGCGTGCCCAGGCCCACTGCGGCGACCCCGGCCGCGGTCCATGCCGGGATGTCGGTCAGGGAGATGCCGCCGGTGGGGATGAGGGGGATGCCGGGAAGCGGACCGCTCAGGTCTGAGACGTACCGGGGCGAGACGGCCGAGGCGGGAAAGAGTTTCACGGCGGGTGCGCCGGCGCGGCCGGCGGCGTGAACTTCGGTGGGTGTGAGCGCGCCGGGGTAGGCTGCCACGCCGGCGGCGCGAGCCGTTCGGACGACGTCGGGCGCCGCGACGGGCGAGACGAGGAAGCGGGCACCGGCATCGACGCAGGTCTGCGCCTGGTCGGCGGTCAGGACCGTACCCGCCCCGATGACTGCCTCCCGGCCGTAGGCGGCAGTGAGCTCGCGAATGCACCGCAGGGCGCCGTGAGTGGTGAGGGTGATCTCGATCGCGTGGATCCCGGCGCCGAGCAGCGTGTCGGCGATCGCGGGGAAGTGCTCGGCGGTGGGGGCGCGCAGGATCGCGATCAGACCTCGGGAGGTGATCTCCGTGGTGATCTGGCATTCCGGCTGCGTGGGCGCCGGGGCGCCGGCACTGGTCATTCCGCTTGATGTCCTGTTCTGGGGTGGATGCTTGGCTTCTGCGACCGCCCCGCGTGCGGGCGATGGCGGGCCGTGTGCACCGGGGAGAGGGGGATCGGCAGGAGGTCCGCTCCGCCAGCCGGGGGGGGACGCCCGTCCGGGAGCACCTGCTCCTCGGAGGGGCGTCCAGCAGCCGGCGGGCGGCGCGGGATGCTGATTCCGCTCGTTGTACTGTGCCGGGAGGTGCCGGGCCTCCTAGTCCGAGGCCCGGCACCGCCTCGTCTCTCAGGTGTGGGTGACCTGGAGCTTGTACATGCTCACCTGCCCGTAGTTGGAGCTGCTGCACGGGGAGGAGTTGTCGCAGTTGGCCTGGGTGTAGCCGCCGGCCTTGAAGTAGTTGCCGGATGCGGTGTGCGGGATCGTGGTCTGGAGGACGCCGTTGTAGTAGACCTTGATCTGGCCGCCGCTGACGACGAACTTGCCTTCGAAGACCGTGTGCAGCTGGTAGTTGCTGGTCACCAGCTTGTGGTGGGTGGTGTCGCCCTTGGTGATGTAGAGGCTGGTGCCTTCCAGACGGAAGACGGTGACGTCGTCGTCGCCGTCGTGGATCTGCGCGCCGACCACGTGCGGCTTGTCGTTGGGCAGCTTGTTGAACGCCTCCCGGAAGGTCATGGTGTGGGTGCCGGACGTCGCCGACCAGGAGGCGTTCTCGGTTCCGTTGTCGGTCATCTCGCGCAGCTCGGCGCGCCCGTAGCTGGAGTTGGGTGTCGTGACGGCGTTGACCGCCGACCGGAACTGGACGCCGGTGCACGTGGAGTTCACGGTGAACCAGGGGCTGGACGAGAAGGTCGCGAGAGCGGGCTGCTTGACCTCGGTGGGCGAGCCGCTGGAGCCGGTCGGCAGGGTGACCTTCCAGTTGGTCAGGTTGAGCTGCTGGGCGGGGTAGTCGCAGGGGGCGGCCGCGGTGGCGGTGCCGGCGGTGGTGAGCGGGAGGGTCAGGGCGGCCAGGGCGGAGAGTGCGGCCACGCCGGTGGTGGCGAGAGTGCGCTTGCGGGTGCGGCTCATGTCTGCTGCTTCCTTACTGTCTGGTGTGTCGGGTGTCTTCTTCTGCGGTCAGCAGGGACGCGACGGTTCGTACTCGTTGCCGTACGTGCCCGTCGCGTCGCCGCCGGTGTTGCCGGCCAGGGTGTTTCCGCACACCCGGCCCTGCGGGGTGGCCTCGAACTTGATGCCCCCCGCAGCGTTGGAGAGGAGGACGTTGCCCTCGATGGTGTTGCCGGTGCCGTCCGTGGGGGTGTCGCCGCCGACCCGGACTCCGGCGCCGGCGTTGCCGTACGAGCGGTTGGCGCGGAACGTGTTGCCGCTGCCGCGTGCGTCCAGGCCCGCGGAGTTGGGGTCGCGCTGGCCCGTGCAGTCGTTGCGTTCGACGAGGTTCGCGGTGGAGTTCTCCTTGATGTCCACGCACTCGTTGCCCTGGGTGTCGATCCTGTTGTGGTGGATCCAGTTGTCCCGGCTGACGTCCGGCCGGTCGTCCGGGGCGCCGTAGAGCCCTTGCTGCTCGGGGGCCGTGCCGAGGTAGATGCCCTCCCCGACCTTGCCGCCGTCGGCGAAGCGGAAGTCCCATACCCCGCATCCGGTGATCCGGTTGTGGGCGACCTCGGCACCGGTGACGAGGTAGCGCAGCCGTACGCACTCCTCGCCGGCGTTGCGGAAGGTCATACGGGTGATGCGCAGGCCGTCGACACCGTCTCCTGGTGTCAGGCCCATGACATACAGCAGCTTCTTGCGGTAGGCGGACTTCTCGGTGGCGTCGCCGACCAGACCGTCGATGGTGAAACCTGTCAGCCGGACGCGGTCGTGCTGGATCTCCCCGACGGCCCGGCCCTCACCGGATCCCTGGACCACGGCGGACGGGGGCCCGGTGAGGGTGACGCCGGGACTCCGGCTGACGAAGTCCTGCAGGTAGCGTCCCGGTGCCAGGTGCACGGTCGATCCGGGGCCGGCCACGTCCAGGGCCCGCTGGATACCTGCGAAGGGAGCCTGCCGGGTCCCGGGGTTGGTGTCGCTGCCGCGCGGTGAGACGTAGATGTCGTGTCCGCCCCGGGGCTCGGTGGCGGATGCCACGGGCGCGGACGTCCCTGTGACGGCTAAGAGGGCGGCCGCAGAAGCGATGTACCGGATGAGTCTCATGCTGGTTTCCTCGGGTTCAGGGGTGCGTACAGGGACAGGGCCAGGAGGAGGGGAACGGTGGGCCCGAGCAGCAGGGGGCCGAGGGGAACGGGCAGCATCGCCGGCGGCACCAGCAGCAGGGCCAGTAGCAGAACCATGCCGCGTCGCGGCGAGGCGAAGGCGAGGACGGCCGCGCGGCGGCGGAACCCGTCGTCGGTGCCGACCGCGGCTGCGGCGGCGAGCGACAGCGCGTAGACCGCCAGGGCGGCCAGCAGAGCGAACTGGACGGGGAGCAGGACCCATGCGGTCGCACTTCCCCGGCCCAGCAGGAAGAGGCAGTTCGTCGCCAGGACGGCGATCAGCGAGCTGGCTGCGAGTGCGTCCTTCCACAGGGTGCGCCAGCAGCGCGGAAAGGCACGCAGAGTCCCGGTGAACGGTCGGCCACCGCCGTCCCGGCGCCAGTCCTGCAACGCGATCGCCGCGGCGGCCAGGGCCGGGAGCCAGGTGACGACGCCGAGTGCCAGCAGGCAGAACGCCGCTCCCGCGAGTGCCGGCTGTGCGACGAACTCCATGGCGCGCAGTGCACCTCGCTCCCAGCCCTTCATGGTGTGCTCCCTACGCGCCGGTGGTCTCGGTGGGCAGTACGCCGGTGAACGGCTCGTCGGACCGGAGCGCCACGGCGCCGTCGATGTCGACGCGGCGTGCCCGTACGGCGGCGACGCGTGTGCCGGAGAGGACGATCGCCGCCGCGTCGGCGCTCACCCGGCCCGTCTCGATGACCCGCGCGCGGGGAGCGAGGAGGACCAGTTCCTTCTCGTCCCCCTGGCCGACGGACACCGCGTGGCCCTGGTCCGAGGCCAGGAGTACGGCCGGGTCCGGCCGCGGATCCAGCGAACCCGTGCTGTCGAGGACGGTCAGGAAGGTGGCCGTGCGGGCCCTGGGTGTGGTGAGACGCAGGGTGTGCATGGCTTTGCTGACCTTGAGACTGGGGGTGCTGGAGGTCGGGTTCGCCTCCACCTCAGTGCGGTGACGCGTGGCCGTCGCGTCCGTGGGCAGCAGCCGGGTGAGCCGTGCGCTCGCCGGCCCGGACTCCAGTCGCCAGCCGTCGGGGTCCAGTTGTGTCGTGGGCCAGTCGGAGTGCAGCAGATACGTCCACTCGCGCGGTCCCTCGGCCTCAAGCTCGTCCAGGATGACCACGCGCCCCAGAGGCGTCACCACCAGCGTGCGGTCGACGCGCTGTACACCCAGCCGTTCGGAGAACATCGCCGCGGACTCCGCCGTGGCGTGGGCGAATCCGTCCTGGGCGAGCACGTCACGCACACGCGCCCGGCGCTCCTCGGGTATCCCCTCGTACACGTGGTAGCGGCCCTCGTCCGCCCAGCCCTCTCCGTCGACCAGGACCAGGTTGTGGTGAGCTGCCCGCTTGTGGTTGCTGTAGCCCTCGTCCACCGCGAGGAAGGCGCCGTGCGAGTGGAGGACGAAGGCGCCGGCGTCGGGGTGGTGGTGGCCCGCGCTCATGGCGTCCCAGCCGCCCGCGGCCTTCAGCCGGTGCCCTTCGTCCCAGGCGCGGTGGCCGCCACCGGGTGCGGCCTTGAAGCTGACGCAGGTCGCGGCGCTGTCCCAGCCGGTGCGCGCGGTGATCTGCCCCAGATCCGGGAAGTACGCGGTGCCGGGCTCCCGGTCCGGTGCCGCGGGTGTCACCCGCGGGTCGTACCAGAGCAGTTCGAGGAAGGCTTCGGGCATGACACCGGGACGTACACCCGACTCGTACGCCTCGCGCCAGAAGTGACGCTCCGCGACGAGGTTCCCCAGCCACTGCGCCGTGCCGTCCTGGTAGGCGGAGGCCAGGCGGTAGTAGAGGGCGACGCTGTGGCCGCTGCGCCGGTCGTGGCAGTCGCCGTGGTCGATGTTCTCCTCGAAGCCTGGCGCGCTCTGGTGCAGGCGCCAGCGCGTGGTGTTGCGCAGGAAACCGCCGACCGACCACAGATCGGACCGCTCCTGGTGCTGGACGAGGTCGGTGTGGATGGCGAGCCACGGCACTCCGTACCGCCAGTAGACGACGCCTTCCGAGTCCGACCCGTCCTCGGGGAGCATCCTGAGGACGGTCTCCAGGTTGGCCCGGGCGGCCTTGCTCCACTCGGAGCGTCCCAGCGCGTAGCCCGCGGTGGCGACACCGGTCCAGCAGATCCAGTTGTGGTTCTGCCAGTACGCGCTCGACCACCAGCGGCCCGCAGTCTCCTCGGCGAAGGAGTACAGCCGCTCGCCCTGGAGTTCCAGCTTGGCGCGCAGGATCTCACGCCGCTCCGGCTCCAGGTCCTCCCCCAGCCAGGAGTACGCGAGGGAGAGGCCGTGCAGCAGCCAGCCCGCGTCCAAGTCGTGGTCGGGCATGTGGGCGCGGCCCCAGTGGGGGAAGGCCACGCAGGTGGAGATCCAGCGCCACGCCTCTTCCAGATACCCGCGCTGACCGGTGAGCCGGTAGGCGAGCGCCAGGTTCGCGGCGGCGGGGCCGAAGTAGGTGATGCTCGCCTCGGGGTGCTCCGTGGGCGGGTTCTGGCGGCGGTACCAGTCGCACTGCTCGTGCAGTCTCCGCCACTGGGCGGCGTGCGTGCCGTTCAGCTCGCCGCGCAGTGAGTCGAGTCGTCCCTCGAGAAGCAGCATGCGTTCTCACGCTCCGATGGGATGGGTGGCGACGGTGCCGTCGGCCAGGTCGATGTGGACGGTCCGTTCGGACAGGCTCACCCGGCGGACCGGGGGCGCGGTCTCGGCGGACTGGTAGACGGAGACGAACACGGCGCGCCGGCTGGTGAGGGACCAGTCGACACCCTGCCGGCTCCGCGCCGGATCATCCGCGGGACCGGGATGGGCGACGACGGTGAACTCCGCCTGCGGACGCGAGGCGTGGCAACCCGTCAGGATGGCGGACTCGCCGTCGCCCCAGACCGTGCGGGCCCGGTCGGGCCCCTTGGCCACGACGTCGAGGTCGGTGCCCGGACGCAGCTGGGCGGTGAGCCGGCGCTCGGTGGCCGCCTCGATGACGAGGATGTCGAGCAGGTAACGCCGGTCGGTGACGACGCGGCGTGTCGCCGTGACTCCGTCGTACGCCTGCTCACACCGGCCGGTGTCGCCGTCGAGGACGGCGTCGCAGGGTCGCTGTTCCGTCTCGTCGACGCGGAAGGTGGGGTGGGCCGCCGTACTCGCGTAGTACGCGCGCAGTTTCCGGTGGGCGTACGGGACCTGGCCGGGGTCCGGCTGCCAGGCAGTGCCGTCGTCCGCGTACAGGTAGAGCGACAGTTTATCCTGGTGCCCGTGTCCTCCGCCGTGCGGTCCGGCGTCCAGCAGGGCGTGGACGCCCGCGGACCGGAAGACCGCGAATCCGGCGTCGGGGAAGGTGTGCCGCGGTGACGTCGTGGGGAGCGGGACGCCGGCGAACCACCCGTCGAGGTCCGCGGGGAGTGGGGCGGCCGAGTCGCGTTCGGCAGCCTGGGCGACGGCCTTCAGCGGTGCGCCCGCGAACAGTTGGGCCGCGAGCGCGGCCACCTCTCTGATCTCGGCCGCCTGTGCCTCGCGCCGGTAGGGGCCGTCGTGCAGGGCCGGCAGGGTGCCGTCCGGAGCGGCGACGCCCGCAAGCGCCGAGACCATGGCGCCCAGTACTGCCGCGATGTCGTCGGGCAGTTGCTCCAGGCGGGCGCCGCGCAGCGCGAGCAGGTAGGCGTGCAGGACGAACAGGTGGTAGTAGGTGCTTGCCTCCCACTCCCAGCCGTCCCGGTGGACCGCTGTCCGCATGTGGGCGGCCAGTCCGTACTCCTGCGCGAGGCCGATCGCGTCGGGTTCCTCTCCGGCGATCAGATCGGCGGCACAGCGGCAGGAGATCTCTGCGGCGGCCAGCCAGGCGGTGTAGTTCGAACGGGCCTCTCCCTTCCTCAGGAGCTCGCCCCGCGCTGCTCCGGCCGCTTCCCGGAGCGATTCGAGGAAGGGGACGAGCTCGTCCAGTCCGGGGCCTTCCGGGTCCGCCGCCAGCGTGCGTGCCGCGTGGGCGATGTTGACCGCCCAGATGGCCTCGGTCAGCGCCTGGTGGAAAAGCCGTCCGCGCAGCATCCAGTCGTCACCGCCCGCGTGTGTCACCGGCAGGCCGGCGTAGAGCTCCGCGTACTGGCGCAGCACCGCCACGGCCTCGTGGCGTTCGTCGGGCGGGCCGGCGGACAGGTGCCGCAGGTACCGGGCGATCTCCTGGTGCGCCAGAACGGTCCACGCGCCCCGAATGGCGTCGGTGTCCAGGCGGCAGCCGTAGCGGCAGGCGGCACCGCCGGCGGGGAAGGCGCCGCCGAGCAGGTCGCCGTGGTCGAGTTCCACGGCGTGTGCCGGGCAGACGTAGGCGTGCCACCACCCGCCGGGCTCCTGCGGAACGGTCAGCGCGGCCATGCGCCGCCACCGATGTCGAAGGTGGCACCGGTGACGTATCCGGCCTCGTCGGAGGCCAGGTAGACGGCGGTGCCCGCGACGTCCTCCACGGTGCCCGCCCGGCCGATCGGCAGCTTCTCGACGATGCCGCGCCGGGCCTCGGGCGCGGTGAACGTGCCGTGGAAGGCGGTCTCGCCGATGTATCCGGGAGCGAGGGCGTTGACCGTGACCCCGGCACCGCCGATCTCCTTGGCCAGCCCCTTGGCGAAGCCGATCACTCCGGCCTTGGCCGCCGCGTAGGCGGTCGCGCCGGGGCCGCCGCCGTCGTGAGCCGCCTGTGAGGCCATGAGGATGATCCGTCCCGCGCGCCCGGCTTCCCGCACGTGAGGCAGGGCGGCCCGGCACGTCCGGAAGGCGGAGACGAGGTTGACGTCGATCACGCTGCGGAAGTGTTCGTCGGTCATGTCGGAGACGGGGACCCGACCGACGAGATGCCCGGCGTTGGCGACGACGATGTCGAGGCCGCCGAGGAAGGTGACGCTCTCGTCGACCAGGCGCTCGACGGCGGTGGAGTCCGTGACGTCCGCGGCGACGGCGGTGGACTTGCGTCCGAGCGCACTGATGTCGGCCACGACGCGCTGAGCCGCATCGGCGGAGTGACCGTGGTGAACGATCACGTCGGCGCCCGCCCGGGCCAGGCCGAGCGCGACGGCCGCGCCGATGCCGTGCCCGGCGCCGGTGACGAGCGCACGGCGCCCCGTGAGGTCAAAAGGCATGAGGAGTTCTCCGGTTGATATGTCGGATCTGATATGTCGGATCTGGTATGTCGGGACGGGACGACAGGGCTATTTGATGCCGGAGTTGGCGAAGCCCTGCACGAAGTACCGCTGGGCGAGCAGGAACAGCGCCACCATCGGGACGGTGGCGAGCGTCGTGCCGGCCATCATGTAGGCCCAGGCGTTCTGGTCGGCCTGCTGGAAGGCGGACAGTCCCACCTGGATGACGCGCAGGTCGGTGTCGGTCGTGATGATCAGCGGCCAGAGGAAGTTGTTCCAGCTGCTCTCGAAGGTGAGCAGGCCGACGGTGGCGATGGCCGGCTTGACCAGGGGTGTCATCACCCGTGCGTAGATGCCGAACTCCCCCATGCCGTCGATGCGGGCGGCCTCCTCCAGTTCGCGTGGCAGCGAGAGGTAGAACTGCCGGAAGAGGAAGATGGCGAAAGGAGTGAGCGCGCCGGGAATGATGAGACCCCACCACGAGTCGAGCCAGCCGTGGCCGCCCCTGCCCAGGTAGTCGTTACCGCCGAAGAACGGGATGCCCTTGGCGATCAGGTACTGGGGCACGATCTTGGTGTACGTCGGAATCATCATCGTGGCCAGGACGCCCATGAAGATCACGGTGCTGCCCCGGAACGGGATACGGGCCAGCGCGTATCCGGCCATGGAGGCCAGCGCCAGGTTGAGCGCGGTGTGCCCGATCGAGATGAACAGGCTGTTGCGGAAGTAGGTACCGAAGGGGGCGTACTCGAGGGCCTCGGGGTAGTTGTCCCAGTCCCAGATCCGGGGCAGCAGCCCCGGGGGGTAGGAGGCCAGGTCGGGGTCGGTCTTGAGCGAGGTGACGATCATCCACAGAAAGGGGATGGCCATCACCAGCGACACGGTGGCGAGCACCAGGTGCAGTGCCACGCGCCGCAGTCGCCGGGTCAGCAGCGGTCTGCCTGTGCGCGGAGGCACCGCGGTGGCGGCGCCGGCGGCGGCGAGCTTCTCAGCGGACATCGTCTTCCTTTCCGGTGAGACGTCGGCTGATCAGCATGAGCACCAGCAGGAAGGCGAACAGCACCACGCTCTGCGCGCAGGCCGCGCCCATGTTGAACTCCTTGAACGCCGTGCGGTAGATCTCGTACGTCATGACCGTCGTCGAGTTGCCGGGCCCTCCGTCGGGCGTCAGCACGTACAGCTGGTCGAACGCCTGGAAGGAGTCGATGATCGACACCACCAGGACGAAGAACGTCGCCGGTTTCAGCAGCGGCAGGGTGATGGAGAAGAACTGCCGCACCTGTGAGGCGCCGTCGATCCTCGCCGCCTCGTACACGTCGTTAGGCATGGCCTGCAGCGCGGCCAGGTAGATGAGCATCTTGATGCCGATGCCCTTCCAGATGCTCACCACGATCACGGCGGTGAGCGCCCAGTCGGGGTCGGCCAGCCAGACCGGCCCGTCGATGCCGACCCAGCCGAGCATGGTGTTCACGACGCCGAGCCGGGGTTCGAACATCCACATCCACACCAGGGCGATCGCCACGGTCGCGGTGACATGCGGCATGAAGACCGCCGTCCGGTACCAGGCCGACCCTCGCATCTTCACGTTGAGCAGGAGCGCCAGGACGACCGCGATCGCCATGGCCACCGGCACGGTGAAGAAGGTGAAGACGACGGTGTGCCAGATGGACGAGTTCCAGGTCGGGTCGCCGAAGATCTCCTGGAAGTTGTCCAGACCGTTGAAGGTGACCGTGCCCGCGAGGATGTCGTAGTCGGTGAACGCCAGGGCGAAGGTGGCCAGGACCGGGAGGCCGATCCACCACACGAGATGGATGACCGAGGGAGCCAGCAGGAGGAGGGCCACCCGGCGTCGTTCGTGTCCGAACTTCCTTTTACGCCCAGGCCGTTCGCTGCGCGGCATCGACGTCGGCGATCTGGTAGATCGATGCACTGCGGAAGGACGCCGACTTGTCGTTTCTGCGGCCGGATGACTGGGCACGAGGGTCACGCCCCCTTGGCGATGATGGCCTCGGCCTTCTCGGCCAGTCCCCGCAGGGCGTCGGCCGGACTGGACTTGCCGAGCAGGGCGCTCTCCAGAGCCGGCTTGAACTCCTCCCGGATCTCCAGCCAGGTCGGCACGCCGCCCTCGGAGAAGGCGTGGTCCAGGTTGTTCACCGCGAACGAGACGAGCTTGTTGCTCCTCACGTATTCGGAGTCCGCCGCGCTGAGGACCGCGGGAATGTTGCCGCGCTGCTCGGCCGCCTGCGGCGACACCTTCTCCCCCGACAGGAACTCCACCAGGGCCTTGGCCTGCTCGGGATACCGCGTCTTGGCCGACAGAGTGGCCAGCGTGCCGCCCTGGAACAGCGCCGGACGCTGCTGGTTCAGCATGAAGCCGGCGATCTTGTCCTCGGCGATGAGCTCCGGCGCGCTCTCGGACACCTGCCGCCACATGTCGTTGTGCCCGACCATCATCGCCGCCCGGCCCTGGACGAGGGGAGCGACGACCGCCCCCTTCTGGGTGAAGCCGTAGTCCTCGATCTTCTCCGTGCGGATGATGTCGACCATCCACTGGAGGGCGTCCACGGCCTCGTCCGAGTCGAAGACGGGCTTGCCGTCGGCGAACAGGTCGGCGCCGTGCGCCCACATGACGGGAAGGTAGGTCTGGCGCAGGTCGTTGCTGAGGATGTCCACGCCGGCCCGCGTCAGCTTGCCGCCCTTGCGGACGGTCAGTTCCTTGCCCATCTCCTTCAGCTCGGTCAGGTCCTTCGGCGGCGCGTCGATCCCCGCCTCGGCCAGGATGTCCTTGCGGTAGATACCCATGCGGGTGTCGAGCAGGATGGGGCGGGCGTACGTCTTGCCCTCGTAGATCCCGGGCTGCACCACACGCGGGTTGTACAGGCGCTCCAGCTCTGACTGACTCGTCCCGAGATCGGCGAGCACACCCTTCTCGACGAAGGGCGGGATCCAGCCGACACCCATCAGCATGACGTCGTAGGGCTGTCCCCCCACGATCGATGTGGCGAGCTTCTCGTTGAGCTTCCCGTACTCCGTGTAGTCCACCTGGACACTGACGCCCGGGTGATCCTTCTTGAAGTCGGTGAGCAGCGAGGTGAGCAGCTTCTGCCCGTCCGCCCGGTCGAAGATCGGGGTGAGCAGCCGCAGGGAGGCGTCACCGCCGCCCTCCTTCTGGGGTGCGGGACCGCCGCAGGCGGACAGTGCGGCGCCTGCCGCGGTGGCGGCACCCAGTCCGAGGAGTCTTCTTCTGGAGAGGGGCGACGTACGTGGGCGCATAGGAGACTCCCGGCTGAGAGGTACGTGCTGAGCAGGTGACGAACTTGCGTTTTGATTAGTGCATCGATTTACTGGTGTTTCGATGCACGAGACTAGGAACGGCAGTACGGGCTGTCAACAGAGCGGAAACATTTGGTGTCCGATTCACAGGAGAGGGTCAGTGGCCGGGGTAACGATCTACCAGGTGGCACAGGAAGCGGGGGTCTCCCCGAGCACGGTCTCCAACCTGCTCAACGGCCGGACCGGCAAGATGCTGCCCGAGACACGGTCCCGGGTGGAGTCGGCGATCCGGCGCCTCGGCTACCGCCCCAACCGCGCCGCCCAGCAGCTGCGCACCGGCCGGATCCAGATGCTCGGCCTCATCGTGCCGTCGGTGGCCAACCCGTTCTGGGGCACGTTCGCCCGGCATCTCGAAGCGGCGGCGCTGGCAGAGGGCTTCTACATGCTCCTGTGCAACAGCGAGCGAGACCCGGAACGGGAGCGTCGCTACGTGGAGGAGCTCTGGGGCGACGGCATCGGCGGGGTCGTCCTGTGCTCGTCCCTTCCCTCACTCGACCATGTGAAGCCCACCGTCGAGGCCGGACTGGGCCTCGTGGCCTTCGACCGCACCGCCCAGCCCGGCGATCCGCACCGCGCGGTGAACATCGGGACCGACAACGTTCTCGGCATGCGCCTGGCGACGGAGCACCTGCTGGCCCTGGGGCACACGCGCCTGGCCTTCGTGTCGGGCTCGATCGGGAGTGTCAACCGGGCCGAGCGCTACAGCGGGTTCCGGCAGGCCCTCGACGCCGCGGGCCTCCCCCGGTCGGCCGGCATCGTGTGGTCGGGAGCCGACACGGTGGACTTCGACGACCGGGACGCCGCCGAACTCGGACGTGTCGCCGCGCTGGAGATCCTCTCGGCACCCCGCCCCCCGACCGCGATCGTCGCCATCAACGACATGTGCGCGCTCGGCGTCGTCGCGGGCGCCAGGGAGGCGGGCCTGGTGGTCGGCAGCGACGTCTCCGTCACCGGCTACGACGACATCATGCTCGCGGGCATGGCCATGCCCGCGCTCACTACGGTGCGGCAGCCGGTGGAGGAGATGGCGGCCACCGCGTTCGCCAGGTTGCGCCAGGTCATGGACGGTGACGGCGGTGAGACCGGTCAGTCCATCCTGCACCGGCCCACCCTGGTGGTCCGCGACTCGACCTCGGCGCCCGCGATGTCCCCGGGCCGCGTCTCCTCGCCGTGACCGGACCCGCGGCTCTTCACCACCGCAACCGCATACGCGTCCGGTGACCTCGCACGACGCGGCATGACGGGCCGACACCCAACAGCCGACGGGTGGGCCCTGCCGCTGTCGGCCCCCGTTCGAGTGCGGACACCGTCGGTGTCCTCGGTGGCGCCGGAGCCGCGCACCGAGGCGGAAGCCCTGTCGGCCCCCGTCGGACGACGACCAGGAGGCGAACCCGATTGAGTACGGAACCCGGAACCGGTTCCGCCCCCACATCCGACACCCGCGATCCGCACGGCCGCCTCTCGCCCAGAGCCCCGCTGCTGTCCGCGCTGAAGGTGAGGAACTACCGCCTCTTCTTCCTCGGCCAGGTCGTCTCCAACAACGGCACCTGGATGCAACGCATCGCCCAGGACTGGCTGGTCCTCGGTCTCACCGGCTCGTCGACCGCCGTCGGTGTCACCACCGCACTGCAGTTCCTGCCCCTGCTGCTCTTCGGCCTGTACGGCGGCGTACTCGTCGACCGCCTGCCCAAGCGCCCCATACTCGTCGCCACCCAGGTGGCCATGGCCCTCACCGCGCTCGCGCTCGCCGTTCTCACCCTGACCGGCCGGGTCCATGTCTGGCATGTGTACACCGCCGCGTTCGCCGTGGGCCTCGCGACCGTGCTCGACAACCCCGCCCGCCAGTCCTTCCTCTCCGAACTGGTCGGCCCGGAACTGCTGCGGAACGCCGTGGGCCTCAACTCCGCCAACTTCCAGTCCGCCCGGCTGATCGGTCCCGCCGTCGCGGGTCTGCTGATCACGGGCGTCGGCACGGGTTGGGCGTTCCTCCTCAACGGCGTGTCCTTCGCCGCGCCCCTGGCCTGCATGATGCTGATGCGGCGCCGCGAACTGCACCCGGTCGAGCGCGCCCCGAACGGAAAGGGACAGCTGCGCGAGGGTCTGCGTTACGTCGCCGGCCGCCCCGACCTGGTCTGGCCCATCGTCCTGGTCGGCTTCTTCGGGACCTTCGCCCTCAACTTTCCCGTCCACCTCTCCGCCTTCGCCGATGACGTCTTCCATGCCGGTGCGGGCGCCTACAGCCTCTTCAACACCCTGGTCGCGACGGGCTCCCTGGCGGGCGCGCTGCTCGCCGCCCGACATGAGAGAGCACGACGAAGGCTGCCCTTCCTCGCCGCGCTGGCCTTCGGCGCACTGGGGACCGTGGCCGCCGTGGCACCGACCCTGTGGAGCTTCGCGCTGCTCCTGGTCCCCATGGGCCTGTTCGCCATGGTCGTCAACGTCACCACCAACGCCACCATGCAGACTTCGACCGCCCCGACATTCCGAGGCCGGGTCACGGCGCTGTACATGATGGTCCTCCTCGGCGGCGCGCCTCTGGGCGCTCCGGTGGTCGGCCTGGTCACCGACACGTTCGGCGCCAGGCTCGGCCTCGGGGCGGCCGGCGCGGTGGCGGCTGTCACCGCGACGGCGACCGGCCTTCTCCTGGTCAGGGCCGCCGGTCATCGGCTCGCGTTCGGGTGGAGCCGCCGCGTCCCGCGGGTCCGGGTCGTGCCCCGAAAGGCGGGCAAGGGAGCCGTTGAAGCTTCCCCTTGATCGTGCAATGCCGCGAAGTCAAGGGTTCGTGGGGGACGGCAAGTCCCCGCGGAGGGCCATCTTGTAGGCGCCGTAGCCGATGCGTTGCAGTAGTCCAAGGCGGGCCCGTTTGCCCAGCTGGGTGCCGATTGTCTTGATCGTCTTCGGGTCGGTGGTAGCGAGCTTCTCGGCGATGTCTCGGGCTTTCCCGGTCCGGGTGGACTCGCTCCTCATGACCTCGGCGATGCCCTGTCGGCGGCCCAGGCGTTGCCGGTCGGCGCCGTACTGTGTTCCTGTATGAGATCGTGAGCTGCTGAGACGTAGCTATTCAGCCGGGTGTGGCCGGTGCGCTCACAGCGTCGGGTAATCGGTAGGGTGACGGGGTGTCCGATCCTGTCCGCCCCGATGAGGGGCTCGCTGCTGAGCTCGCTTTGCTGACGTTCGTCTTTACAGGCTGTACCTCGGTAACTGTTCAGGGCTTTCAGTTGGTCGCGGGCAGCATCCATGGCCGTCCGGCGAAGAGGTCGCGCAGGGCGGTGAGCGGGTTGATGCCGTGTTACGGACGGTGGAGATGTAGGAGCGGATCCGGGCGAATCGCCTCGCGCCGGTCAGGGTCCGCCAGGATCCGGAGATCTTCTGTTGCGCCTTGACCATCCGCAGGTCACGCTCGGCGGCGTTGTTGTCGAACGGGACCGCGAAGTCGGTCATGTACCGCTGGTACTCGGCGGTGCGGTCACGCAGCCGCTCCGCGAGGGCTCTGGCCTTGGATTTCGGCCCCTTGCCGGGGTGCGGGTCGGCGGCGATGCCGCACAACACCGCCTGCCGTAGCGGTCCTGGAAGCCGGTGAGGGTGTGGGGAGCGAGGGCGGACTGTCCGGCGGCCGCCACCTCGGCGACCGCGTCCTTGGCCTCGATGAGCACGTCGATCATGGCCTTCGCCCAGGCCGGATCGCGGCGGGCATCCTCGGTGACGGCGATCAACTCGCGCTGAACGTGCGCGCCGCACAGGGCCCGGGTATCGCCGTAGATCGTGTAGGAGGCCAGGGCGTCGGTGAAGGCGGGCAGGATCGCGAAGTCGTCCATCGCCACCCGGCCGCGCTGGGCGTGGATGCCGTAGAAGGTGACCAGATGGGTGCACATCACGTGCAGCCAGTGCAGACGGCCGGCCACCCGCACCCCGCACTCATCCGCGTGCGCGACCGGAGCGGCGGCCAGATGGGCCTTGACCTGCGTCTCGAAGTCCCCGAGGCCGTCGTGGGCACGGGCCAGTACGGACAGGACGGTGCCGGTGGAGATCGGCAGGTTGAACAGGGACGCCATGGCCTCGGCCAGGCGCTTGGCCGGCAGGTGCTGGTAGGCCGACAGGTAGGCGATCGCCGCCCGCACGCCGGGTCCGTACACGACGGCTGCCGTGACCAGGTCCGGGGCCGTCGCCGTGGTGGTGTGTCCGCAGCCGCACACCGTCTGGTGTAACCGGTGCTCGGTCACCTCCGGTGTGATCTCGGGCAGATCGAAGACCTGCCGGGCCCTGAAGCCCGAACTGACCGCGTTGGGCAGATCGTTACCGCAGCCGCCGCACGCCTCGGGGTGGTGATCAACTATGCGGTCCGGGTCGGTGACCTGCTCCAGCCGGCCCCCGGGATCGCCCTTCGCCCGGCCCGGCTTGCGCCCTGTCGCCTTGCGCAGCGACTTCGGCGTGGGCTTCTTGGCCAGCCCGTCACTGGACGGCGGCCGGGAGGAGTTCGTCGAGTTCGCGGCCAGCCTGCGCTTCAACTCCGCAATCTCGGCGTCCTGCTCGACGATCCACGCCTCAAGCCGCTCGATCATCGCTGCCTGGACCGCCACCAACGAGGCCAGCTCCTCGTAGGAGGGCGGCGGAGGGGCGGCGGTCACAAGATCAATCTACCGGCCGCCGCCACTGCCCCGCACCACGTCACCGCAGGTCACCCGCAGGTCACCCGCAGTCGTAAACAGTTACCCACATTGAGCGTCACGAGCCCTCAACGTCACAGCGTTACTCGCAGCTTTGACGCCACCTGACCTACTCGATACACACCTGACACCCCATCAGAACGAGCGTCAAATGAGCGTCATTTCGGCGTCAAGATATCGCCCGTAACACCCACGCCACACATAATACGCACGCGCAAAACCGCAGGTCAGGCGCCCTTTGCGACCGGTTCGAGGATGGCAACGCACTCCACGTGATGCGTCATCGGGAACAGGTCGAACACCCGGAGTGTCCGCACGCGGTAGCCGCCGTCGCGGAAGTACGCCAGGTCGCGGGCCAGTGCCGCCGGGTCGCAGGCGACGTAGGCGATGCGGCGGGCGCCCAGGGAGGACAGGTGTCCCACCGTCTTGCGGCCGGCGCCCGCTCGGGGCGGGTCGAGGACGATGAGGTCGACCTCGTCGATGCCCGTGCGGGGCAGGACCGACTCGACCTTGCCCTGCTCGATGCGGACGCGGGGGAACTCCGCCAGGTTGTGGCGGGCGTCCTCCACCGCGCGCTTGCCGGACTCGATACCGAGGACCGCGCCCGCCTCGCCGACCCGGTCGGCCAGGGCGCCCGCGAAGAGGCCGACGCCGCAGTAGAGGTCGAGGGCCATGTCGCCCTTGCGGGGCAGCAGGCCCTGCATGACCGCGGTGACCAGGGTGTCGGCGGCCTGCGGGTGGACCTGCCAGAACCCGCCGCCGGCGACACGGTGCGTGCGTCCGTCCGCGCGTTCACGGACGAAGGGGCGGCCGTGGACCCGGTGGAGCTGGCCGGAGCGCTCGTCGATGCGCATGACGGAGACGGGGCGGTCGAGTTCGACCAGCGGAAGGCGTGCGCCGGGCTTGGGGGTGAGGACGACCTGGCGGTCCTGGGAGCCGGTCGCGGCGATCGCCTCGACGGAGTCCATGCCCGTCCAGTCCCGCTTCTCGATGCCCAGCTCGCTGACACCCTCCGCGGCGATCATGCAGTGGTCGATCGGCTCGACCTCGTGCGAGCGGTGCCGGCGCAGTCCCGCGCGGCCGTCGGCGGTGACGGCGTACTGCACGCGGGTGCGCCACGCCGGGACCTGTCCGGCCGGGACCTTGTCGCCCTCGGCCGGCATCACGGTGCCGTCCCAGCCGGCCTCCTCGGGCGTCAGCCCGGCGAGGTGCTGGAGCTGCTCGGCGACGACCTCGCCCTTGAGGCGCCGCTGGGCGCCGGGCTTGGCGTGCTGCCAGTCGCAGCCGCCGCAGCGGCCGGGGCCGGCGAAGGGGCAGGGGGCGTCGATGCGGTCCTTGGAGGCGTCCAGGACGCGCACCGCGTCCGCGCGGAGGAAGCGGGCCCCCTCCTCGCCCTCGGTGACCTGGGCGACGACCCGTTCGCCGGGCAGAGCGTGCCGGACGAAGAGGACCTGGCCCTCGGAGGTACGGGCGATGCAGTGGCCGCCGTGGGCGACGGGGCCGATCTCGACCTCGTACTCCTCCCCCACCAGTGATTTCCTCGGTTCTGCCTGCATGGCGGGGTGACTCCACAACATCGGGAACGGGCGGGCCCTCAGGGCCCGGGACAACAACAGCCCACCAGTCTACGTGTGCGGGGAGGAGTCCTTCGCCCGCTCCTTCGGTCCCCGGCGCACGGAGCCGGGCGCGGCCCAGTCCTGCCGCCTGCGGGCCCGCAGTTTGGCGGCCTCGGACGATTCCAGCTGGTAGGGCACCGAGGTCACCATCACACCCGGGCTGAACAGCAGCCGGCCCTTCAGGCGCAGCGCGCTCTGGTTGTGCAGCAGGTGCTCGTACCAGTGGCCGACCACGTACTCGGGGATGATCACGGACACGACGGCGCGCGGTGCCTCGTTGCGCAGACTCTTGACGTACTCGATGACGGGCCGCGTGACCTCCCGGTACGGCGAGTCGAGCACCTTGAGCGGTACGTCGATGCCGCGCCGTTCCCATTCCTCGCGCAGTTCCCTGGTCTCGTCCGGGTCCACGTTGACGCTGAGCGCCTCCAGGGTGTCGGAGCGCATGAGCCGGGCGTAGGCGAGCGCGCGCAGGGCGGGGCGGTGGATCTTGGAGATCAGGACGACGGAGTGGACCCGGGACGGCCGTACGCTGTCGTCGGTCGGAGTGTCCGGCGCCGCGATCTCCTCGGCGACCCGGTCGTAGTGCCTGTGGATCGCCGTCATCGTCGCGTAGAAGATGCACATCCCGAGCAGCGCGACCCAGGCGCCGTGGGTGAACTTGGTGACGAGTACGACGACCAGGACCAGGCCGGTGAAGAAGGCGCCGAAGGCGTTGATGGCCCGGGAGCGGACCATGCGGCGGCGTTTGCCCTGGTTCCTCTCGGTGGCCAGCAGCCGGTTCCAGTGCCGGACCATGCCGGTCTGGCTGAGGGTGAAGGACACGAACACGCCGACGATGTAGAGCTGGATCAGCCGCGTGGAGTCGGCGCCGTAGATCCACACCAGCAGGATCGCGGCGCCCGCGAGCAGCACGATGCCGTTGGAGAAGGCGAGGCGGTCGCCGCGCGTGTGCAGTTGGCGGGGGAGGTAGCGGTCCTGGGCCAGGATCGAGCCGAGCAGCGGGAAGCCGTTGTAGGCGGTGTTCGCGGCGAGGAACAGCACCAGCGCGGTGGCGGCGGCGAGGATCATGAACAGGATGCTGCCGTGACCGAAGACCGCCTCGGCGACCTGGGAGATCACCGGGTCCTGGACGTAGTCCGGGCCGAGCGGGGCGCCGTCGTGGGTCAGGTCCTCGGCCGGGTTCTCGGCCATGCGGACGTGGGTGGCGGTGGCCAGCGCGATGATGCCGCAGAACATGGTGACGGCGAGCAGGCCCATCATGGCGAGCGTGGTCGCCGCGTTGCGCGACTTGGGCCGGCGGAAGGCGGGGACGCCGTTGGAGATCGCCTCGACTCCGGTGAGCGCCGCGCAGCCGGAGGAGAAGGCGCGCAGGAGCAGGAAGACCAGGGCGAAGCCGGCGAGTCCGGGGTGCTCGGGTTTGATCTCGAAGTCCGCGGTCGGTGCCCGCATGTCGTCGCCGAGCACGACCGCGCGGAAGCTCCCCCACGCGATCATGAGAAAGACGCCGGTGACGAAGACGTAGGTGGGGATCGCGAAGAGTGTGCCCGACTCCCTGACCCCCCGCAGGTTCATCAGCGTCAGCAGCACGATCACGCCGATCGCGCAGGCCACCTTGTTCTCGACGACGAACGGGACCGCCGAGCCCAGGTTCTCGATGCCGGCGGAGATCGACACGGCGACGGTCAGGACGTAGTCGACGAGCAGGGCGCTGGCCACGGTCAGACCGGCCTTGGGACCGAGGTTGGTGGTGGCCACCTCGTAGTCGCCGCCGCCGCTCGGGTACTCACGGACGTTCTGCCGGTAGCTGGCGACCACGGTGAACATCAGCACGACGACCGCCACGGTGATCCAGGGGCTGAAGTGGTACGCCGACAGACCCGCGACGGAGAGGACCAGCAGGACCTCGCCGGGGGCGTACGCCACGGAGGACAGTGGGTCGGAGGCGAAGACGGGGAGCGCGACGCGCTTGGGCAGAAGCGTTTCCCCGAGCCGGTCGCTGCGCAGTGCGCGCCCGATGAGGATCCGTTTGGGCACGTCGGTCAGTTTGGACACAACAGTGGATCGTAAGCCGTGGGGCGAAGGGCGGCGCACGCGCCACCCAGATCCATACGGGGTCCTTTACGGTCTCCGTCCTCCGGGTGAATCCGCCAGGGCTCGGGGCCCGGATTCCGCAGGTCGCGGGAGTTCCATGCCTATATGACTAACCCGGCCGCAGTCGCCGCTCCACGGGAGGTCCCATGCACACGACCGCAGAACTGATCGGCGCCGCGGCCGCGCTCGTCGTCCTCGGCATCCTCACCGTGGCGAGCGTACGGAGCGTCACGCGGCGCTGAGCGCGGTGCCGGGTGCGGTGCTGAGGGCGGTGACAGGTGCGGCGGCGGGTGCGGCGCTGAGCGTGGCCGCCGGATGCGGTGCCGGGTGCGGCGTCGGGCGATCACTGAGCGCGTCACCGGGGTTT
>NZ_NEUB01000613.1 GCF_002910825.1 Streptomyces sp. SM1 | reverse complement strand
TTGACATCCTCGCCGCCCTGAAGGACGGCGATTCCCGCCTGCCGCGCCGTTGCAGGCTGCGGTGTCGAGTGGGTTCCTGCTTCGCCGCGCGGTGCCGGGACGAGTCCCGGTCTTACCTGCGCTCCACAGGCTGACACGGCCAGTCCGGCCGCCCTGGCGATGTTGACCGCCGCGTTGATGTCCCGGTCCAGGACGGCCCCGCAGGCCCCGCAGGTCCACACACGGACGTGCAAGGGCTTGGGGCCGTCCTTCACGCCGCACTGCGAGCACACCTGAGACGTGGGCTCGAAGCGGCCGATGCGGACGAAGGTGCGCCCGTACCGTGCGGCCTTGTACTCCAGCATGCTCACGAACGCCGACCATCCGGCGTCGTGCACGGACTTGGCCAGGCGCGTGCGGGCGAGCCCCTTCACCGCCAGGTCCTCCACGGCGACCGCTTGGTTCTCGCGGATCAGCTTCGTGGAGAGCTGGTGGTGGAACTCGCGGCGCGCGTCCGCGACACGTGCGTGTGCCCGTGCGACGCGGACCCTGGCCTTGTCCCTGTTCTTGCTGCCCTTCTCCTTGCGGGACAGGTCCCGCTGGGCCTTCTTGAGGCGCTTGGCGGCCCGGCGCAGGAACCGCGGGCTGTCGGCCTTCGTCCCATCCGAGAGGACCGCAAAGTGCCCCAGCCCGAGGTCGATGCCCACCTCGGGCATCGACTGCGGCAGCAGTTCCCCGGGGCCGGTCTCGACGACGAAGCTCGCGAAGTACCGGCCCGCACTGTCCTTGACCACGGTCACCGTGGACGGGGTGGAGGGCAGGGATCGGGACCACTTGACCTTCAGGTCGCCGATCTTCGGCAGACGCAGCTTCCGCCCAGGTGTGATCGACCAGCGGGCGTTCGCCGTGAACCGCACGGACTGCCGGGTGTCCTTGCGGGACTTGTACCGGGGCGCACCCATACGCGGGCGCTTGCCCTTCAGCCCGTCGAAGAAGTTCCGGTACGCGGTGTCCAGGTCGCGCAGCGACTGCTGGAGGACGACCGCCGAGACCTCGCCGAGCCAGGCCCGCTCCGGGGCGTTCTTCGCCTCGGTGATGAGCGCCTTCGACAGGTCCCCGGTCTTGGGGAACGGCAGCCCCTGGCTGCGGGCGGTCTCCCGGGCGCGGAGCGCGTCGTTGTAGACCACCCGCGCACACCCGAACGCCCGTGACAACGCGCTGCACTGACCGGCGCTCGGGTACAGGCGGAAGCTGTACCGAAGCTGCACGCCGATCATGCTACACAGTTGGTTTATGGGTATCGATGAGAACGTTCGTACAGGTCGCCACTGCATCTTCCGCATGCACGTCCACTTGGTTTTCGTGACGAAGTACCGGCACTCCGTCTTCGGCGACCGGCACCTGACGCGGTGCGAGGAAATCATGCGGGCCGTGTGCGAGGACTTCGAGGCCGAGCTGGTCGAGTTCAACGGCGAGAACAACCACGTCCACCTCCTCGTGAACTTCCCGCCGAAGGTCGCCGTGTCCAGGCTGGTGAACTCCCTCAAGGGCGTGTCCTCCCGACGCCTCCGTCAGGAGTTCCCCGACCTCGTCCGCCATTACTGGCGGGCACAACGTCTGTGGTCCGGCTCGTACTTCGCCGGGTCGGCCGGCGGTGCACCGCTCAGCATCGTGAAGCAGTACACCGAGCAGCAGAACCGGCCGCTCTGACCCGGGTTGAGGTGAACAGTGCCAATCCATGCACACGGCTGAGGTCAGAGCAGTTCTCAGATTCGCTTCACCACCGGGCTGAAGCCCGGTGCACTGCGAATAGTCCCAGTAGCGGGAGAGCTGGGCGAAGACGGGTTCGCCGTCCTTGAAGAGGGAGTCGACGTGGTACTCCGTGCCGTGGACGAACTCCTCGACCCGGTACTCGTGCCGGTCGTCGCCCATCTCGTCCCAGACGCGCGCCAGCGCGTCGGGGCCGTCCACCCGGTAGGTACGGCCGCAGGCCCATCCCGCGTACGGCTTGACGACGACGGGGTAGCCCGCCCGCGCGGCGAACTCCTCGACCGCGCCGATGGTGTCCGGGCGGCAGGACCGGGCGACCCGCACGCCCAGTTCCTCGGCCCGCCGGTGCATCACGTTCTTGTCGCGGAAGTTGAGCGCCCGGCCGGGGGTGAGGCCCGGGATGCCGTGGTCGCGCCGGGCCCGCGCGGCGGGCAGCACATCGCCCTCGAACAGCGGGAAGATCCGCTCGACGCGGTGCTCGGCGACGATCCCGTCGACGGCGGCGCGTACGGCCGCCGGGTCGTCGAGGTCGGCGTGGTACTGCGCGAGGCCCTCGGCCTCCGGTGCCTGCCACCCGGTGGGCAGCAGCACGACGGTGGCCACACCCAGGCCGGCGGCGGCCGTCACGACACTGCGGAACTGGGCGGCGTAGCGGCCGGCGGCGGGCCGGTAGACCACCAGGATCGAACGGTTCATGGCCTTCTCCTCATCCACGGGGCGCGGTCGACGGGGCACCGAACAGCTCCACCCGGGAGAGGGAGCCGTCGAGGATCCTCGGCGGGTCCCAGCCGGCGCCGAGGTCGGTGAGCGCCTCCGTGAGCCGCCCGAGGGCCAGCTCCACCTCGTCCCGGCCGCTGGACGCCGCCCTGGCCTTCGAGCACGGCCGGGTCAACGCCTACGCGGGTGCGTACGAGGACTCCCTGACCGCGCTGGACAGGGCCCTCGGGCTGCTCGGTGAGCCGGGCCCGGAGCCGGCCCGGGCCGGCGAGTGGGCCGAGTCCGTCCGCCTGGCGGGTGTCGTGGAGGGCGTCTACCTGGAACGCCCCGCCCCCGCCCTCACCCGCCTCGACGCGGCGATCACCCGCCTGACCGCCCTGGGCCACACGGAGCCCGTCAGGGAACTGACCGCTCTCGCGGCGAGGCTGCGCGACGAGGAGTGATCCGGTGCACCCGGTGCCGGGGCGACAGCCACCTCGGCACCGGGCGGCGGGCACCGCGATCCGCGAGCCTCTTGCCCCCTTGCGGTTCGCCGCCCGGCCACCGGCTCATGACGGCTGCCGGGCACTCTTCGACTCGTCGACGAGGGCCGCCGCCCACAGCCTTCTTACCAGCCCGAGTGCGGCATCGACTGTCGGCGGAACCTCGGTGACCAGGTCCTGCGCCAGTTCCGGGTAGCTGTCCCGCCACCGGGGAGGGGGGTCAGCCAGTTCGCCCGGCACCTCGTGTGTGGCGCGTACCGTGAAGACGTGCCGTACGACCTCCACCAGTGCGGCGTCGCCGGGCAGGCCGTCTTCTGCCAGCAGGACAAGGTCCACCAGGTCTTTGACTCTCGTGTTGGGACGGTCGCCGTAGTCGCGGGTGAGGGCGTGCAGCTTTTCCGCGAAGTGCTGTCGGCGGTCCACTGTCTCGATCGCACGCTGCGGGGTGCCGGCGAACCCCAACGTGTTGGGCAAGGGGAGAAGCTCCGTCCGTGCGATCTCCTCACCACGGTCCACGACATCCACCCTGACCCCCGTGAACACCTTGCCCGCGAGGTGGGCCTCGACGGAATACCGCCAGCCGCCACGGCCAACCGCGTCCGCCGTCAACGCCACGGGCGGACCGACCCGGAAGCGGAACCCATCGGCGTCCAGGTCTGCCGCCAAGGCGTCGATCAGCAGCTCGCGGACCCCATGGCCCTCCGCGTCCGAGCCATCCGCCGGTCTCAGCGACAGATCCAGATCCTTCGTGGTGCGGGCACGTCCGGTCAGGCGGAACTCCATGGCCGCGCCGCCCTTGAGAACCCAGCCGCCGGCCCGGTCCTCCGCGAGACGAGCCGCCATACGGTCGAAGGCGACGAGGCGCCGGCTACGGGCGAGATCGGTTCCCGACCTGTCGGCATCCTGCTTCAGCCGGGTTTCCAGGGCACGGCGCAGATCGGCGGCGTTTCGGTACCGGCCGGTCACGACGACGCCGCCAACGCCCGCTCCACGCCCAGTTCTGCGCGCGGGCCCAGCAGTTGGGCGGCGTGGAGCAGCCTCCGGCGGGAGGTCGTCCCGCGCTCCAGCGCCTCGCTCACCGCTGCGTCCAGGATGTCCTGGTCCTCCCCGGCTGCCGCGCACTCGGCGATGGCGCGCGGCGGTGCCGTCACCCGGTATCCCATCCGGTCCTCGATGTCCGGCTGCGTCAGTTCGGCGCGGTGAAGGATCACCGCGTCCGACTTCTGCCGGAAGCCGCGGGGCACGGTGAGGTGGATACGGGCGGGGTTCGCCGTGCCGAGGTCGTGGGCCGAGAGTGCGGTGGTGTGAGAGACGACGGCTCTTCCCTTGCTCCACAGTGACCAGCGCACCAGCTGTTCGTCGCCTTCGTCCGGCAGGTCGGAGAACTCCCTGAACCTGTAGAGCGCCCGGTCGATCACCAGCCAGTTGCCGCGCTGGGCGTGGTAGCGCTGGGCCTGATAGGAGTACCCGGCGTCCACCGCCTGCGCGGCGGTGAAGTAGCCGCGCTGACCAGCCGCGGTCCGCCAGAGGGCAGCTCGGCTGTCGGAACCGTCCTTGAGCACATGACCACCTTGAGTCAGTCGCGAAACTCAAAGGATACTTTAGTTTGACGCGCCCCGCTTGCGCAGAACTAACGTGCTACACCTACACCTACTCCATCCTCGAGTACCGCGACGAGCCCGGCGGCACCGTATCCCGCAAGCACGGCCTGTCACCGGCCGAGCAGCGCATCCTGGACCTCAACACCGTGGTGCTGCGCGGCTTCGGTCTGGGCACCGGCGTCGTCCACGCCGAGTTCTTCCTCCTCGACGACGGCGACGTGGTGTTCGGGGAGGCGGGGGCGAGGGCCGGCGGCGGCTCCATCGTCCCCGCGATCGAGGCCGGACGCGGGATCAACCTCGCGGGCGAGTGGTGCCGCCTGGAACTCGATCCGGCGCACCGCACGGAAGCACGACTGGGCCCCGAGATCGGTACCGAGTACCTGGCCTCGGACCGGTACGGCCTCGTCACCGCCATCACCGGCCCGGACGAACTGAAGTCACTCGACAAGGTGCTGGACGCCGACGTGTGGAAGACGGTCGGCGACGTCATCGCCCCGCCGACCGCCTCCAACGACGTGCTGGGCTGGTACGTGTGCGAGGGCACCGACTTCGAGGACGTACGGGCCCGCTTCAAGACCGTACGGGACGCCTTCCGTGTGGAGACGGCGCCGGCTGCCCCCGGCCCGGGCGTGGGCGAGCCGGTCGGCGCCGCGGCGGACGGGCGGGCGGGCGTGACCGATGTGGCTGACGCGGTTCAGGGAACTCCCCGCGGCGCTCCGGGTGCTGTTCCTCGCCTCCTTCATCAACCGCGCGGGCATGTTCGTCTTCCCGCTGCTCGCCGTGTACCTGGTGCGCGGCAAGGACCTCAGCGCCGGCGAGGCCGGCCTGCTGATCTCCGTCGGCAGCACCGGCCTGCTCGTGGGCAGCCTGCTCAGCGGGCCGCTGTGCGACCTGCGCGGCAGGCGTGCGGCCCTGCTCGGCTCGCTGCTGCTGAACGCCGCGGGGTACCTCGGGCTCGCCGTGCCGGACGGGCCCCCGTGGACGTACGCGGGGCTGCTCTTCGTCGCCCTGGTCGGCATGGGCATGTTCGGACCGGCGGCCAACACCCTGGTCGCCGACCTCACCACGCCCGAGCAGCGGCCGTTCGCCTACACGGTGAACTACGTCGGCAACAACCTCGGCATGGGCGTCGGCCCGCTGCTGGGCGGCCTCGCGGCGGCGTACTCGTACGACATCATGTTCGCGGGGAACATCCTCGCCGGCCTGGTGTGCGCCGTGCTGATCGCCCTGTGGGTGCCACGCGACCGGCACCGCAGGGTGGGTAACCGCAAGGACAGGGCGCGCCCCGGCCCGCTCGGACATCACCACGTCCTGCTGGTGGTGCTCGTCTCGTTCTTCTACGTGGTGCCGCTGATCGGCCTCGAGTACACGCTGCCGCTCGCCGTCACCACGGTCCTGGACGAGTCCGCGGGGCTGGTCGGCGCCGTCTACACCATCAACAGCGTCGTCGTGGTCGGCCTCGGGCTGTTCCTGGAGAAGCGCATGCGGGGCCACGGCACGAAACTGCTGCTCCTGGTCAGCGGAGCGCTCTGGGCAGCGGGTCTGGCCGTCATCGTCGTCGCCTTCTCGCTGCCGGCGATCCTGCTGTCCACGGTGATCTGGACACTCGGCGAGATCATCGTCTCGGTGATCGTGCCCACCTACGTCGCCGACCACGTCGACGAACGCCGGGTCGGCACCTTCATGGCGCTGAACGGCTTCGTCCTGGGCCTCGCCCGGCTCGCGGTGCCCGCGGGCCTCGGCGCCCTGTGGACCGCCCACGGCCACCAGCCCGTCTTCCTCACCCTGCTCGCCGCGCCGCTCGTCGGCATGGCCGCCTACGCCGTCCTGCGGATCAGGCCCGCGACCGCCGCCCTCCCGCCGAAGACGGCCGAGGCGCCGGCCACCACCTGGACCAACCGTCCCGAAGCAACGACGAACACAGGGGGAAGTACCCGTGAACCGCACCAAGTTCCTGCTGTCCGAGGACCAACTGCCCACCACCTGGTACAACGTGGTGGCGGACCTGCCCAAGCCGCTGGATCCGATGCTGCACCCCGGCACCCGGCAGCCCCTCACCCCGGACGACCTGGCGCCGCTGTTCCCCGCGGAGCTGATAGCCCAGGAGTTCTCCACCGAACGCGAGACGGACATCCCCGGCGCCGTGCTGGACGTCTACCGGCAGTGGCGGCCCAGCCCGCTGGTGCGGGCGCGCCGCCTGGAGCGGGCCCTGGACCGGGCGCCACCGAGCCGGCCGGCTCCGGTCGGAGCGCCTGCGAACCGCGTGGTGTAGGACGGCGCGACACGGTACCGGGCGGCGCCGGACGCGGGACGGCGTGGCGGGGGAGCCCCCACGTGTGGAGGAGGACGGACCGGGTGGCGGAGGGGCGTCAGATCCGGGCCGTCGCCTCGCGTACCGCCGCGGTCAGCAGGGCGACGCCCTCGGTGATGCGGGCCGTGGTCAGCGCGGCGTAGCCGACCAGGAACGTCGGTTCGGCCGGCGGGTCGAGGACGTAGTAGCCGGACGCGGGGTATGTCCGGACCCCGCGTGCGGCCGCCCGCTTCACGATTTCCTCCTCCGGCACCCCGCGCGCTCCCGTGAAGGTGACCAGGACGTGCAGCCCCGCCGCCTCCCCGGAGATGAGCACCTCGGCGCCGAAGTGCTCGTACAGTGCCTCCAGGAGCCGCCTTCTGCGCTGCCGGTAGAGCCGCGTCATCCGGCTGATGTGCCGGGCGTAGGCGCCCGTCGCGATGAAGTCGGCCAGCGTCTCCTGGGACACGGCCGGGGTGAGCCGGTCGGTGATCCACTTGATGCCGAGGAACGGCCGTACGAGATGCGGCGGCAGCACCGCGTACCCGATGCGCAGTGCCGGGAAGAGCGTCTTGCTGAAACTGCCGACGTAGACGACGGTGTCCCGGTGCCGTTCCGCCGCGAGCGCGGGCAGCCGCTCGGCGGTGAAGGTGAACTCGCTGTGGTAGTCGTCCTCCAGGACTGTCGCACCGCGCTCGTGCGCCCAGGCGATCAGGGCCCGGCGGCGCGGCTGCGACATGATGAAACCGGTGGGGAACTGGTGCGACGGCGTCACGTACACCAGTTTCACCCGCTCCGGGTCGTGCCCCTGGGCGCGCACCCGGGCGTCGATGTCCGCGACCCGCAGACCCTCCTCGTCGACGGGCACGGGCACGACGGCGGCGTCGGAACACCCGAAGACCTGCCGCAGCACGGTGTGGCTGGGGTCCTCGATCACCACCACGTCCCCGGGACCGACCAGTAACCGCACCAGGATGTCCAGCGCCTGGGTGGCGCCGCCGGTCACCATGATGGTCTCGGGCCCGGCGTCGACGGCCCGGCTCTGCCGCACCAGTGCGGCGATCCGCGCCCGCAGGGTCGCCGAGCCCTCCGCCGGTCCGTAGCCGAGCGTGGACGCGTCGGCCCGCCCGTAGGCCTCGTGCAGCGACTGGCGCCACCGGGCGACCGGGAACGCGGCGAGCGCGGGGGTGCCGTGCCGGAAGTCGAGGACGTTGCCGGGGTGGCGGAGGACGGGCGGCGGCTCCCACGGCTGCCAGAGCGGGTTGCCCTCGTCGGTGGGCCTGGGCGGGGCGGGGACCGTCTGCACGGTTCCGGACCGGCCCCCACCACTCGCGGCACGCCCCGCCGTGCCGTCGGCGGGGAGCTCGGCCACACGGGTGCCCGAACCGCGCCGGGCGGTCAGGATCCCCTGGGCGCGCAGCAGTTCGTACGCCCGGATGATCACCGTACGGGAGACGCCCAGCTGCTGGGCGAGTTCCCGCGAGGCGGGCAGCGCGTCGCCGGGACGCAGCCGCGCCGAGCGCACCAGGGCGGTGACCTGGTCGCACACCTGCTGCTGGAGTGTCGCACCGCCCTCCCGGTCCAGAGAGATGAGCAACTCGGTCGATCCCATGACGTCCGTCCCCCTGAAGTCTCCCCCGAAGTCCCGCCCGGCGCCCGGCCGGTGGGTGCGCGGAGGTCAGCCGCGCAGTTCCGCCAGCACCGCGTCCGTGAAGGGCGGCCACGCCTCGGCCGCCCACGGCCCGAAGGCACGGTCGGCCAGCGCCACGCACGCCGCGCCCGCGTCCGGGTCGATCCACAGGAACGTGCCCGACTGGCCGAAGTGGCCGAAGGTACGCGGCGACGACGACGCGCCCGTCCAGTGCGGCGACTTGGAGTCGCGGATCTCGAACCCGAGCCCCCAGTCGTTGGGGTTCTGGTGGCCGTAGCCCGGCAGCACCCCCTTGGTTCCCGGGTACTGCACGGTCATCGCCGCCGCGACCGTGCGCGGGTCCAGCAGACGCGGGGCCTGCACCTCGGCGGCGAACCGCAGCAGGTCCTCGGCCGTCGACACACCGTCCTTCGCCGGGGAGCCCTCCAGCGTGGTCGCCGTCATCCCCAGCGGCTCCAGCACCGCCTGCCGCAGATACTCCCCGAACGGGATGTCCGTCGCCCTGGCGACATGGTCCCCCAGCTGTTCGAACCCGGCGTTGGAGTACAGCCGCCGCTCTCCGGGCGCCGAGGTCACCCGGTGCTCGTCGAAGGCCAGCCCCGAGGTGTGCGCGAGCAGATGCCGCACCGTCGAGCCGTCCGGGCCCGCCGCCTCGTCCAGCTCGATCGCACCCTCCTCGTACGCCACCAGCACCGCGTACGCCGCGAGCGGCTTGGTGACCGAGGCCAGCGGGAAGCGGTGGGCGGCCGGGCCCCGGGTGCCCAGGACGGTACCGTCCGCCCGTACGACACCCGCCGCCGCGGTGGGAACCGGCCAGTTCTCGATCAGCGCGAGACTCTTCAACGACATGCCACCGAGACTAAGCGCTCACAGCGTCAGCTCCAGCAACGGGTCGGGCCGGCGTCTGAAGCCCAGGGAGACGTACAGCGGTTCGGCCTGCGAGGAGGCGGTGAGCCGGACGCGGCGCACGCCACTGTCACGGAACCATTCCAGCAGCGCCTGCACACAGGCGCGCGCGTACCCGCGACGGCGCGCGTCCGGATCGGTGGCGACGCTGAACACGGAGCCGTCCAGACCGTACGGGTTGCGCGCGCCGCCGATGCGGTAGTCGACGGTGCCGGCCACCAGGGCCGCCAGCGCGCCCGGCCGCTCCGGATGGTCCACGACGAACGCGGCGAAGTTCCCCTCCGGCTCGGCCAGTCTGGCGCGCAGCACCGGAAGGGACTCGGTGTGCCAGCGGGTGGACGGGCCGGATCGGGCCATCGAGTCGATCATCACCTGACGCAGCCGGAGCACTTCCTCCGCGTCCTTCGGCGTCGCACGGCGTACTGAGGTCAGGCCCGCACGGTAATCAGCCACCGCCCTCCGCGTCCCGTTCATTTCCCGGCTGCGCCGCTTGCCTGGAGTGCACTCCAGCGTTCTAGCGTGGCGGCATGTTGCGTCCTGAAAGCTGGTCCAGGCTCGCGGGTGGAAGTCCCGTCCGGGTAGACACCGGAGTGCCCGGTAGCAGGTCCCGGTTCGTCGTGGAGACGCGGCGGGCTGAGCGGGATGTCGAGTGCCTCTTTGGAGGGAGCAAGCACGCGGGCCGTAGCGTGAAGCGAACCTTGCAGCCTCGTCACACGTACAGCGGAGAAGCCGAGCCCCTCATGTCCGGGCGAAGGCCACGTCCCGAGGGCCCTGTTCCGGGGTCAGCCTTCGGGGTTCTCCCGGGGTATGGGGGGCGGCACGTGTGCACAGTCTGGGCCGGAACAGGAGAGACCCGTCTGACCACGCCTGGCATCGGGCAAGAGACCGGACGTATAAGCCGATGGTGAAGTCGTCCGGAGG
>NZ_NEUB01000059.1 GCF_002910825.1 Streptomyces sp. SM1 | reverse complement strand
CGGGTACGCGGCGCGTCATCGATTCGTCACGACGGGGGTCACAGCAGCATGCGTTCCACACGTACGTCCACTCCGCACGGGCGCGGACGGCGCCGCGCCGTTCTCGCCGCCACCGGCCTGGTCGCCGCGCTGACGCTCACCGCGACGGCGTGCGGCGGTTCCGGCGGGAACGAAGCGAACGGCAAGCCCGACGCCACCGCCTCACGGGCCGTCGACAGCGGCGGTGCCCGGGCGGGGGTCCCGTCCGACATCACGGACCGGCTCAAGGAGCACGGGATCGACGTCGGCAAGTGGAAGGAGGGCGGCTGGCAGGACTGGGACAGGGACAAGTGGCTCAGTGAGGCACAGGACTTCGTGAACCCGGTGATCGAGGGCCTGTGGGAGCCCGAGCGGATGGGCTCCGCGCAGGAGGCCGACAAGACCGTCACGGCGAAGGACGCCTCGGCGGCACAGGGGGTCAGCGACCCGGAGCCGGCCCCGGTCCGGGCGGAGGCCGAGAAGACGCCGTACCACGAGAACGCGGCGCCGGTCGGCAAGGTGTTCTTCGACTCCCCGGACGGCCCGGCCGTCTGTTCCGGCACGGTCATCAAGGACGTGAACCATCCGGGCAGGTCCAACCTCGTCTGGACGGCCGGACACTGTGTGCACGCCGGCGCCGACGGCGGCTGGTACCGCAACCTCGTCTTCGTCCCGGCCTACAACGACCTCGGCACCTCCGACGTCGGCCCGGGCACCGCGAACGCCCAGGAGATCGCTCCCTACGGCAACTGGTGGGCGGACTGGGCCTCGACCTCGGGCGGCTGGATCCAGGGCGGTTCGCGGAGCGGCGGCGACGGCGCACCGTACGACTACGCCGTGCTGCACGTGAAGCCGGAGCAGGGGAGCAAGTCGCTGGAGGAGACGGTCGGCGCCGCGCTCGACGTGGACTTCTCCGCCCCCTCCGCGGGCGAGGCGGGCAGCATGGGCGCCTGGGGCTACCCGGCCGCACCGCCGTACAACGGTCTGCGGATGTTCAAGTGCCTCGACGCGCCGGGCCGGTTCTCGCTCTCCCCTGACCTGCCGACGATGTACCGCATCGGCTGCACCATGACCGGTGGCTCGTCCGGCGGCGGCTGGTTCCGGGTGGTGAACGGCCGGACGGTGCTGGTCTCCAACACCTCGATCGGCCCGACCGACAACACCTGGCTCGCGGGTCCGCGGCTGGGCGAGGACGCCGAGGCGCTCTACCAGAACATGAGCAGGACCTACGGCGGTCAGTGACCCGTACGCGACGAGGGCCCGCCCCCTGACGCAGGGTGCGGGCCTTCGGTCTGCCTCGGGCGGGATCAGCCGGCCGGGGTGGGAACGAACGGCGTGAGTTCGGCCGCCAGTTCCTCGTGCACCCGTACCTTGAGCAGGGTGCCCTCCGGGGTGTGCTCCTCGGAGATCACCTCGCCCTCGTCATGGGCACGGGCGACCAGCTTGCCGTGGGTGTACGGCACGAGTGCCTCGATCTCCACGGACGGACGGGGCAGCTCGTTGTCGATGAGCGCGCGCAGCTCCTCGATGCCCTGGCCGGTGCGGGCGGAGACCGCGATGGAGTTCTTCTCCACCCGCAGCAGCCGCTGAAGCGTCAGCGGGTCGGCCGCGTCGGCCTTGTTGATCACGACGATCTCGGGTACGTCGGTGGCGCCGACGTCCCTGATCACCTCGCGCACGGCGGCCAGCTGCTCCTCGGGGACCGGGTGCGAACCGTCCACCACGTGCACGATCAGGTCGGCGTCACCGACCTCCTCCATCGTGGAGCGGAACGCCTCGACCAGGTGGTGCGGCAGATGCCGGACGAAGCCGACGGTGTCGGCCAGCGTGTAGAGCCGGCCGCTCGGGGTCTCGGCCCGGCGCACGGTCGGGTCGAGGGTCGCGAACAGGGCGTTCTCGACCAGTACGCCCGCGCCCGTGAGGCGGTTGAGCAGCGAGGACTTGCCGGCGTTGGTGTAGCCCGCGATGGCCACGGACGGCACCTTGTTGCGCCTGCG
Organism: Streptomyces sp. SM1; assembly: GCF_002910825.1. Lineage (GTDB taxonomy): Bacteria > Actinomycetota > Actinomycetes > Streptomycetales > Streptomycetaceae > Streptomyces > Streptomyces okerensis. The sequence goes on along the minus strand of NZ_NEUB01000059.1, from coordinate 3,100 downwards.
CTCCTGGCGCTTGATCTCGCGGCCGGTCTTCATCTCCGCGATCTCACGGCGCATCTTCGCCATCTTCTCGCGGATCCGGCGCCGGTCCGTCTCGATCTTGGTCTCACCGGGGCCACGGGTGGCGAGGCCGCCGCCCTTGCCGCCGCCCATCTGCCGGGACAGCGACTGACCCCAGCCGCGCAGCCGCGGCAGCATGTACTGCATCTGCGCGAGCGCGACCTGTGCCTTGCCCTCCCGGGACTTGGCATGCTGGGCGAAGATGTCGAGGATCAGGGCCGTCCGGTCGATGACCTTGACCTTGACGACGTCCTCGAGGTGGATCAGCTGGCCGGGGCTGAGCTCACCGTCGCAGATGACGGTGTCCGCGCCCGAGTCGAGCACGACGTCGCGCAGTTCCTCGGCCTTGCCGGAGCCGATGTAGGTGGCGGCGTCGGGCTTGTCGCGGCGCTGGATCACGCCGTCGAGGACGAGGGCGCCCGCCGTCTCCGCGAGGGCGGCGAGCTCCGCCAGGGAGTTCTCCGCGTCCTGCGCGGTTCCCGAGGTCCACACCCCGACGAGTACGACGCGCTCCAGGCGGAGCTGCCGGTACTCGACCTCGGTGACGTCCTCGAGTTCGGTGGAGAGGCCGGCGACACGGCGCAGGGCCGCACGCTCGGAACGGTCGAACTGGTCGCCGTCCCGCTCCGAGTCGGTCCCGAGGCTCCAGGCGACGTCCTCTTCCATCAGGGCATCGGCCCGAAGACCTTCGGGATGGGTGGCCGCGAAGCGCTTGGTGTCCTGGGAAGGGGAAGAAGAGGAGGTCATTGGGTCCTAACGTCGTCGGGTAGTCGTCTGGGCGGCGGAGGCGGTCCGAAGGCCTCTCCGTCACTGTGCACAACGTCCGGGCGGTCCGGGAGATTCCCGTGTCCCGTGTGGTGCCGACCTGACGATGGTCGCACGGCACGCCCGTCCCGTCATCGTGTTATTCCCGGCCCGCGCCCGCCCGATGCGCGTGCGGTACGGGCCGCCGGGCGGGCGGGACGTCCCGGGCCGAGGCCTTCCATTCCGGGTGGCCGGGCATGGGCGGGGTCGTGGTGCCGTAGAGCCACGGGTGCAGGAAGCCGGTCAGGTCGCGTCCGGCGGTCTCGGAGGCCAGCCGGACGAAGTCGGAGGTCCCGGCCGTGCCGTCGCGGTGGCGGGTGACCCAGGCACGCTCCAGGCGTTCGAAGGCCGTGCGGCCGATCTCCTCACGCAGGGCGTACAGCACGAGCGCGCCGCCGGAGTAGACGTTCGGGCGGAAGATGCCGATCTTCCGGCCGGGTTCCGGCGGCTCGGGCGCGGCGGGCGGTCCCCCTGCCGCGCGCCATCCGTCCGACGCCCGGTAGGCCGCCTTCATCCGGGCCTCCAGGGATCGGCCGCCCCTCTCCTGCGCGTACAGCGCCTCGTACCAGGTGGCGTGTCCCTCGTTGAGCCACAGGTCGGACCAGGTGCGCGGGCTGACGCTGTTGCCGAACCACTGGTGGGCCAGCTCGTGCACCATGATCGACTCGACGTACCAGGCGGGCAGGGCGGGGTCGGTGAACATCTCGCGCTCGAAGAGGGAGAGCGTCTGGGTCTCGAGCGCGAAACCGGTGGACGCGTCGGCGAGGAGCATGCCGTAGGTGGCGAACGGGTAGCGTCCGGCCTTCTCCTCCATCCAGGCGATCTGGTCCGGGGTCCTGGCCAGCCACGGTTCGGCCTGCTCGCGGTGCCGGGCGGGGACGACGTCCCGCAGGGGCAGACCGTGCGGGCCGGTGCGGTGCACGACCGTGGAACGGCCGATGGAGACCTGGGCGAGCTCGGTCGCCATGGGGTGCAGGGTCCGGTACGTCCATGTGGTGGCCCCGCGTGTGCGGTCGACACCGGCCGGCAGACCGTTGGCGACGGCCGTGTGGCCGTCGGGGGCGGTGATGCGGAAGGTGAACATCGCCTTGTCGGAGGGGTGGTCGTTGCAGGGAAACACCAGGTGGGCGGCGTCCGCCTGGTTGGCCATGGCGAGGCCGTCCGCGGTGCGCACCCACCCTCCCTCGCGGTCTCCGGCCACCGGGTCGCTGGTGTGCCGGACGGTGATGCGTGGCACGTCGCCCTCGCCGAGTCCGTCCCGGGGGGTGATCACCAGGTCCTCGCCGGCGCCGGTGAACGCCGTGGGGCGGCCGTCGACCTCGACCGACCGCACCGTGCCGTGGGTGAAGTCGAGGTTGATCCGGTCCAGGTCGGCGGTGATGCGGGCGTCAAGGGTGGTGACGGCCTGGAGCGGCTGGTCGTTGCGGCCGGAATAGGTCAGGGCGAGGTCGTACGACAGCACGTCGTAGCCGGGGTTGCCCAGGTGGGGGAAGAGGCGGTCTCCGATGCCGAGCGGGACGGCCGGGGCACTCGCGGAGAGCAGGGAGACGGAGGCGGCACAGGCGAGCAGTGCCGCGGCCGTCCTCCGGCGGCGGGCGGGGTGGCGGTGCGGGCGGGGGACGCGGCGGTGCGGGGGGAGGGCGTGGCGGTGCGGGGGCAGCGGCATGAGCATGCCCCACGGCTATCAGCGCGCGCGTGTGCGACGGCGGCGGCGCGCTCCCGGCCCACCCGATCGGGTAATCACACCGCTCGGACGCCATGGGTCCGCGTCAGGCACCCGGGGTGTGCGGCTGCGCCCGGCTCACGTCGTACACCCCGGCCACGTCACGCATCGCGCGCATCAGGACGGGGAGGCGGGCGGCGTCCGGCAGCTGCACCGTGTACGTGTGCCGCACCTGCTGCCGGTCCGGCGGCTCGACGGTCGCGGAGACGATCTCGGCCCCCTCGACGGCCATGGCCTCGGTGAGATCCGCGAGCAGATGCGGACGGACGAACGATTCCGCGACCAGCGTGACCCGGCACTCGGCGCCCTCGCCCCAGCGCACACCGACCTCGGCGCGCCCCGCGCTCCTCATCCGGGCCACCCCGGGGCACCCCGCGCGGTGCACGGTGACCGCTCCCCCGCGCACGGCGAAGCCGGTCACCTCGTCGGGCGGTACGGGCGTACAGCAGCCGGCCAGCCGTACGGTCGCGCCGGCGTGCCAGGCGGTGTGGAGGTCCATGAGCACGGTGTGCCAGG
>NZ_NEUB01000612.1 GCF_002910825.1 Streptomyces sp. SM1 | reverse complement strand
GTGCTCTTCGCGCCCCTGCGCAAGGCACTCACCGAGTACGCCACCCTCTCCTTCGTCCAGCGCCTCGCGGTGACCCCGGCGCAGATGGGCACCGACGCCGGCCTGGTGGGCGCCGCGGCGGCGGCCCTGGCCGGCCGGACGGACGCCGCGGTCGCGGGTGTGTGAGACGGCGTGACCCGGACGGCGGACCCGATCCGGGAAACGGACGGTGTGGCCCGATCCGGGAAGCGGGGCGTGACCCCGGGGCGGTCCGCACAGTTGAGCCGGGTATGAAGAAGCGCAGCATGCTCGCCATCGCCTCCCTCGCCACCGGTTTCGTCGTCGCGGCGGTCACGCCGTCCCACGCGCTCGGTGACGCCGCCCTCGGGGACACCGCCCTCGGCGGTCTCGACGTCGGCACGCTCAGCACCCTCGACCGGACCGTCGGCGAGAACAACACGCTCGAGCTGGACGTCGTTCGGGAGGGCAAGGCCTGACGGCACCCACCGCGGAGCCCCGCGGCGCCGGTACCCCTCGACGGGAGGGGCACCGGCACCGCTGTCACGCGTTCTCAACTGGAGCTGGTTTCCGTGGCAGGGTGGAGCGGGCAAGCCACAGGGGGCCAACAGAAGAGGGGGAACCGTGATCGTCTGGATCAACGGCGCGTTCGGGGCGGGAAAGAGCACCACCGCGCGTGAACTGATCGAGCTGATCCCGAACAGCACGCTCTTCGACCCGGAGGTCACCGGCGGAGCACTGGAGAAACTCCTGCCGCCCAAACGCCTCGCCGAGGTCGGTGACTTCCAGGACCTCCCGATCTGGCGACGACTCGTGATCGACACGGCGGCCGCGATGCTCGCCGAGCTCGGCGGGACCCTCGTGGTCCCCATGACCCTGCTGCGCCAGGAGTACCGCGACGAGATCTTCGGGGGCCTCGCCGCCCGCCGGATACCGGTCAGCCATGTCCTCCTCGCCCCGGCGGAAACGATCCTGCGGGAGCGGATAGCCGCCCGCGGTGTTCCCGCGGACCTTCCCGACGGGGAGATACGCGTCCGGCAGTGGGCGTACGACCACATCGAGCCGTACAAGGCGGCCCTCGCCGCCTGGCTCACCGCGGACGCCTATCCGGTCGACAGCGGGAACCTGACGCCGTACGACACGGCCCTGCGGATCGCCGAGGCGGTCCGCAGCGGGGCCGTCCCCGCCTGCGACATCGTGCAGACGCCCGAGCCCACCGCCGAGACGGTCGCCGCCGGGGTCCTGCTCTTCGACGAGCAGGACCGGGTGCTGCTCGTCGACCCGACCTACAAGGCGGGCTGGGAGTTCCCGGGCGGAGTGGTCGAACGCGGTGAGGCGCCCGCGCGCGCCGGGATGCGCGAGGTCGCCGAGGAGACCGGGATCCGCCTCGACGACGTACCGGCGCTCCTCGTCGTCGACTGGGAGCCGCCCGCACCGCCCGGATTCGGCGGCCTGCGGCTGCTCTTCGACGGCGGACGCCTCGACTCCGCGGACACCGGACGGCTCCTGCTGCCCGGACCGGAACTGCGCGGCTGGCGCTTCGCCTCCGAGGCCGAGGCCGCGGACCTGCTTCCGCCGGTCCGCTACGAACGGCTGCGCAGGGCACTGCGGGCGCGGGAACGCGGGAAGGCGATGTACCTCGAGGCCGGAGTACCGGTCGGCTGACGGGGAGCCCCGTGCGGCCACCCCGCGCTGTCGGCCGTGCGGGCCGACGGCCGCTGCCGGACGCCCGACCGGCTGCGGCTCGCGGCTCCTGCCGGACGGACCGACCCCCGGGCCGCCCGTCAGCCTGCCGTCTGCCCGCCACCCGGCGGCGCACCGGCGGCATCCGCGGCATCCGCCATCGCACGCAGCACCCGCGCCGTCCCCGCGAGCCCCGGGTCACCGTGGCCGAAGCAGGCCACCTCCGCGTCGAGAGCGGCGAGCCGGTGGCAGGCGGCGAGGACCAGAGGCCGGTCCAGGTTGAACACGCCCGGCATCACGGCGCCGTCCACGGGCGAGGCGGCCACCGTGTCGCCGGTGAACAGCACCCCGTACCGGGGCAGATGCAGCGCGACACTGCCGTGCGTGTGCCCCGGTACGTGCACCACCTGTGCCCCGCCGCCCATGTCGAGCACGTCACCGTCCGCCAACTCGGTGATCCTGGCCGGGCGTTCGAAGTCCCCCGGAGGAAGGAGCCGCGCCGCCCGCTCGTGCAGCGGCCGCTCCCGGTCCTCGAACACCGGCGCGGGGCCCGGAGTCTCGCCGCGCACATGGGGCGCGTCCAGCCGGTGGGCGAGTACCTCGGCACCGGTGAGCGCCGCCACCTCGGCCGCCCCGCCCGCGTGGTCCTCGTGGAAGTGGGTGAGCACGACGCGGCGCACGTCCCGCGGGTGCAGGCCCAGCGCGGTCACGGCCTCGGCGATCGCCGGCCCGGCACCCGCCGGGCCTGCGTCCACCAGGGTCAGCTCCTCCTCGTGCCCTTCCCGGCCGTCGCGCCAGAGGTATGCCTGGCCGACCGGGAATCGCAGGAGATGAAGGCGGGGGAGGAGTTCGACGACGTCCATGGGACGACCGTAGGGCGAAGTCCCCGCCGTGGACGGGGACTCTGCCGTGAGCAGAGCGGTGAACCGCTCCGGGTCAGTTCGCGCCGGACGCGTAGTTGCGCAGGAACAGCGCCTCGGTGACCGACAGCCGCTCCAACTCGTCCGGGGACACGCTCTCGTTCACCGCGTGGATCCGGGCCTCCGGCTCGCTCAGCCCGATCAGCAGGATCTCCGCCTTCGGATAGAGGACGGCGAGGGTGTTGCACAGCGGGATCGAACCGCCCTGGCCGGCGTAACTCATCTCCTGGCCCGGGTACGCCTCCGCCATCGCGTCGGCCATGGCCCGGTAGGCCGGGCTGGAGGTGTCCGCGCGGAACGCCTGGCCCTGACCGATCTGCTCGCTGCTCACCCGCGCACCCCACGGCGTATGCGCCTCCAGGTGCGCCCGGAGGAGCTTCGTCGCGTCGGCCGCGTCGACGCCGGGCGGCACCCGCAGACTGATCAGCGCTCCGGCGCTCGCCTGCACGGACGGCGTGGCGCCGACCACCGGCGGGCAGTCGATGCCGAGCACGGTGACCGCGGGACGCGCCCAGATGCGGTCGGCGACCGTGCCGGAACCGATCAGTTCCACACCGTCGAGCACCTTGGCGTCCGCGCGGAACTGCGCGTCGTCGTACTGCAGTCCGTCCCACGCGCTGTCACCGGTCAGCCCGTCCACGGTCGTCGTGCCGTCCTCGGCGCGCAGCGAGTCCAGTACGCGCACCAGCGCGGCCAGCGCGTCCGGCGCGGCCCCGCCGAACTGGCCGGAGTGCAGATTGCCCTCGAGGGTGTCGATCCGCACCCGGACCAGCGTCATGCCGCGCAGTGTCGAGGTGACCGTCGGCAGACCGGCACGGAAGTTGCCCGCGTCGCCGATCACGATGGCGTCGGCCGTCAGCAGGCCGGGGTGCTCCTCCGCGTACCGCTCCAGGCCGCCGGTGCCCTGCTCCTCCGAGCCCTCGACGATCATCTTGACGTGCACCGGGACGCCGCCGTCGGCCTTCAGCGCGCGTAGCGCCAGCAGGTGCATGATCACGCCGCCCTTGCAATCGGCGGTCCCGCGTCCGTACCAGCGGCCGTCACGTTCGCTCAGTTCGAAGGGCGGTGTGGTCCACCCGGATTCGTCCAGTGGCGGCTGCACGTCGTAGTGCGCGTACAGCAGCACGGTCTTCGCACCCTCGGGGCCGGGCAGGCAGCCGTACACCGACTGCGTGCCGTCCGGGGTGTCGAGCAGCGCCACGTCCTCGAAGCCCTCGGCGGTGAGCGCTTCGGCGATCCAGCGTGCCGCGCCCTCGCTCTCGGCGCGCGGGAACTGGCCGAAGTCTGCCACCGACTTGAACGCCACCAGCTCGGTGAGCTCCTCCTTCGCCCTGGGCATCAGCGAGGCGACGGTCGCGGCGACCGGATTCGACGACATGGGCACGCTCCTTGTGGGTGCGACGTTGTACGTGCGTACGTCTTTGTACGAGATGATCGTGCGGTGTGCGTGAGGGTCCCGTGTACGGGGCACTTACGCCGCCGATCCTCCCACAGTGGCCCCAGACGACCGCCGCCGTAGGATGCGGGAGGACATCAGCGGCAGGCGGCTGAATCGGGAGCAGTAGACCATCGTGAGCAGCGAGAACTCTTCGGCGGACGACGTGCGGCAGGTGTGGGACGTCATCGTGGTGGGCGCGGGACCCGCGGGGGCCTCGGCCGCCTACGCGGCGGCGGTCGCGGGACGGCGTGTGCTGGTGCTGGAGAAGGCGGAGCTGCCACGCTACAAAACGTGCGGCGGCGGCATCATCGGCCCCTCACGCGACTCGCTCCCGCCCGGCTTCGACCTTCCGTTCAAGGACCGGGTGCACGCGGTGACGTTCTCCCACAATGGCCGTTTCAGCCGTACTCGGCGCTCCCGCCAGATGATGTTCGGGCTGATCAACCGGCCCGAGTTCGACCAGCAGCTCGTGGAGCACGCGCAGAAGGGGGGCGCCGAACTGCGCACCGGCGTCGCCGTGCAGCGGGTGGAGCAGCACGGCTCGGCCGTGCCGGACCGGCGCACGGTCGCCGTCGTACTGCAGGGCGGTGAGACGGTGCTGGCGCGGGCCGTGGTCGGCGCGGACGGCAGCGCGGGCCGCATAGGAGCGCACGTCGGCGTCAAGCTGGACCAGGTCGACCTGGGCCTGGAGGCGGAGATCCCGGTCCCGGAGACCGTCGCCGAGGACTGGAAGGGGAGGGTGCTCATCGACTGGGGCCCCATGCCCGGCAGTTACGGCTGGGTCTTCCCCAAGGGCGACACGCTGACCGTCGGGGTGATCTCGCGGCGCGGCGAGGGCGCCGCGACCAAGCGGTACTTGGAGGACTTCATCGGGCGGCTCGGTCTCGCCGGCTTCGAACCGAGCATCTCCTCCGGGCACCTGACCCGGTGCCGTGCCGACGACTCGCCGCTGTCGCGCGGCCGGGTGCTGGTCTGCGGGGACGCGGCCGGACTGCTGGAGCCGTGGACCCGCGAAGGCATCTCGTTCGCGCTGCGCTCCGGCCGGCTGGCGGGGGAGTGGGCGGTGCGGATCGCCGAGGCCCACGATGCCGTGGACGCGCGCCGCCAGGCGCTGAACTACGCCTTCGCCGTCAAGGCGGGGCTCGGCGTGGAGATGAGTGTCGGCAAGCGGATGCTGGCCGCGTTCGAGCGGCGCCCCGGAGTGTTCCACGCGGTCCTCACCGGCTTCCGCCCGGCCTGGAAGGCGTTCAAGGACATCACCCAGGGGTCGACGTCGCTCGGTGAACTGGTCCGTACCCACCCGCTGGCCCACCGCGCCCTCCTGGCGCTGGACCGGCGCCAGGCGGATGACGAGGTCAGCTCGCGCCCGTGATCTCGAAGACCGGGTGGTCGGGGGCGATGCGGCGCAGTTCGTCGTCGGAGGAGTCGGGGCCGACGCCGTTGAAGAAGACCCCGACCTCGGCCTTCCACCGCTTGAGGTAGGCGCGCAGCAGCGGCGGCTTGTCGTCGTCGGCCACCTCCTCGGCGGTGAAGACCTCGACGTTCTTGCCGAGGCGCAGCTCGCCGCCGCCCGCCGCGCGCATGTTGTGGGTCCACTGGACGTGGCCGCGCGGTGCCACGAGGTACCGCCGGCCGTCGACGGTGAGGAGGTTGACCGGAGTCGTCCGCCACTGGCCGCTCTTGCGGCCGCGGACGGCGAGGACGCGGGAACCCCAGACGCTGAGGCCGCGTCGGGTCAGCGCCGCGACGAGACGGTTGAGCACGTTGACGGTCAGCCAGCCGGGCTTCTTGACGTGTGTGGACATGAGGACCCCCGTGGGGTGGTGGCGGGTGGGTGAGTGGTGCTCGCTCGGGCGAGCGCTGATCCGGTTCGTGAGCGTTGACGCCGTTGGTGAGCACCGATCCGGCACGGGAGTGCTGATCCGTGGCGAGAGCGGTGACCCGTTTCGAGAGCGCTGCTCGCCGATGTGAGCACTGCTCTCGCTTGTCGCCGTCAGTCTGCCTGAGATCGGTGCTCCAAAGCAAGAGCAGTGCTCACGAACATGTCCGCTGCTCGCAAACGCGTTCGGTGCTCGCGTTTGTGTGCAGTGCTCTGCTTTCATGCGACACTGCACCCCATGAGCAGCACACACGGGGCCCGCGCCCGGGCCAGGATCGAAGTCACCGCGGCCATCAAGGAGGAAGCCCGCAGACAGCTCGCGAACGAGGGCGCCGCCAAGCTTTCGCTGCGTGCCGTGGCCCGTGAGCTGGGCATGGCCTCCTCCGCGATCTACCGCTACTTCCCGAACCGCGACGACCTGCTGACCGCTCTCATCATCGACGCCTACGACTCCATCGGCGAGGCGGCCGAAGCGGCCCGCGACGCGGCCGCCGACGCCGGGCCGATCGAGCGCTGGACCACCGTCTGCGAGCGCCTGCGCGGATGGGCGCTCGAGCACCCGCACGAGTACGCCCTGATCTACGGAACACCGGTGCCCGGCTACACCGCGCCCGCCACGACCGTCCCGCCCGCCGCCCGGGGCGCCATGGTCGCCATCGGCATCCTCCGCGACGCGCATCAGGGGCTCGGTCTCGCCAGACCCGTGCTGCCCGACGAACTGAGGCCCGAGGCCGTGCGCATGGCCGCCACCGTCGCCCCCGACCTGCCGCCCGAGGTGGTGGCGACGATGCTGGCCACCTGGGCCCAGCTGTTCGGCCTGATCGGGTTCGAGGTGTTCGGGCAGTTCAACAGGGTCGTCGAGGACCGCGACATCTTCTTCCGCCATGCGGTGAGGCAACTCGCGCACACCGTGGGTCTGGTGTATCCGCAGCAGGGCCCCGCGGCCGGCCGGGCCGGATCCGCCGGCCGGCCCGCTGCCCGGCCGTCGTAAGGAGGCCGGGCGGTCGGACGTACGGCGCCGGGAGTAGGTGTGATCACCACGCCGGGCTGACGTCGCCCGGGGCGCCCGGCGTCTAGCGTGGCGGCATGTTGCGTCCTGAAAGCTGGTCCAGGCTCGCGGGTGGAAGTCCCGTCCGGGTAGACACCGGAGTGCCCGGTAGCAGGTCCCGGTCCGTCGTGGAGACGCGGCGGGCTGAGCGGGATGTCGAGTGCCTCTTTGGAGGGAGCAAGCACGCGGGCCGTAGCGTGAAGCGAACCTTGCAGCCTCGTCACACGTACAGCGGAGAAGCCGAGCCCCTCATGTCCGGGCGAAGGCCACGTCCCGAGGGCCCTGTTCCGGGGTCAGCCTTCGGGGTTCTCCCGGGGTATGGGGGGCGGCACGTGTGCACAGTCTGGGCCGGAACAGGAGAGACCCGTCTGACCACGCCTGGCATCGGGCAAGAGACCGGACGTATAAGCCGATGGTGAAGTCGTCCGGAGG
>NZ_NEUB01000611.1 GCF_002910825.1 Streptomyces sp. SM1 | reverse complement strand
GATCAGTACCGCCAGTACCAGGCCGAGCCAGGAGAAGCGCTTCAGCCAGGACTCGGCGACGGTTCCGACGTAGTAGATGACGGCCGTGGTGCCGCCCGCCCACAGGATGCCGCCGAGGACGTTGGCGGTCAGGAACTTCCAGTAGGGCATCCTCAGCACGCCCGCGAGCGGGCCGGCGAAGATGCGCAGCAGGGCGACGAAACGGCCGAAGAAGACGGCCCACATGCCCCACTTCTGGAAGGACCTCTCGGCGGAGGCGATGTGCCCCTCGCCGAAGTGCCGGGGGAACTTCGCGCCCAGCCGGGCCAGCAGGGGCCGTCCGCCCTTGCGGCCGATGGCGTAGCCGATCGAGTCGCCGACGATCGCGCCGGTGACCGCGCAGGCGCCGAGGAGCACCGGGTCGATGTCACCGTGCTGGGAGGCGAGCAGCGCGGAGGAGACCAGGATGATCTCCCCCGGCAGCGGAATGCCCAGGCTCTCCAGCCCGATGACCAGCCCCACCAACGCGTACACGGTGACCGCGGGTACGGTCTCGAGCCACTCCTGGACGTGCAACGCCTCATCCTCCCGGTCCACCGGCACGGTGTTCGTTCCGGTGCGCCGGACGCCGGCGCACCGGGGAATCCTACCGGTTCGGAGCGCTTTGCCCGGCGCTCAGGAGTTCCAGCTCCACTCCGCCACCTCGGGCAGGTCCGTGCCGTACTCACGGATCCACGCGTGGTGCCGGCTGCGCGCGTCGGCCATCCGCTGCCGTACGGCGGCGGCGCGCACGGCGAGGCCTGGGACACGGTCGATGACGTCCATCACCAGCCGGTAGCGGTCGAGGTCGTTGCGGACCACCATGTCGAACGGTGTGGTCGTGGTGCCGGACTCCTTGTAGCCGCGCACATGCAGGTGCGGGTGGCCGTTGCGGCGGTAGGCGAGGCGGTGGATCAGCCAGGGATAGCCGTGGTAGGCGAAGATCACCGGTTTGTCGGCGGTGAACAGGCCGTCGTACTCGAACTCGGTCATGCCGTGCGGGTGCTCCCCGTGCGGCATCAGCCGGGCGATGTCGACGACGTTCACCACACGGACCGCGAGGTCCGGCAGATGGCGGCGCAGCAGCTGCGCGGCGGCCAGCACCTCCTGGGTGGGCACGTCACCGGCGCAGGCCAGGACCACGTCGGGTTCGCCGCCGTTCTCGGTGCCCGCCCACTCCCAGATGCCGGCGCCCCGTGCGCAGTGGACACGCGCCTCGTCGATCGACAGCCAGTCGTAGCAGGGCTGTTTGCCGGCCACGATCACGTTGACGTAGTCGCGGCTGCGCAGGGCGTGGTCCGCGACGGACAGCAGGGTGTTGGCGTCCGGCGGCAGGTAGACCCGTACGACGTTGGGGCTCTTGTTGAGCACGTGGTCGACGAAGCCGGGGTCCTGGTGGGAGAAGCCGTTGTGGTCCTGGCGCCACACGTGCGAGGTGAGCAGGTAGTTGAGCGAGGCGATGGGTGCCCGCCAGGGCAGGTCGCGGGAGGTCTTCAGCCATTTGATGTGCTGGTTGACCATCGAGTCGACGATGTGCACGAACGCCTCGTAGCAGGAGAACAGTCCGTGCCGGCCGGTGAGGAGGTAGCCCTCGAGCCAGCCCTGGCAGAGGTGTTCGGAGAGGATCTCCATCACCCGGCCGTGCCGGTCGAGATGCTCGTCGACGTCGAGGATCTCGGCCTGCCAGGCCTTGCCGCTGGCGTCGTAGACGGCCTGCAGCCGGTTGGAGGCGGTCTCGTCGGGGCCCACGAGCCGGAAGTCCCGCCGGCCGGCGGTGTCCCGCATGACCCGCTCCAGGAGGTCGCCGAGGATCCGGGTGGGCTCGTGGAGGGTGGCGCCCGGCTTGTCGACGGGGACGGCGAAGTCGTCGAGGGACGGCATGGGCAGTTCCCGCACCAGCAGTCCGCCGTTGGCGTACGGGGTGGAGCCGAGGCGCCGGGAGCCCTCGGGGAGCGGGGCGAGGACGTCCGCGACGGGCCGGCCCTCGGCGTCGAACAGTTCCTCGGGCCGGTACGACTTCAGCCACGCCTCCAGCTGCCGCAGGTGCTCGGGGTTCTCGCGGACGCCGGGCAGCGGCACCTGGTGGGCGCGCCAGGTCCCCTCCACGGGCTTCCCGTCCACCTCGGCGGGGCCGGTCCAGCCCTTCGGGGTGCGCAGCACGATGAGAGGCCAGCGGGGACGCTCGGTCACACCGTCCCCGCGGGCGGCGCGCTGTGCCTCGGTGATGCGGTCCACGGCGGTGTCCAGGGCGTGCGCCATCGCGCGGTGGACGTCGGCGGGGTCGCTGCCGCTCACGTGGAGGGGCTCGTGGCCGTAGCCGCGCAGCAGCTCGTCGAGTTCGGCCTCGGGCAGCCGGGCCAGGACGGTCGGGTTGGCGATCTTGTACCCGTTGAGGTGCAGGATCGGCAGGACGGCGCCGTCGTGCACCGGGTCGAGGAACTTGTTGGAGTGCCACGACGCGGCCAGCGGCCCGGTCTCCGCCTCGCCGTCACCGATCACACAGGCGACCAGCAGGCCGGGGTTGTCGAGTGCGGCGCCGTAGGCGTGGGCGAGGGAGTAGCCGAGTTCGCCGCCCTCGTGGATGGAGCCGGGGACCTCGGGGGCGACGTGGCTGGGCACACCGCCGGGGAAGGAGAACTGCCGGAACAGCCGTGCCATGCCCTCCGCGTCCCGGCCGACGTCCGGGTAGGTCTCGCCGTAGCTCCCCTCCAGCCAGGAGTTGGCCAGCACGGACGGGCCGCCGTGCCCGGGCCCCCAGATGCACAGCGCGTCCAGCCCGCGTGCCGCGATCACCCGGCTGAGGTGCGTGTACACCAGGTTCAGCCCGGGTGAGGTGCCCCAGTGCCCGAGCAGCCGGGGCTTGATGTGCTCGGGCCGGAGGGGCTCGGTGAGCAGCGGGTTCGCCAGCAGGTAGATCTGGCCCGCCGCGAGGTAGTTGGCGGCCCGCCAGTGGGCGTCCAGGGTGCGCAGTTCCTCATCGCTCAGTACGGTCCGGATGTCCTGGTTCTCAGGCATGGATGACTCCGTGAAGGGCCGGCCTGGGCGGCCGGGAGTGTCGGCGGGAGGGCGGGNGCCCCCCGGGGAGCGGGCGTCGGGGGAGCGGGGTACCAGTTTCCCGTGCTTCGACACCTCCCGCCCGGCGGAACGGCACAGGTGGCGCAATCGGTACGCCGGGCGGCCGGTGTTGCACGGATGTGCCGGAAGGGGGTGTCGCCGTCGCTCAGCCGTGGGTGACGACGGCGACGGGCGCGGCACCGTGGTGCATCACCGCGTGGGTGATGGCCCCGATGTGCGCACCGAGCGGGTTGCGGCGGGTCCGGCGGCCGACGACCACCAGCGAGGCCTCCGCGGAAGCCTCCACCAGGCGGACGGACGGGCTGCCGCCGAAGGACTCCTCGACGACCTCCACCTCGGGGAACTTCTCGCGCCAGGGGGCGAGCACCCGTGTCAGGTTCTCCGCCTGCTCCCGGGCGATGTCGTGGTACACGTCCGGCGCGGCCGCGAGACCGTAGACGTAGTACGGCGGCAGGGCCCAGCCGTGCACGACGCGCAGGGCGGTGCCGCGCCGCTGCGCCTCCTCGAAGGCGAAGTCGATCACCGGCTCACGGGGCCGGTCGGCGTCCAGGCCGAGCAGCACGGGCCGGTAGCGCGTGGCGGCGGACGGAATGCCCGAGGGGTCCGGTTCGTGCTCGTCGGCGGCCTGCTCGCCGGCGCGGACCAGCACGACGGGCCGCTCGGCGTGGGCCACGACGACGAGTCCGACCGAGCCGACCAGGAACCCGCCGAAGCTGCCGAGACCCCGGGAGCCGAGCGCCAGCATCTCGGCGTCCTCGGCGGCCTTGGTCAGCACCTCGTACGGCATACCGTCGATCTGCTCGTGCGTGACCTCGAGTCCGGGGTGGCGCAGCCGCAGCCCCTCGGCGGTCTCGCGCGGCATGCTCACCCACCTGTCGGCCGGCTGTGCCTCCGGCGAGGGGCCGGGGCGCCGGACGTGGAGCAGCCTCAGCGGCAGAGAGCGCAGTACCGCTTCGCGGGCCGCCCACTCGGCAGCGGCACGGCTCTCCGGGGAGCCGTCGAGTCCTACGGTGATGGCGCGGGTCATGGTGGGCTCCTCCTGGCGTCGGGATGATCACCACGATTCTGTCCCGGACCGACGTCCCGGCGGTAGGGGCCACAGGTCCCGGCCCTGCGCCGGAACGCTACGGTCGGCGGGGAGGCATCGGGTTCCGGCCACGGGCACCGGGGTTCGCACCCCGAAGTATGGGCCGTCCGGCCCATGGCCGGGAACGGCGGACGGGGTGACGCTGGGAGGACCACGGCAGCAGTGAACGCCCCGTCCGGGAGGCCCGCCATGTTCGCACCCCCGTCCCCCAGCATGCCGCGCGCCCTGCCCCTCGAACACCGGGACCGGCTCGTGCGGACCGCCCGTGAGGTCTCCTTCCCGCAAGGGACCCGGCTGTTCGAGGAGGGTGGCCGCGCGGACCGGTTCTGGGTGATCCGTACCGGCACCGTGGAACTCGACATGCACGTACCCGGACGCCGCGCCGCCGTGATCGAACGCCTCGGGCACAACGAACTCGTCGGCTGGTCCTGGCTGTTCTCCCCGCACGTGTGGCAGCTGGGCGCCGAGGCGGCGACCCCGGTACGGGCCTACGAGTTCGACGCCACGTCGGTGCTCGCGCTGTGCGCGGAGGATCCGGGGCTGGGCCGGGACGTCGCCCGGTGGGTCGGCGACGTGGTGGCCCACCGGCTGCACGCCTCCCGGATACGGCTGCTGGACCTCTACGGCCCGTACGGCGCCGGCGCGTGAGTCACGGCCGGCGGTACGGCCTGCGGGAGCCGACCGAAGTTACCTGCGAGTAACACCGCCTCGGTGTTCCGGTTGCTACGACCCTGTCAAAGGGCGGTGACCCAATCGTGTCCGGGGCGAGGCTACTGTTGCTGTCCATGTGGCCAGGACAGCAGCCGCCCGGGGGCGAGCAGAACCCGCAGTCGAACAATCCGTACCAGCAGCCGGGGTACCAGCAGCCGAACCCGTACCAGCAGCCCGGCTATCAGCAGCCGAACCCGTACCAGCAGCAGTGGGGCGATCCGTCCACGGTCGGCATGCCTCAGCCGTCGCAGGGCGGGGGCGGCGGAAACCGGACGAAGCTGGTGGCGATCGTGGCGGCGACGGCCGTGGTCGTGGCCGCGGGGGTCACCGGGTTCCTGGTGCTCGGCGGCGACAAGGACGACGAGGCGGACGGCAAGAAGGACGCCAAGCCGAGCGCGACCGCGTCCAAGGAGACCTCCACGGAGCCGAGCGCCTCCGCCTCGGGTGCCAACCCGCGCGGCGGCGACGAGGAGAAGGCGACGGTTCCGGGCTGGCAGGTCGTCGTCAACACCCGCTTCGGCACCAAGTTCGACGTCCCCGCCGACTGGGAGATCGAGACTCCCGGCACCAGCGTGGGCTTCGAGTGGGAGGAGAAGGACGGTGAGATGGGCCGCACCACCGTCACCGCCCCGGCGTATCTGAAGTCGAAGTGGTGCACCTCCGACGACAACAAGGACGGCCGCGAGGAGGACACCGCCCTCGCCACCGCCGGAACGCGCGGTGAGAACGGCGCCAAGGACACGCAGCAGGCGGCCGAGACCCGGGTGCCGTGGTGGAT
Source organism: Streptomyces sp. SM1 (assembly GCF_002910825.1). GTDB lineage: Bacteria > Actinomycetota > Actinomycetes > Streptomycetales > Streptomycetaceae > Streptomyces > Streptomyces okerensis. The sequence goes on along the minus strand of NZ_NEUB01000611.1, from coordinate 1,595 downwards.
CTTCGGCGGGTACACGCAGCCGGACAAGAAGAGCGTCAAGCAGGTGAAGCCGAAGGCCTACACCACCGCCTCGGGCATCGAGGGCCACGTCGCCTCGTCGTACTCGGTGAACACGCCGCAGAAGGGCAAGTGCGACAGCGAGGGCAAGGCGATCACCTTCGCGTTCAAGAACGGCGCCGGTGACTTCGTCACCTGGAACCTGTACGGGGCCAAGGGTGTCAGCGACGAGATCCCGGAGGCGACCATGCAGAAGATCCTCAGCACGGTGCGCCTCACCGAGGAAGCCCCGACGGATTCGTAGCAGGCCAGGGGGCCGGCGGAGCATTTGGCAAGTCGGCCCCCGCCCGGCGATAGTCACGGGGTGCCGACCACCGTCCTGCGCCGCCGTCCCGACTGGGCCGGCCGCAACTACTCCCTGCTGACCGCCGCCGCCGTGGTGACCAACCTGGGCAGCCACGGCGCGCTGATCGCCGCCGCGTTCGCCGTACTGGGCGCGGGCGGCGACGGCGGAGACGTGGGTCTGGTGGCCGCCGCCCGCACACTGCCGCTGGTGCTGTTCCTGCTGATCGGCGGTGCCGTCGCGGACCGGCTGCCGCGGCACCGGGTGATGGTCGCGGCCAACGTCCTGAACTGTGTCTCGCAGGCCGCGTTCGCGGCGCTGGTCCTGGCGGGCGAGGCACATCTGTGGCAGATGATGCTGCTCAGCGCGCTCGGCGGCACCGGTCAGGCGTTCTTCAATCCGGCGGCCGAGGGCATGCTGCTGTCCTCGGTGGACGGCGAGCAGGCCGGCCGGGCGTTCGCGGTGTTCCGCATGGCGATGCACGGAGCGACCCTCGGCGGTGCCGCGCTCGGCGGTGCGATGGTGGCCGCGATGGGGCCCGGCTGGGTACTGGCGGCGGACGCGGCGGCCTTCGCGGTGGCGGCGGCGCTGCGGGCGTTCCTCGACGTGAGGCACATACCGCCGCGCGCTCCGGGCGGCGGCATCCTCGGCGACCTGAGGGACGGCTGGCGGGAGTTCACCGGCCGGACCTGGCTGTGGGGCATCGTGGTCCAGTTCTCCGTCGCCAACGCGGTCGTCGGCGCGGCCGACGCGGTCTACGGGCCGCTCGTCGCCCGGGACCATCTGGGCGGGGCCGCGCCGTGGGGCGTGGCGCTGGCCTTCTTCGGCGGGGGCACGGTGGTGGGCGCGCTGCTGATGACCCGCTGGCAGCCGCGCCGCCTGCTGCTCGTCGGCACCCTGTGCGTGTTCCCGCTGGCCCTGCCGTCCGCCGCGCTCGCCGTGCCGGCGCCGGTCGGGGTGCTGTGCGCGGTGATGTTCGTGACCGGTGTGTCCGTGGAGGTGTTCGGCGTCTCCTGGATGACCGCGCTGCACCAGGAGATCCCCGAGGAGAAGCTGTCCCGGGTCTCGGCGTACGACTGGTTCGGCTCGGTCGCGCTGGTGCCGGCGGCGATGGCCCTCGCGGGCCCGGCGGAGACGGCGTTCGGCCGTCCGGACGCGCTGTGGGGCTGCGCCGTGCTGGTGGTGGTCGTCACCGCGGCGGTCCTGTGCGTCCCGGACGTTCGCAACCTGCGCCGCCGCACGCCTCACGTCACCA
>NZ_NEUB01000610.1:23119-28171 GCF_002910825.1 Streptomyces sp. SM1 | reverse complement strand
GGCAGTCGTGCCGCTGGGGCGGCACGGGTGGGCGCGACGGCACCCCGCAAACGCCGGGCTGCGCCACACCCCCCGGCCGCCACCACACCGCGCGGCTACCGAGCTACCGGATCACCGGTCACCCAACCAGGCCGGGCCACCGGCGAACCGGGCCACCGGGCCACCGGGCCACCGGCGAACCGGCAAGCCGACTCACCGCGCAGACTTCTGCAACGCCTTCTCCGCCTGATCCAACGCCGCAGCGAACCCGTTCGCCCACAGCCGGTTCACCCGCGACCGCTCCGTGGAGTTCGGGTAGGCGTTGGTGCAGGACGGCCCGGGACCGCCCCCGGACATCAGCTCGCTGCACGGCCCCGAGTAGTGATCCGGCAGCCCCAGCACATGCCCCGTCTCGTGCGCGGTCACCCGCGTCGAGTCGTACGTCTGGTTCTGCCGGTAGTCGAGGAAGATGTACCCCCGCCCGTGCCCGTCCGTGGAAGCGTACGAGCCGCGCGAGTCGTTGCCCTCGTAGTACGAGAAGTCGGCGCCCGACGTACCGGCCTGGAGTCTCACGTTCGAGACCGAGCTGTTCCAGATCTGCGTGCTGCGGGCTATCTGCGTGGCGAACGAGGGCGCCCGGGAGGCGTTGTACACGACGGTGACGGCCGCCGCGCCCGTCGGGCTCGCGGCCCGCTTCTCGGCCGCCGACTTCAGCACCGCCTCGAAGAACGCCCGGTTGGCCGCGGCGTCCTCCGAGGAACCGTCGTACGCGGCGAACGACGCGGCCGGCGACGCGGCGTCGCCGAGGGGGGCGGGGGCCGCGGCGGCCGGGACCGCGCCGAGGCCGAGCGCCGTGACGCTCAGACCGGCGGCGGTGAGAACGGACAGGGACATGCGCATACGCGTACGCATCGTTGACTCCTTGAGGTGGGGGTCGAGTCACGTGTCACCGGTGAGTGTCCGCGCCCGGACGGCGGCTGTGATGATGGCAACCCCTGATAGGACCGCCCTATCGCCACCCTCCGGCCAAGCCGTCCGACCCGCCCGACTCCGCCTGAACGAGCGGGTTTTGTGAGTCTGGTGAAACCTGAACTTCCGCCCTAACCTCCCAGGGCATGGAGCTCGAGGTCAGGCACCTCAAGGCGCTGTGTGCGATCGCCGACACCGGCAGTCTGCACCGCGCCGCACGTCAACTCGGCGTGGCCCAGCCCTCGTTGAGCACGCAGCTGCGGCGCATCGAACAGGAGCTGGGCGGCGCCCTGTTCGTGCGTGCGCGCACCGGCTGCCGGCCCACCCCCCTGGGGCGGCTGGTGCTCAGCCGCGCCCGCCCGCTCGTCACCGAGCTGCGCTCCCTGGTCACCGAGGCCCGCGCCGCCGCGGCCGGCGGCAGGCAGCTGCGCATCGGCTCCACCGCCAGCCGGGCGCTGGCCGGCTGGCTGCGCCGGCTGCGCCGGCACTGCCAGGAGCCCACCCTGCACATGGACGTCTCCGCCAACGCCCTGCTGCGCATGGTCGCCGACGGCCAGCTCGACGTGGCCTTCGTGCACGAGGTGGAGGGCTACCCGCTGCGCGTCCCCGACGGGCTGCGCACCCGGGTCCTCCTCGAGCGCGAGCCCCAGTTCGTGTCGCTCCCGGCCGACCATCCGGCCGCCGAACACCCGGTCGTCCACCTGTCCGACCTGGCCGGCGACCGCTGGATGATCGACCCGACGGTCGACGGCGAGTGGGACGCCGTACGCCGGGTGCTGCGGGCCGCCGGGATCAGCCCGCGCGTGCTGCACGGCGACTACCACACCGCCGCGTCGCTGGTCGCGACCGGCGAGGTCGTCACCGTGTGCCAGCCGACCTCGCCCTCCCGCCCCGAGACGGCGGTCCGCCGGCTGTACGGCGATCCGCTGGGCGTACGGCTGCTGCTCGCGGCCCGTACGGACACGGAGCTGGAGGGTGTCTACCCCGACCTGGCCGAGGCGTACCGGGAGGTGGCGCGGCAGGCACCGGGGTACCGGGAGTGGCTGGAGGACCTGGTGCCGGGCCCCTGACCCCCGGCCACCCCCGGACCGCGGGCGTCAGACGCCGATGTCCCGCCCGTCCGCGCGCCACACCGCGACCACGGCCGGGCGGACGTACGTGCCGGGCCCGTCGGGCCAGGCGCTGGCGGGCTTGTCGACCGTCGCCCCGTCCACCTCGCCCGGGTGCTGCACGGCGACCAGCACCCGGCGGTCCTGGATGACCGGACCGCAGGTCTCCGCACCGGTCGGCACGGTCAGGAACTGCTTCAGCTCACCGCGCCGTTCCCCGCGTGTGGCGACGCCGAAGAGGCCGTCGTGGGAGCCGAGGGCGCTGCCGTCGGTGGAGATCCACAGGTTGCCGTGGTCGTCGAAGGCGACGTTGTCCGGGCAGGAGATCGGGCTGACGGAGTCCTTGGGGAACCCGGCGAAGTACGTCGCCGGGTCCTCCGGGTCGCCCGCGACCAGGAACAGCGACCAGGCGAACCGGGTGCTCTCCGGCCGGTTCCAGCGCTCGGTCAGCTCCAGCACGTGGCCGTGCTTGTTGGCGTGGCGCGGGTTGGCCTCGTCGGCCTTGGGGTTGGCGTCGACACCGCGCCGGGAGTTGTTGGTCAGCGCGACGTACACCTTGCCGGTGGCCGGGTTGGGCTCGATGTCCTCGGGGCGGTCCATCTTGGTGGCGCCCACCTTGTCACCCGCCAGGCGCGTGAAGACGAAGACCTCCTCGGCGGTCATGCCCTCGACGTGCGAGACGGCCCCGCGGGCGGTGGCGGTGGCCAGCGGGATCCACTCTCCGCTGCCGTCGAACTCGCCGTCCTTCGGCAGCCTGCCCGTACCGTCGATCTCGAGGGCGGGCGAGTCACCGGTCAGCCGGGCGACGTACAGGGTCCCCTCGTCGAGCAGCGAGAGGTTGTGCTCGCGCGCGGAGCGGCTGTTGCCGTGCCGCATCCGCTTGCTGCCGACGAACTTGTAGAAGTAGTCGAACCGCTCGTCGTCCCCGCTGTAGACGACCGGCCGGCCGTCGCGCGTGAGCCGCACGGTCGCACCCTCGTGCTTGAACCGGCCGAGCGCGGTGCGCTTGCGCGGAGTGGAGTCGGCGTCGTACGGGTCGAGTTCGACGACGTAGCCGAACCGGTGCGCCTCGTTGGGCTCCTGGGCGAGGTCGAACCGCTTGTCGAACCGCTCCCACTTGCGCTCGGTGCCGCCGCTGCCGATCCCGTACCGCTTGTCGGTGGCGCTGCTGCCGTGCGCGAAGTACTGGTTGAAGTTCTCCTCACCGTGCAGGGTCGTGCCCCAGGGGGTGGTACCGCCGGCGCAGTTGTTGAGGGTGCCGAGGACCTTCCGCCCGCTGGGGTCCGCGGACGTCTTCACCAGGTCGGACCCGGCGACGGGCCCGGTGAGCCGGAACTCGGAGGTGGCGGTGAGCCGCCGGTTGAGGTGGTGCCGGCCGACCGGCGTCAGCTTGCCGCTGCGCCGCTCCTCCTCCACCGCGACGACGGCGAGCCCGTGCGCGGCCCAGGCGATCTCCACCTGCTCACGGGTGGGGTTCTCCGCGTCGTAGTCACGGAACATGAGGATCTCGTCGGTGTACTCGTGGTTGGCGACGAGCAGTTGCCGGTCCCGCTCACCGCGCAGCGGCAGCAGCGCGAGGAAGTCACAGTTGTACCCGAACTGTCCGGCCTGCGCCCTGGCGCTCTGCCGCTCCGGGTCGAAGGCGGGCGCGCCGCGCAGGATGGGCTCGCCCCAGCGGATGACGACGTCCTGGCGGTAGCCCTCCGGCACGGTGACGGCGTCGGCGGTGTTGGGCGCGACCGGGGTGAACCGCAGACCGCGGGCGCCCTTGTGTGTGTGGTGATGCCCGTGCCTCCCGGCGACGGGCGCCGCCTGCGCCTCGGGCGCGGCCGCGATACCGGCCGCTCCGGCGCCGGCCGCGGCGACGGTCACGACGGCGGCGGCCCGCATCATGGACCGGCGGCTGAGGGCACCGGCGATCACGTCACCGACGTACTCGTTGGAGCTGGTGTTGGGCACCTCGTGGAAACAGGCGTCACCACACCGGAAGCGGCAAGTCAGGGCGGACCGCCCGCCGGGGTGCGATCCGGACGGCGTTCCGATCAACGGCAGCAGCTTTCGCACGTGTTCTCTCCTTGGATGCCCGGGGTGTCAGCGTGACCGTAGGAGCACATATGTGCGGTAGCCGGGCGCCGGGATGAACGGCGCGTGAACCTGCGGCGGCATTGCGGAAGTTGTGCGGGGCGGACACGGACCGCCACCGCACGGGCCGAATCGCGCCCTTGACATATACGATTCCGCAAACCCGACCCTGCCCAAGATCGCCCTTGAGGGCCGCTAACCTTACGTGTCCGTCCTGGCCAGGGATTGACGGGCACCAACTCACTCGAAGGGTTGCGCACATGGGCATTCTCACTCTCCTGCGGAACGCGTTCGGACGGTCACGCAAAGCGAACCCCGCCGAAGCGGAGGGTGCGGCGCAGGCCGCCGAGCCGAACGAAACGGCCGCTCCGACATCGCCCGAGCCGGCTCCGGAGCCCGCCGCCGGCACACCGGCGACGATCCCCTCCCCGTCCGCGGAACCGACCCCGGCACCGGCTCCCGCCGCGCCCTCGGTCCCGGAACCCCGCGGAGACGAGCACGACCTCGTCAGCGCCGCATTCGACAAGATCACGGTCCCCGAACCCACCAGCTCGGACGACCCCCAGCCCTCCACGCCGGAGCAGGCCCCCACCCCGAAGCCGGAGGCAACCCCCGAGCCCGAGGCCAAGACGGAGCCCGCCCAGAAGCCGGAGCCGGAAACGAAGCCCGAGCCGGAGCCCGAGGCAAAGGCGGAGCCCGAAGCGAGGGCAGAGGCGGAGTCTGCCCCGGAGACGAAGCCCGACCCGGAGCCGAAGCCGGAAGCACAGTCCTCCCCGGAGCCTGAGGCGGAGCCGGTCCCGGAGGCGGAGCCGGTCCCGGAGGCGGAGCCGGTCCCGGAGGCGGAGCCGGTCCCGGAGGCGGAGCCGGTCCCGGAGGCGGAGCCGGTCCCGGAGGCGGAGCCGGTCCCGGAGGC
>NZ_NEUB01000610.1:0-23052 GCF_002910825.1 Streptomyces sp. SM1 | reverse complement strand
GAGCCCGAGCCGGAAGCAAAGGCGGAGCCCGAAGCGAAGGCCGAGCCCGAGCCGGAAGCAAAGGCGGAGCCCGAAGCGAAGGCCGAGCCGGAGCCGGAGGCACAGCCCGAGGTGGAGCCCGAGCCCGAGGTCGACGCGAAGCCGGAGGCGGCCCCCGAGCCCGCCCCTGCCGCCGAAGCCTCCCCCTCCGCCGCAGTCGCCGACGGCGAGGACGCCCCGCAGGGGCCACCCGCACCCGACGACGAAAGCCGCACGGGTGGTGCGGGTGGGAACGAATCCCCGGCCGAAGGCGAGGCCGAGGCCGAGGCCGACCCCCCTGCCGAGCCCGCCGCGATGCACCCCACCCTCACCCCCGCCTACAAGGCCGCCACCACAGCCCTCGAGAAGAACGACCTCACCGGCATCCGCGCCAAGGTCTACCTCGTACTCGACCGCTCCGCGTCCATGCGTCCGTACTACAAGGACGGCTCCGCCCAGGCCCTCGGCGAGCAGACCCTCGCCCTCGCCGCCCACCTCGACGCCGATGCCACCGTCCACGTCGTCTTCTTCTCCACCGAACTCGACGGCACCGGTGAGCTGACCCTCACCGACCACGAGAACAAGATCGACGAGCTGCACGCCGGCCTCGGCCGCATGGGCCGTACCAGCTACCACGCCGCCGTCGAGGCGGTCCTCGCGCAGCACGCCGACGAAGCGGCCGGCACCCCCGCCCTGGTGGTCTTCCAGACCGACGGCGCCCCCGACGCCAAGACGCCCGCCACCCAGGCCCTCACCGACGCGGCGAAGAGCCACCCCGCCGTGTTCTTCTCCTTCGTCGCCTTCGGCGAGCACGACAACAAGGCGTTCGACTACCTCCGCAAGCTGAAGGCGGGGAACACCTCCTTCTTCCACGCGGGCCCGACCCCCCGCGAGCTCACGGACCAGGAGCTCTACGAGGGCGTACTGGCCTCCTGGCGCCCGTAGCCGCACCCCTCGCGTCTCACCACGCCCTCAGTCGCCCTCGCCACCCGCACCACCCTTCGGGGGGCGGACGGATCCCCGTCCGCCCCCCGAAACGCGTGTGAGCCGACCCCCACCGGCCCAGTAGGATTTCGACCATGGCGGCCACTGGATCAGAGAAGCAGGGGGCGAAGGCGTACTACGTCTCGACCCCCATCTACTACGTCAACGACGCTCCTCACCTGGGCCACGCCTATACGACCGTCGCAGGCGACGTGCTCACCCGCTGGCATCGCCAGCGCGGCGAGAAGGTGTGGTACCTCACCGGCACGGACGAGCACGGTCAGAAGATCATGCGCACGGCCGAGGCGAACGGGGTCACCCCGCAGGCCTGGGCCGACAAGCTCGTCACCGAGGCCTGGAAGCCCCTGTGGGAGCACCTCGACATCGCGAACGACGACTTCATCCGCACCACGCAGAAGCGGCACACCGACCGCGTCCAGGAGTTCGTGCAGGACCTGTACGACAAGGGCGAGATCTACAAGGGCGGCTACGAGGGCCCGTACTGCGTGGGCTGCGAGGAGTACAAGCTCCCGGGTGAGCTGCTCGACGGCGAGGGCGAGTACGCGGGCCAGAAGCTGTGCCCGATCCACAAGAAGCCGGTGGAGATCCTCAGCGAGGAGAACTACTTCTTCAAGCTGAGCGAGTACAGCGAGAAGCTGCTCGCCCACTACGAGGCCGACCCGGGCTTCATCCAGCCCGAGTCCGCGCGCAACGAGGTCGTGAACTTCGTCCGCCAGGGCCTTCAGGACCTCTCGATCTCCCGCTCGACGTTCGACTGGGGCGTGCCGGTCCCCTGGGACGACAAGCACGTCATCTACGTGTGGGTCGACGCGCTGCTGAACTACGCCACCGCCGTCGGCTACAACGAGAACCCGGAGAAGTTCGAGGCCACCTTCCCCGCCGACGTGCACCTGGTCGGCAAGGACATCCTCCGCTTCCACGCGATCATCTGGCCGGCGATGCTCATGGCGCAGGGCCTCCCCCTCCCCGGGAAGATCGCCGCGAACGGCTGGCTGATGGTCGGCGGCGAGAAGATGAGCAAGTCCAACCTGACCGGCATCAAGCCGCAGGACCTGACCTCGCACTTCGGCGTGGACGCGTACCGCTGGTACTTCCTGCGCGCGATCGCCTTCGGCCAGGACGGCAGCTTCTCCTGGGAGGACTTCTCGGCCCGCTACACCAGCGAGCTGGCCAACGACTACGGCAACCTCGCCTCCCGCGTGGCGGCGATGGTCGGCAAGTACTTCGGCGGCGAACTGCCGGCGTCGGCGGCCGACGGCGACGCCGAGCAGGCGATCCACGACGGCCTGACGAAGGCCGTCACGGAGGCGGACCGCCGCATCGGCGAGGAGCTGGACTTCCAGGGCGGCATCCTGGCGGTGTTCGACTTCGTGAAGCAGGTCAACGGCTACATCACGGAGCAGGAGCCCTGGAAGGTCGCCAAGGACGACTCGCCCGAGGGCAGGGCCCGCCTCGCGACGATCCTCTACACGGCCGCGGAGTCCCTCCGCGCGGTGGCGGTCCTCCTCAACCCGGTCATGCCGGAGACCTCCCAGAAGCTCTGGGACTCCCTCGGCGCGGAAGCCGGCCTCGGCGCCCTCGCCGACCAGAAGGTCCAGGACGCCGGCACCTGGGGCGTCCTGCCCGCCGGCTCCACGGTCACCAAGGGCGCGGTCCTCTTCCCGCGTCTCGAGGAGAAGCCGGCCGCATAGGACGCATCACGCACGTCCAGAGGCCCGGAACGGCTTGCTTCCGGGCCTCCGCGCTGTCGTCCCGACGGGCCGGGGCAGATCCGCCCAACCGGGCCGGTTCAGCTTCCCGACGCGTGTGCCACGAAGTCCGCCCACGCGTGGTGGGTGAGAGCAAGCTGAGGGCCTTCCACGTTCTTGGAGTCACGGACGTGCACCGCGCCAGGCATGGTCGCGACCTCAACGCACTCGTTGCTGTTGCTGCTGTCGCTGTAGCTGTAGCTGCTCTTGAACCACCGCAGCTCCGACCGGTCCTCAACAGACGTTTCGCGGGTCATGTCTCCCCCAGCACTTGCTCGACGAAGGCCAGCGACTCCCCTGGTGAGAGAGCCTGAGATCGGATGATGCCACACCGCAGTTCCATGATCCGAAGATGCTTCAACTCCGTGACGGGACGACTGCCGAAGTCTCCTTCGGCTCGACCAACTGCTGCGGGACACACCGCAGAACATCGCCGACCCGATCATCGAACTCATCGCACAAGGCCTGGGCAAGCACCCGGCCGTACACCTGTGGAGGAAACTGGTGGCCGTGGACCGCTCCTTTTACAAGTCGTTCATCTCCGAGGAAATCCGCGACGAGGGCCGGGCTCAGCGCGCCGCCGAGGACGTCCTGGACATCCTCAACGTGCGCGGCATGGACATCCCGGAAGCGGTCCGGGAACGCGTCACCGGCTGCGACGACCTCGAGATCCTGCGCCACTGGCTCCGGCGTGCCGTCACGGCCCCGACGGCCGAAGACATCTTCGAGGACGAGTGGCCCGGAACCTTGACAGGGTCGACCGACAAGGGCGAGACGGGGCGCGGTCCTCTTCCCGCGTCCCGGGGAGAAGCCGACCGCGTAACACGCTCGCCACAGCAGGGCCCGGGAGACGGCCGCACCTTCTCCCGGGCTCTCCTCTTTGCGAAGATCGTGTGAGAAGCGGCCGACACCCGGCCGTCGTCACCATTCCCGTGGGGGGACCCGTTCCATGGCACTCTTCGGCAACGCGCACACCGTCGACCCGGCCCAGGCACAGCAGGAGTACGCCCGTCTGCTGGGCCACGGCGAGCAGGTACACGCCGCCTTCCTGCTGATCCGCGACACGATACTGTTCACGGACCGCCGCCTGATCATGGTCGACAAGCAGGGGATCACCGGCAAGAAGGTGGAGTACCACTCCGTCCCGTACCGCAGCATCACCCACTTCGCCGTGGAGACCGCCGGCACCTTCGACCTCGACGCCGAACTGAAGATCTGGATCTCGGGCTCCCCGACCCCCATCCAGAAGACCTTCACCAAGGGCGTCGACATCTACGAGGTCCAGGCCATCCTCACCCAGTTCGTCGCCCGCTGACCCGATCGGGTGAACGCCCCTCATATGCCGGACGCATAGGCCATGGGCGCACCAGGCTTGCGCTCATGGTCACAGCCACACACGAGGCCTCCCACCAGCTCTTCCGGAAGCACCCGGAGGCCCTCACGCCCGTCTTCGAAGCACTGGGCCTTCCGCCGCCCGTGAAGACGGACTTCCACGAGCTCTCCGCCGACGTCACCGAGATCCGCCCGATGGAGCGCCGCGCGGACACGGTCCTCATGTTCGAGCCCGACATGGGTGAGCACTTCGTCCTGGCCGTCGAGGCCCAGACGAAGAAGGACCCGGACAAGGCGAACAGCTGGGCGTATTACGTCGCCTACCTGCGCGCGAAGTACGACCTGCCCGTACTGCTGGTCGCGGTCTGCCGAGACCGCTCGACGGCGGCCTGGGCGATGGGCCCGTTCGAGTGCGCTGTGGGCCCTTGGTCGACCCAGGTCACCCGACCGTTCGTCCTGGGCCCGCAGACCGTCCCCGAGGTCACCGACGAGACGGTGGTGGTCCAGCAGCCGGCCCTGGCGGCGCTCTCGGCCATCGTTCACAGCCAGAGCCGGAGGGCAGCGGCCATACTGGAAACGGTCGCCCGCGGGCTCGCGTCCTTCGACCGGGACACCACAAAGTACTGGTTCGAGGTGGTAGAGGTAGGTCTGGAGTCCACTCCGACCAGGAAGAACTGGAGGAAACTGATGGAGAACGCCGTCACCTACTTCCCGGGGCACGGAACGCTCTTCGAGGAGAAGTACCTGGAGGGCAAGGCCGAAGGCGAGGCCACGGGTGAAGCCCGAGGTGAAGCCCGAGGTGAAGCCCGAGGTGAAGCCCGGGGCGAAGCCCGGGGGATCCTGCGCGTACTGGAGGTACGGGGCCTCGCGCTCTCCGACGACATCCGTGAGCGCATCGCCACCTGCACCGACCTCGACCGCCTCAACGACTGGCTCGACCGCTCCGGCACGGTCGAGCGTGCCGAAGACCTCTTCGCCGAGGAGGGCCCGGCGGCCTGACGGCCCGCGTGCACGCGGGAAGGGGCCCGGAACCACCGTCTCGGCGGTTCCGGGCCCCTTCACTGCTGCCGGGGTTACTTCGGCTGCGGCTTGCGCACCGTCAGGTGGAGTTCCTTCAGGCGGGTCTCGTCCAGCTCCGTCGGCGCGCCCATCATCAGGTCCTGGGCGTTGCCGTTGAGCGGGAAGGCGATGGTCTCGCGGATGTTGGGCTCGTCGGCGAGGAGCATGACGATACGGTCGACGCCGGGCGCGATGCCGCCGTGCGGCGGGGCGCCGAAGCGGAACGCACGGAGCATGCCGGCGAACTTCTCCTCGACCGTCTCCCGGTCGTAGCCCGCGATCTCGAACGCCTTGAGCATGATCTCCGGCTCGTGGTTCCGGATCGCGCCGGAGGACAGCTCGACACCGTTGCAGACGATGTCGTACTGCCAGCCCAGGATGTCCAGCGGGTCCTGGGTCTCCAGCGCCTCCAGGCCACCCTGCGGCATCGAGAAGGGGTTGTGGGAGAAGTCGATCGTGCCGCTCTCCTCGTCCTTCTCGTACATCGGGAAGTCGACGATCCAGCAGAAGCGGAAGACGTTCTCCTCGAAGTGTCCGGCGCGCTTGGCGGCCTCGACCCGCACCGCGCCCATGATCTTCGAGACCTCGTCGAACTCGCCCGCGCCGAAGAACACCGCGTGGCCGGGGGCCAGGGAGAGCCGCTTGGTCAGCTCGGCGACGTTCTCCTCGGTGAGGAACTTCGCGATCGGGCCGCTCAGCGCGCCCTCCTCGCCGACGCGTACCCAGGCCAGACCCTTCGCACCCTGGGAGACCGCGTAGTCGCCGAGCTGGTCGAAGAACCTACGGGACTGGGCCGCGACGTCCGGCACCGGCAGCGCACGCACGTGCTTGCCGGCGAACGCCTTGAACTCCGAGCCCTCGAAGATGTCGCTGATGTCGACGAGCTCCAGCTGGGCGCGCAGGTCCGGCTTGTCCGAGCCGTACTTCAGCATCGCCTCGCGGAACGGGATGCGCGGGAACGGCGACGTCACATGACGGCCGTTGCCGAACTCCTCGAACAGCTCCGTCATCAGCTTCTCGATCGGCTGGAAGACGTCCTCCTGCTCGACGAAGCTCATCTCCACGTCGAGCTGGTAGAACTCGCCCGGCGAGCGGTCCGCGCGGGCGTCCTCGTCACGGAAGCAGGGCGCGATCTGGAAGTAGCGGTCGAAGCCGGAGATCATCAGCAGCTGCTTGAACTGCTGCGGCGCCTGCGGCAGCGCGTAGAACCTGCCGGGGTTCAGGCGGGAGGGGACGACGAAGTCGCGGGCGCCCTCGGGAGAGGTGGCGCTCAGGATCGGCGTCGCCATCTCGTTGAAGCCCAGCGCCGTCATCTTGTGGCGGATCGCCGAGATGACCGACGTACGCAGCAGGATGTTGCGGTGCATGCGCTCACGGCGCAGGTCCAGGAAGCGGTACTCCAGGCGCCGCTCCTCGTTGACCCCGTCCTCGGCGTTGATCGTGAAGGGGAGCGGGGCCGCCGCGCCCAGCACCTCCACCGCGCCGACCTCGACCTCGACCTCACCGGTCGGCAGTTCGGCGTTCACGTTCTCCGCGCCGCGCGAGACGACCTGGCCGTCGACGCGGACCACGGTCTCCTTGGACAGCTTGTCCAGCGCCTCGTACGCCTCGGTGCCCGGACGGGCCACGAGCTGCGTGATGCCGTAGTGATCACGCAGATCGATGAAGAGGATGCCGCCCAGGTCGCGCCGATTGTGCAGCCAGCCACTCAGCCGGACGTCGGTGCCGACGTCAGAGGCGCGGAGCTCGCCGCAGGTGTGGGACCTGTACCGATGCATCGTCGTTCATCCAGCCTTCGCGGATCGGGGTCGTTGTTTCACGTGAAACTCCCCCAAGCCTACCGGCCGGGCCAAGATCGCTTCGCTGTCATTACGGGTCGGGCGCAGTGGAACTTTTCAGCCCCATCTTCATAAAGTGGGGGAATGCGCACTGGTGAGCCCCTGCCTGCCCTGGGGGACGTCCTCGCCACACTCGACACCGGTGTGTGGCACTGGGACACCGCTGCCGGGCTGGTCACGGTCGACGCCGTGGCGGCACGGCTGCTCGGACTGCCCGCCCAGGAGGTCACCCTCACGGAGGCGCAGGTCCGGGCACGTCTGCACCCCGTCGACTGGAACGAGATCACCGGAGTGGTCCAGCTCGCCGTCGCCGAGGGCACCCTCGCGGAGGTGCGGATCCGGATCATGGACGAACAGAACCGGGTCGTACGGGTCGTGCGCAGCCGTTCCAAGCCCTCCTTCGACCACGCCCGCAAGGGATATCTCCTGACCGGCTCCCTCCAGGAGGTCGCCGAGCCCACGCCGGGAACGCCCGCCGGGCGCAGCGCGGTCACCGGCGACTGGCGGCGCTCACGGGAGGCGTTCCTGCTGGACGCCGGCCGTGCCCTGGCGGAGGCACGGTCGACGCAGGAGGTGCTGAGAGTCGCTGCCAATCTGTCGATGCCCGGATTCTCACCGGACGGACTGGCCGTGTTCGGGGTGGAGGGCGGCCAGCTCACGATCATCGGCCACCACGGACACGAGCCCGGCGCCGACAACGCGTTCTACATGCCGCTGGACACGGACTACCCCGCCGCCGAGGTGGTGCGCACGGGCCGCGCGGTCTATCTCTCCTCCCCCGAGGAGTACCGGAACCGTTACCCCCTCACCTGGCCGCTCGCCCAGCGCTTCGGACGCCGGTCCTGGGCGTTTCTGCCGCTGACCTCGTCCGGCCGCACGATGGGCGCCTGGCTGGCCGCCTTCGCCTATCCGGTCGCGTTCACTCCCGACGAGCGTTCCGTGCTGACCACGGTGGCCCGGATGCTGGCCCAGGCACTGTCCCGCGCGGGCACCGCCGAGAGCGAGCGGGCGCTGACCGACGGTCTGCAGCGTTCGATGATGCCGAAGCTCGGCCCGGGCATCCCCGGCATGAGCGTCACCGCCCGCTACGTCCCCACCGGCGGTGGCCTCCAGGTCGGCGGTGACTGGTACGACGTGATCCCGCTGCCCGGGGGCACCTCCCCGACACGGCCCGGCGGAGGACGGTTCGCGCTCGTCATCGGCGACGTCCAGGGGCACGACGTACGGGCCGCCGGGCTCATGGGCCAGCTCCGGATAGCCCTGCGGGCGTACGCATCCGAGGGCCACCGACCGGACGCGGTACTGTCCCGCGCCTCCCGCTTCCTGCACGGCATCGGCGAGGCGGACCCGGCCGAGCTGCGCTTCGCGACCTGTCTGTACGCCGAGGTCGACCCCGACAGCGGAGTGCTGGAGGTCGCCCGCGCCGGGCACCCGGACCCGGTGATCCGCACGGCCGACGCGACGGTGCTGACCCGGCCGACGGCGGGCGGGCTGCCCCTGGGCATCGACCCGGACGCCGACTACCCCACCACCCGGCTGATCCTGGATTCCGGCGAGACGCTGATGATCTGCACGGACGGGCTGATCGAGACCGGCGGACACGACCTGGACACCGGCTGGCGCCGGCTGCGCGCCATCCTCGAGGAGCACAAGGGAAACCAGGAGGAACTGGCCGACGCGCTGGTCCAGGCGGTGCACGGCCCGTCCTCCCACCACACCACCGGCCCGCTGATCGACCGCCGGGAGGACGACATCGCCGTACTGCTGCTGTCCCGGCAGGGCGACGGCTGCGGCTGCGGAGCCCGGGACACGGTACGGCCGCCGGTGCGCCGCACGATGCTGACGGTCGCGCAGGCCGAGCCCGAGCAGGTCGCGGTGGCCCGGCACCAACTGCGTCAGCTGCTGCACGACTGGTCCTCGCCGGACCAGGTGGACTCGGCGGTGCTGCTGCTGTCGGAGATCCTCACCAACGTCCTCGTGCACACCGACGCCAATGCTCTGCTGCTCGCCGAGGTCTCCGACGGGGGAGACGGCCGCCGCATCCGCGTCGAGGTCACCGACGCCGGTGGCGATCTGCCGCATCTGCGCAGACCGGGCGAGCTGGCGTCGTCCGGCCGCGGTCTGGTCCTGGTCGAACTTCTCGCCCACACCTGGGGCGTCGACCCGCGCGGCAAGGGAAAGAGCATCTGGTACGAGCTGTACGAGAAGGACGGGGCGGGTCCCGACGGCGCGCCCCCGGTCTGAACACCCGCACCACGCCGGCCCCACCCGGCGCCACGGCTCATCGCCGCGCCGCCCCCTCTCGCACGTCCGCGGTGGTCCGGCGGCGGACGGACGTCGTCGCGTCCGTCCGCGGCCGGTCTCACCGCCGGTTCCGGGCAGGCCGCCCGCAGGGGCACCACTGCTGCCGGCGGCCGGTCAGGCCTCCTGCGGGCCCTTCTCCGACATGCCGTGCACGGCGGGGACCGTGCCGAGCCGGCCCTTCTGGAAGTCCTCGAAGGCCTGCATCAGCTCGTCCTTGGTGTTCATCACGAACGGGCCGTAGTGGGCCATGGGCTCACGGATGGGCTGCCCGCCGAGGAGGACGACCTCCAGGTCCGGCGTGTGTCCGTCCTGCTTCTCGTCCGCGCGGACGGTCAGCGAGGAGCCGGCGCCGAAGACCGCCGTCTGCCCCAGGTGGACCGGCCGCCGCTCGGCGCCGACCGACCCGCGCCCCGCCATGACGTACGCCAGGCCGTTGAACTCCTCCCGCCAGGGCAGGGTGACCTCGGCGCCGGGCGCCAGCGTGGCGTGGACCATCGTGATCGGCGTGTGGGTGATGCCGGGGCCCTCGTGCCCGTCCAGCTCACCGGCGATGACCCGCAGCAGCGCGCCGCCGTCGGGGGAGGTGAGCAGCTGGACGCTGCCGCTGCGGATGTCCTGGTAGCGCGGGGCCATCATCTTGTCCCTGGCGGGCAGGTTCACCCACAGCTGGAGCCCGTGGAAGAGCCCGCCGGACATGACGAGCTGCTCCGGCGGCGCCTCGATGTGCAGCAGACCGCTTCCGGCCGTCATCCACTGGGTGTCACCGTTGGTGATGGTGCCGCCACCGCCGTTGGAGTCCTGGTGGTCGAAGACCCCGTCGATGATGTAGGTGACGGTCTCGAAGCCGCGGTGCGGGTGCCAGGGCGTTCCCTTGGGCTCTCCGGGCGCGTACTCCACTTCACCCATCTGGTCCATCATGATGAACGGGTCGAGATGGCGGTAGTTGATCCCGGCGAACGCGCGGCGCACCGGGAAGCCCTCGCCCTCGAAACCGCCGGGCGCGGTGGTGACGGTGAGCACGGGGCGTGCCACGGCATCGGTGGACGCGGTCACACGGGGCAGCGTCAACGGGTTCTCGACGGTCACTGCAGGCATGTCGGCACCTCCTCGGATACGCCCATTTTAGTTGAGCGTTGAACTTCTTGCCACTCGGAACAGAGAAAGCCCGGAGGGAATTCCCTCCGGGCTCCGCTCCTGGCGTCAAAGGCCAGCCGCCTGCGCAGCGATGGCTTCAGCCATACATCCGGCGCATGGCGAACTCGACCATCTGCTCCACGGCCTTGGCGTCGAAGACCATCCGGTGCTCACCCTCCATGTCGACCACGAAGCCGTAGCCGGTCGGCAGCAGGTCGATCACCTCGGCCCCGGTGATCACGAAGTACTTGGACTCCTTGCCCGCGTACCGCCGCAGTTCCTTGAGCGAGGTGAACATCGGGATCACCGGCTGCTGGGTGTTGTGCAGGGCGAGGAAGCCCGGATTGTCACCGCGCGGGCAGTAGACCTTGGACGTGGCGAAGATCTGCTGGAAGTCCTCGGCCGCCATCTGGCCCGTGGTGAACGCGCGCACGGCGTCGGCGAGCGAGGGCGCGGACGGCTCTGGATACAGCGGTGCCTGCTGTCCGTACCCGCCCGGCATCTGCTGCTGCGGCGGAACGTAACCCGCTTGAGTCCCCGCGCTCTGGTCGTAGCCGTACATGCCGCACAGACTAACGACCCGACGGGAGGGCTGGGTCACAGATGTCCGGATAGGGCTTGCTTCTTATTACCGACGGGTAGCATCATCGTAGCTACTTGTTGGTATGCGTACTAGGTGCGAGGAGTCAGTACCTCGCCGATCTCTCTCTTACGGAGCCGTCGCCATGGGGCACTACAAGTCGAATCTCCGCGACATCGAGTTCAATCTCTTCGAGGTACTCGGGCGCGACAAGCTGTACGGCACGGGCCCGTTCGAGGAGATGGACGTCGAGACCGCGAAGAGCATCCTCGACGAGCTCACCCGCCTCGCGGAGAACGAGCTGGCCGAGTCCTTCACGGACGCCGACCGCAACCCGCCGGTCTTCGACCCGGAGACCAGCACGGCGCCGGTTCCCGCGTCCTTCAAGAAGAGCTACCAGGCCTTCATGGACTCCGAGTACTGGCGTCTGGGCCTGCCCGAGGGCATCGGCGGCACCACCGCCCCGCCGTCGCTGATCTGGGCGTACGCCGAGCTGATCCTGGGCGCGAACCCGGCCGTGTGGATGTACTCCTCCGGTCCGGCCTTCGCCGGGATCCTGCACGACGAGGGCAACGACGTCCAGAAGAAGATCGCGCAGATCGCGGTCGACAGGCAGTGGGGCTCCACCATGGTCCTCACCGAGCCGGACGCCGGCTCGGACGTGGGCGCCGGCCGCACCAAGGCCGTGCAGCAGGAGGACGGCTCCTGGCACGTCGAGGGCGTGAAGCGGTTCATCACCTCCGGTGAGCACGACATGTCGGAGAACATCCTCCACTACGTGCTGGCCCGTCCCGAGGGCGCCGGTCCCGGCACCAAGGGCCTGTCCCTCTTCCTCGTCCCGAAGTTCCTCTTCGACTTCGAGACCGGTGAACTGGGCGAGCGCAACGGCGTGTACGCCACGAACGTCGAGCACAAGATGGGCCTGAAGGCCTCCAACACCTGCGAGATGACCTTCGGCGACCAGCACCCCGCCAAGGGCTGGCTGATCGGCGACAAGCACGACGGCATCCGCCAGATGTTCCGCATCATCGAGTTCGCCCGGATGATGGTCGGCACGAAGGCGATCTCCACGCTCTCGACGGGCTACCTGAACGCGCTGGAGTACGCCAAGGAGCGCGTCCAGGGCCCCGACCTGGCGAACTTCATGGACAAGGCCGCCCCGAAGGTCACCATCACCCACCACCCCGACGTGCGCCGCTCGCTGATGACGCAGAAGGCGTACGCGGAGGGCATGCGCGCCCTCGTCCTGCACACCGCGTCCGTCCAGGACACCATCGCGGTGAAGGAGGCGGCGGGCGAGGACGTCTCCGCCGAGCACGCGCTCAACGACCTGCTCCTGCCCATCGTCAAGGGCTACGGCTCCGAGAAGGGCTACGAGCAGCTCGCCCAGTCGCTGCAGACCTTCGGCGGCTCCGGCTTCCTGCAGGAGTACCCGATCGAGCAGTACATCCGGGACTCCAAGATCGACACCCTGTACGAGGGCACCACCGCCATCCAGGGCCAGGACTTCTTCTTCCGGAAGATCGTCCGCAACCAGGGCGCCGCCCTGAACTCGCTCGCCGAGGACATCAAGAAGTTCCTGGCGGTCGGTGAGGGCGGCGAGGAACTGGCGGGCGCCCGCGAGCAGCTGGCCAAGGCCGCCGTCGAGCTGGAGGCCCTCGTCGGCCTGATGCTCACCGACCTCGCGGCCACCGAGCAGGACGTCAAGAACATCTACAAGGTGGGCCTGAACACCACCCGCCTGCTGATGGCCTCCGGCGACGTGGTCGTCGGCTACCTGCTGCTCAGGGGTGCGGCGGTCGCCGCCGAGAAGCTCCCGGCCGCCTCCGCGAAGGACAAGGCCTTCTACACCGGCAAGATCGCCGCGGCGAGGTTCTTCGCGGCCAACGTCCTGCCGGGCGTCACCCAGGCCCGCAAGATCGCCGAGGGCGTCGACCTGGACCTGATGGAGCTGGACGAGGCGGCGTTCTAGGACGACCCCGTACAGACGGTACGGCCGGGCCGTACCGGCGTGCACGAGGGCCCGCTCCCGCACAGGTGAGCGGGCCCTCGCTCTCGTTATGGTGAACCCATGAGCGAACCCCCCCGCTTCGATCGCGGTCACACCGACGACCTCATGTCCTTCCTGGCGGCGAGCCCCACGCCGTACCACGCCGTGGCGAACGCCGCCGAGCGGCTGGAGAAGGCGGGCTTCCGGCAGGTCGCGGAGACGGACGCCTGGGACGGGACGGCCGGCGGCACGTACGTGCTGCGCGGCGGCGCGATCATCGCCTGGTACGTCCCCGAGGGTGCCGCCCCCCACACCCCCTTCCGCATCGTCGGCGCCCACACCGACTCCCCCACCCTGCGGGTGAAGCCCCGGCCCGACAGCGGGGCGCACGGCTGGCGTCAGGTCGCCGTGGAGATCTACGGCGGTCCGCTGCTCAACTCCTGGCTCGACCGGGACCTGGGCATGGCCGGCCGGCTGTCCCTGCGCGACGGCTCCACCCACCTGGTGAACGTCGACCGCCCGCTGCTGCGCGTGCCCCAGCTCGCCATCCACCTGGACCGCGCGGTGAACTCCGACGGCCTCAAGCTCGACAAGCAGCGGCACATGCAGCCGGTCTGGGGCATGGGCGACGAGATCCGCGACGGCGACCTCATCGCCTTCCTGGAGGAGACCGCCGGCCTCCCCTCCGGTGAGGTCACCGGCTGGGACCTGATGGTCCACCCCGTCGAACCGCCGGCCTACCTGGGCCGCGACCGCGAGCTGGTGGCGGGTCCGCGCATGGACAACCTGCTCTCCGTGCACGCCGGTACGGCCGCGCTGGCGGCGGTGGCCGGACAGGGTTCCACCCTGTCCTACATCCCCGTCCTCGCCGCGTTCGACCACGAGGAGAACGGCTCCCAGTCCGACACCGGAGCGGACGGCCCGCTGCTCGGCGGTGTCCTGGAGCGCTCGGTGTTCGCGCGCGGCGGCTCGTACGAGGACCGGGCCCGTGCCTTCGCCGGCACCGTCTGCCTGTCCTCCGACACCGGCCACGCCGTCCACCCCAACTACGCGGAGCGGCACGACCCGACGCACCACCCCCGCGTCGACGGCGGCCCCATCCTCAAGGTCAACGTCAACAACCGCTACGCGACGGACGGTTCGGGCCGGGCGGTGTTCGCGGCGGCCTGCGAGAAGGCGGACATCCCCTTCCAGTCCTTCGTCTCCAACAACGCGATGCCCTGCGGCACCACGATCGGCCCGATCACCGCGGCCCGGCACGGCATCCGCACCGTCGACATCGGCGTGGCCATCCTGTCGATGCACAGCGCCCGTGAACTGTGCGGCGCCGAGGACCCGTTCCTGCTGGCGAACGCGCTCGTGGCGTTCCTTGAGGGTTAGTCAACCGCCCCTGACCCCGGGGCGCATGGCCGCCGCCCGTCCGGGTACCCGGTGCGCACCGGAGACACCGGACAGGGAGGCGACACCTATGGGCCTCGGCGGATGCATCATCCTCATCGCCGTGGGAGCAATCCTCACGTTCGCGACCGACTGGGACATGCAGGGTGTCAACCTTGACCTGGTCGGCATCATCTTCATGATCGTCGGTCTGATCGGCGTCGCGACCTTCAGCAGCATCGCCCGGCGTCGGCGGGTCGTCGTACCACCCGCCACCCCGGTCGTCGACGACACCACCCGCCCCCGCACCCGCGACGGCTACAGCGACGGCTACGGGGTCTGACCGGGGCGGCCGGACACACGAGGGCGCGGGAGAGCGACGTCTCTCCCGCGCCCTGTGCGATCCCGGCCGCGTTTTTCCGGCCCCGCCCGGCGCCCTTTCCGGTCGCGCCCGGCCTTCAGCGCATGGCCGCCTCGCGCTCACCCCCCGTCAGAGGAAGCCCCTGGGAACTCACCCAGGACGCTCCCGATTTCCGGGCCGGCTTCCGCCCCTCCGGCCGGCCGCGCCGTCGCCCCGGTCGGGAGCGGTCCGCGCCGGGCGTCGACCGGATGTCCCCAACCGGCCGGGGCCGGCACCCGCCGCGGCGCGGCAGGTGTCCGGTCCGGGTGACGGGGCTCGGCCCGTCGGGCTAGCCGCCGGGTTGCCGGGGCGGGGCCGGGGAAGTCCTCGTGGCATGAGATTTCTCGTGCGGGACCGGATTCTGGGGATCGGGGACGACTACTGGATCGAGGACGACCGGGGCAACAAGGTCTTCCTCGTCGACGGCAAGGCCATGCGGCTGCGGGACACCTTCGAGCTGAAGGACGCCGGGGGACGAGTCCTCATCGACATCCGGCAGAAGATGTTCGCCTTGCGGGACACGATGGTGATCGAACGGGACGGCGAGCCGCTCGCCACGGTCCGGCGCAAGCGGCTGTCGCTGCTGCGCAACCACTACCGGGTGGCCCTGGCGGACGGCGGCACCGAACTGGACGTCAGCGGCCGGATCCTCGACCGGGAGTTCGCCGTCGAGTACGACGGCGAGCTGCTCGCCGTCATCTCACGGCGCCTGCTGACCATCCGGGACACGTACGGCATCGACGTCGTACGGGACGACGCGGACCCGGCGCTGCTGATCGCGGTGGCGGTGTGTGTGATCCACCTCGGGGAGAAGGAGCGGGAGGACGGCTAGGGACCCGAGTCGGGGACGTGCCCTCCTCCCGCCGCCCTCCCCCCTGTCCTCCTCCGCGCGAGGAGTCGCCGCACCGGGGCGCTACGGCCGGGGTCCGGGGCGTTCCAGGCCCAGGACGCGGTCCTTCAGGGCGGGGAAGCGTTCGCGGGTGTCCGCCACCGTGGCCGGGTCGAACTCGACCATCAGGACCTCCTCGCCGGGGCCCGCCTCCGCCAGCACCTCGCCCCAGGGATCCACCACGATCGAGTGACCCGCCTGCGGAACTCCGGCGTGGGTCCCGGCCGTTCCACACGCGAGGACGAACGCCTGGTTCTCCACGGCCCGTGCCCGCGCCAGCAGCGTCCAGTGGGACCGGCGGCGCTCCGGCCAGCCCGCCGGGACGACGAGCGTCTCGGCGCCGGCGTCGACGAGACCGCGGAAGAGTTCGGGGAAGCGGAGGTCGTAGCAGGTGGCCACACCGAGCACGGTGTGCGGAAGGCGGACGGTCACCAGTGCGTCGCCCGCCCCCATCAGCACGGCCTCGCCCTTGTCGAAGCCGAACCGGTGGATCTTGCGGTACGCGGCGGCCAGGTCACCGGAGGGGGAGAAGACGAGCGAGGTGTTGTAGAGGGGACCGGCCGGGTCCCGCTCCGGGACCGAGCCCGCGTGCAGCCACACCCCCGCCTCGCTCGCGGCCTTGGCCATCGCCTCGTACGTCGGCCCCTCGAGCGGCTCCGCCTCGCCGGCGAACTCCTCGTAGGCGAAGGCGCCCGTGGTCCACAGCTCCGGAAGCACGACAAGATCCGCTCCGGCCTGATCCCGTACCATCGCGGCAACCCGGAGCCGACGCGATTCGACCGATTCGCCCTCGTTCACGGCGACTTGAAGCAAGGAAGCGCGCACACTACCACCGTCCTGGCATTCGACCCGCGCACACGGGCCTACGATCGTCACACGAAAGCACTGCAGGGGTGCCTCTCAGCAGCGTAACTTGGGGGTCCCCCCTGTTCGAGCGAAGCCGAGAACCGGGGGAGACCCGAGACACCCACGCAGTGCAGCCACCGCCCACTGGCACCGCCGCCACAACCTGCCCGTGTACCGACCGCCGAGGGGTCCCGTTCCGTGAGCCTGCATCCCACCCTCCAGCCCTACGCCGACGCCTGGACCCACTCGATCGAGGCGATATCCGAGCTGGTGCAGCCGCTCCCGGAGGCCGACTGGAACCGGCGGACGCCGTGCCCGGGCTGGTCGGTCCGTGACGTCGTCTCGCACGTCATCGGCCTGGACTCCGAGATGTACGGCGACCCCCGCCCCATCCACACCCTGCCGCGCGACCTCTACCACGTCACCAACGACCACCAGCGGTACATGGAGATGCAGGTCGACGTGCGCCGCCACCACACGGCGCCGGAGATGACCTCCGAGCTGGAGCTCTCGATCATCCGCCGCAACCGGCAGCTGCGGAACGAGACGCGCCTGCCCGACACCAAGGTGCGCGGCCCGCTGGGCACGGAGCTGACGCTGGAGGAGTCCATGCGCCGGCACGCGTTCGACGTGTGGGCGCACGAGCAGGACCTGCGCACGGCCCTCGGCCGGCCCGGCAACCTCGACTCCCCCGGCGCGCACATCGCCCGCGACGTACTGCTCGCCGAACTGCCGCGGGTGGTCGCCGAGCAGGCGCAGGCGCCGCGCAGTTCCGCCGTGGTCATCGACGTCCACGGTCCGGTGGAGTTCCTGCGCACGATCCGCGTCGACATCCAGGGCCGCGGCACCCTGGAAACAGCCCCGGCGCTGGGCCCCGCCGCCACCCTCGTCCTCGACTGGGAGACCTATCTCCGGCTGGCCTGCGGCCGCACGACCCCCGAGGCGGCGGCCGACCGGGTGAAGACGGAGGGCGACCTGGATCTGGCGGCCGCGATCCTGAAGCACTTCGCGGTCACGCCGTAGCCGCGCATCCGCGGGCGCTCGTGCATCCGCGGACAATCGTGCCCCCCTCAGCGCCTCGAAGGCCTGGGAGGTGCCCCCAGGGCGGCACGGGCGGGCGCCGGCCGCGCGACCCGCCCCCGCCCGGCGTCCGCCCCCGTCACCTACACGGGCACGTGCACGGAAGCGACCCGGGACGCGACCAACCGCTCCCGCTCCCTGCGCACCGCCCGCCTCCGCAACCGGAGGATCTGCGAGACCCCCAGCGCCTGGAGCACGAACACGGACGAGAAGGCGACGGAGTAGTCGTCACCGGTCGCGTCCAGCAGCACCCCGATCGCGAACAACGTCGTCATGGAGGCGACGAAACCCCCCATGTTCGTGATCCCCGACGCCGTACCCTGCCGCTCCGGCGGATTCGCCGGCCGTGCGAAGTCGAACCCCAGCATCGACGCCGGCCCGCAGGCCCCCAGCACCGTGCACAGCACCACCAGCAGCCACATCGGCGCGGTGTCCGCCGGATAGGCCAGCGTCGCGGCCCACAGCAGCGCGGTCGCACCGACCGTCCCCAGCGCCAGCGGCAGCCTCGCCCCGTGGTGCCGGGCGACGACCTGACCGTAGACCAGCCCGACGGCCATGTTGGAGAGCACCACCAGCGTCAGCAGTTCACCGGCGACCGCCCGCGACAGCCCCTGCGCCTCGACCAGGAACGGCATGCCCCACAGCAGCAGGAACACCATCGCCGGGAACTGGGTGGTGAAGTGCACCCACAGTCCGAGCCGGGTCCCCGGCTCCCGCCAGGACGCGGTGATCTGACGCCGTACATAGGCGACGCCCCGGTGCGGGACGGGCTCCGGTTCCTGCCCCTCGGGATGGTCCCTGAGGAACAGCACCAGCAGCACGAGGACCACGACCCCCGCGAGCGCGCTGCCCGCGAACGCCGCCGTCCAGCCGACGCCGTGCAGCAGCCGGGAGAGCATCAGTGTGGAGACGAGGTTGCCCGCCATGCCGACCAGCCCGGCCATCTGCGCGACCAGCGGCCCGCGCCGGGCCGGGAACCACCGGGTGCCCAGCCGCAGCACGCTGATGAACGTCATCGCGTCACCGCAGCCGAGCAGCGCCCGCGAGGCGAGCGCCATGCCGTACGAGGGGGAGAGCGCGAAGCCGAGCTGCCCGGCCGTGAACAGCACGACGCCGATGCCCAGCACCTTCTTGGTGCCGAGCCGGTCGACCCGCAGCCCGACGGGTATCTGCATGCCCGCGTAGACGAGCAGTTGGAGGATGGAGAAGGTGGACAGGGCGGAGGCGTTGACGTCGAAACGGTCGGCGGCGTCGAGCCCGGCCACCCCCAGGGACGTACGGAAGATGACGGCGACGAAGTAGACGGAGACGCCGACCCCCCACACGGCGAGGGCGCGCCGGCCGCCTGGGGGTGCCCCCACCGGGGTGGGATTCCCGGGCAGTGCGCGGCTCATCGCACCTCACCCCTGGCCAGGTGGGAGAACCAGCCGACATGCCGGCTGACCACACCGACGGCCGCCTCCGCGTCGCCCGAGCGCAGCGCCCGGAGGATCTCCTCGTGTTCGGCGAGGGTCTTGGCGATGCGGTCGGGGTGGGAGTGCATCACGGCGACGCCCATCCGCAGCTGGCGGTCGCGGAGCTGGTCGTAGAGGCGGGAGAGGATCTCGTTGCCGCCGCTGCGGACGATCTCGGCGTGGAAGCAGCGGTCGGTGACGGAGGCTGCGGCGTAGTCACCGGCCGCTGCCTGCTCCCGCTGCCGGGCGAGCAGTCGCTCCAGCCGCTCGATGAGGCCGGGCGGCGCGGGTACGGCCTTCCTGGCGGCGTGCTCCTCGACCAGCAGCCGGGTCTCCACGACGTCGGCGATCTCCTGCGCGGAGACGGGCAGGACGAGGGCGCCCTTCTTCGGGTAGAGCTTGATCAGCCCCTCCGCCTCCAGCCGCAGCAGCGCCTCGCGCACGGGCGTCCGCGAGACCCCGGCGGCCTCGGCCAGCTCGCCCTCCGTGAGCAGCGTGCCGCCCTCGTAACGGCGGTCCAGTACGCCTTGCTTGACGTGGCCGTAGACGCGCTCGGCGGCGGGTGGTTGCTTCGCGGGGGTCGGGCTGGCCATGCGGACAGGATAGATACAACACGTACGCGTGGAAGCGTACGTCCACGATGCGGGACCGGACTCCGCGGAAAGTCACCCCGTCTCCCGCACAACCATCCGTTCCGCGCACGAGTCAGATATGTGCGGCGCCTGACGTGTGGCCGCACCTCAACTCGGCCGCACCACAAGGCCATTCATGACATTCGGGGTATCTGACTTGAAAATCGGCATTCAGGGTATCCGCATCCGCAGAGCCGTGGGCGTCGCCGTGACCACCGGCGCGATGCTCTCGACCGGAGCCCTCTACGCAGCGCCCGCCCAGGCCGCACCCGTACAGGCTCCCGTACAGGCCGCCGCCGTGCCCGCGATCGTCGCCAAGGGCGGCTACGTGATGAACAACGCGAACGGCAGGACGCTCTACACGAAGGGCGGCGACACGCGCCGCTCGACCGGCTCGACGACGAAGATCATGACCGCGAAGGTCGTGCTCGCGCAGAAGAACCTGAACCTCAACTCCACCGTCACCATCCAGAAGGCGTACAGCGACTACATCGTGTCGAGGACCGCCTCGTCCGCACGGCTGATCGTCGGCGACAAGGTCACCGTGCGCCAGCTGCTGTACGGGCTGATGCTGCCGTCCGGCTGCGACGCGGCGTACGCGCTGGCCGACAAGTTCGGCACGGGCACGACCCGGTCGGCGCGGGTGAAGTCGTTCATCGGCAAGATGAACGCGGACGCGAAGAGACTGGGCCTGAAGAACACCCACTTCGACTCGTTCGACGGCATCGGGAACGGCAAGAACTACTCCACGCCCCGCGATCTGACGAAGATCGCCAGCAGCGCGATGAAGAACGCCACGTTCCGCGCCATCGTCAAGACGAAGAAGTACACGGCGAAGACGCGGACGAAGTCGGGCGGCACCCGCACGATGGCGCCGTGGACCAACACGAACACGCTGCTCAGCAGCTACAGCGGCACGATCGGCGTGAAGACCGGCTCGGGCTCCACGTCCAAGTACTGCCTGGTCTTCGCGGCCACCCGCAACGGCAAGACGGTCATCGGCACGGTCCTCGCCTCCTCCTCCGCCGCCCAGCGCGAGAAGGACGCGAAGAAGCTCCTGGGCTACGGCTTCGGCAAGATCTGACGCACGAACGCGACACGACGGGGCCCACCCGCACGGGTGGGCCCCGTCTGCTGCCCGGTGCGCGCACCCCGCGCCGGTATCCGCCGTATACGTTCCCGTCAGCCGGCACAGCCCGTTCCGGTCGGTTTCTCTCGCGATGGTGAACATCATCGAACCAGCTGGCATATGCGTTCCGCCCCGCTCTACGTTCCGCAGCGGAGGTGGTTCACATGAACGAACCCAGCAAACGGCAGAACTCCGCCGAGCGGCACGAAGCGATCGACGTCAGCGACTTCGTCTACGCGGCGACCGGCGCCCGGGTGCGGAGGCTGACGACGCCGGACGGGAAGCACTGGTTCCCGGCGGTGGACGTCTGCAAGGAACTCGGCCACACCAACTCTCGCAAGGCTCTCGCAGACCATGTTCCCGACGAGCACCGAGAAATGCTCGAGACCGTAACTGGAGGTTACGGTCTCAGCGTTCCCGCAGGTCGAGGGTGGCGTCGAGACTTGCACGTCATCTCTCTCCAAGGTCTCGTCCTGCTCGTCAACGCCTGTACCAAACCGGCCTGCGCCCCCTTCAGGCAGTGGGTCGCGGAAGTGATCGAGACCGTTCAGCGTGAGGGCTCCTACTCCCTCGACGAGGCCGAGGTGCAGCCCGTCGGACCCGGGGCGCCCATCGCCTACGCCATGCCGGAGCAGGTCGCGGAGGCCATCGTCCGGCTGGAGGCGCACAACCTCCAGCTGGACGAGGAGCTCGCCGGCGGACAGCGCGAGTCGATCGCTTTGCAGAAGGAGACGGTGAAGATGCAGAGGGAGCTGCTGGTCACCCAGCAGGCCACCCTCGCCGTACAGCAGGCCATGGTCCGGGCGATGGAACGGATCGCGGACCGGTTCGACGGCCTCGTCCTCGAACGTCGTCCGGTCAGGGGGCACCTCACCACGCTGCCCACCACGGAATCGGTACTGGCCGGCTGGCGGGAGCGGCTGTCCGTGACCGAGGACGTGTGGGCGGTGGCCGTGGCCATCGCTCCCGTGCTCGTCGAGGAGGGTGAACTGCGCGAGCCGCTGGAGTCGATCGCCGCTCGTACAGGGCTGTCCGCGCGCCGCGTCAACGACTGCCTCCGGCTGCTGCGCAAGCACGCCTGCATCCGCTCGCGGGGCGGATCCGGGGACGGGGCTCCGGTGTACGTGCTCCATCGGGCCTGAGCGGGCCGGAACAGCAGGAGGGGCGTCGCAATCCGAAGTTGCGGCGCCCCTCCTGGCTCATGAACCTAGTGGTTCGCGGGCGTCATGCCCAGCTGATCAGCCGTTTCGGCTGTTCCAGGACCGCGGCCACGTCGGCCAGGACCTTGGAGCCCAGTTCGCCGTCGACCAGGCGGTGGTCGAAGGAGAGGGCCAGGGTGGTGACCTGGCGGGGCTTGACCTTGCCCTTGTGGACCCACGGCTGGAGCTTGATCGCGCCGACCGCGAGGATCGCGGACTCGCCCTGGTTGAGGATCGGCGTGCCGGTGTCGACGCCGAAGACGCCGACGTTGGTGATCGTGACCGTGCCCGCCTGCATGGCGGCGGGTGAGGTCTTGCCCTCGCGGGCCGTGGACACCAGTTCGCCCAGGGACCCGGCCAGTTGCGGCAGCGTCTTGGCGTGGGCGTCCTTGATGTTCGGGACGATCAGACCGCGCGGGGTGGCCGCCGCGATGCCCAGGTTGACGTAGTGCTTGACCACGATCTCCTGGGCCGCCTCGTCCCACGACGCGTTGACGTCGGGGTTGCGCCTGATCGCGACCAGCAGGGCCTTGGCGATCAGCAGAAGGGGGTTCACGCGCAGGCCCGCGAACTCCTTGTCCTGCTTGAGCTCCTCGACCAGCTTCATCGTGCGCGTCACGTCCACCGTCACGAACTCCGTGACATGCGGCGCCGTGAACGCCGAGCCGACCATCGCCGCCGCCGTCGCCTTGCGCACCCCCTTGACGGGGATACGGGTCTCGCGGGCGGTGTCGTACGACACCGGGGCGGCGGGCGCGGGTGCGGCGGCCGCTACGGCTGCCGGGGCGGTCTCCCGCGGAGCCGGAGGCGCCACCGCCGCGTGGACGTCCTCACGGGTGATGATGCCGTCCGGGCCGGTCGGGGTGACCGTGGCCAGGTCGACACCCAGGTCCTTCGCCAGTTTGCGCACCGGCGGCTTCGCCAGCGGGCGCTCCCCGGGAACGGCGGGGCCCGCGGGGGCACCGTGGCCGTTCAGTTCCGCCTGGACGGCCACCGCCGCCTGTTCGGCGGCGGCGTCCGGGGCCGGCGTCCTGCGGG
>NZ_NEUB01000609.1 GCF_002910825.1 Streptomyces sp. SM1 | reverse complement strand
GCCCGGGTGGCGGCCAGGAAGGCGTCCGTCACCTCGGACATCCGGTCCCGGGCGGCCTGGTTGATGACCTCGACCGCGAACTCCAGCTGGGTGGTCCCGGCCTGCTCGGTCAGCTCGGAGAGCTGGCGGGCGGCCTGCGCGGGACCGCACCCCAGCCGTTCGACGAGAATGCCCTTGGCGAGTTCGATCAGCGCGCGGCCCTCGGCCTCCGCCTGGGCGGCCCGCACCTCACGGCTGAGCCGGTCCACGGTGGCCGCGAGCCTGCCCACGGGTGAGTCCGCGGACACCCCGGCGGGCCCGGCCGTCGGGTGGCCGGGTCCGATTCCGGGCTGCTCGTCCGGATGCTCCCTGATCGTCACGGTGCGCACGCTCCTCGCCGGCTGCGGGGTCCTGCGGCGCGGCTCATGCGGGCAGCCAGCGGCGGACACAGGCGATCAGAGCCTGGGTGTCGACCGGTTTGGTGACGTAGTCGCTCGCCCCCGAGGCGAGAGACTTCTCCCGGTCCCCGGGCATCGCCTTGGCGGTGACGGCGATGATGGGCAGCTCGGCGTACCGCGGCATGGAGCGGATCTCGGCCGTGGCGGCGTAGCCGTCCAGCTCGGGCATCATCACGTCCATCAGCACGAGCGCCACGTCGGGGTTGTTCACGAGTCTCTCGATGCCCGCGCGGCCGTTCTCCGCGTGCAGGACCCGGAAGCCGTGCAGCTCCAGGATGCCGCTGAGCGCGAAGAGGTTGCGCGCGTCGTCGTCGACGACGAGGACCGTCCGGCCGGAGAACGAGCCGTCCACGACCGTCTGCGGGGTGCTCCGGTGCGCCTCGTCGCCGCGCACCAGCGACAGCACGTCGCCGGGCTCCTCGGCGGCCAGGTGCAGGGCGATGCGTTCGCGCAGCTCGTCCAGGCTGGACAGGAACTCCAGCGACGTGCCCCCGGCCCGGGAGCGCAGGGCCTCCTCCGCCGCCGCGTCGGTCCGGTGACCGCTGTGCACCAGTACCGGCACGCCGGTCAGGGCGGAATCGCCCCGCAGCGCCTCCAGGAACCGGGCCACCTCCGTCTCCATGCCCAGCTCCAGCACCACGCAGTGGCACGGATCGGCGGCCAGCGCACCGGCCGCCTCCTGGGCGCCGACGGCCGTGATGATGTCGACCGACGGCCGGGAGGAGCCGTCGCCCTGGGTGACGTCCTGCACCACGCTCTCCGCGACCAGGGTCAGCAGGCCCCGGGGCCGCTCCTCCACGACCAGCAGCCGCCGCGGGCGCGGCCCGGAGCCGGTCCCCGCCTCGATCGCCGGCACCGGCCGGGACGATGCGTCCGGCAGCGCCTCGGACGGACCGTGGTCCGCGCCCTGCGCGGGCCGCAGCAGATCCTCGAAGTCCGGCCGGGCCACGGGCAGGAACAGGGTGAAGGTGCTGCCCTGACCCGCGACGCTGTCCACGGTGACCGCGCCGCCGAGCAGATGCGCGATCTCCCGGGTGATGGACAGGCCGAGCCCCGTGCCGCCGTACTTGCGGCTCGTCGTGCCGTCCGCCTGCTGGAAGGCGCCGAAGATCGACTCCAGATGCTGCTCCGGGATGCCGACACCGGTGTCCCGCACCCGGAAGGCCACCACCGGCCCGCCGCGCAGCACGCCGGTGGGCACCTCGTCGTCCGGCGCGGGCTCGATCCGCAGCTCCACACCGCCGCGCTCGGTGAACTTGACCGCGTTGGACAGCAGATTGCGCAGCACCTGCCGCAGCCGGGAGTCGTCGGTGAGCAGGTCCGCCGGCGCGCCCGGGGCCGTCGTCACCGTGAAGTCCAGGCTCTTCTGCATCGTCATGGGCCGGAAGGTGACCTCGACGTACTCGACGAGCCTGCGCAGCTCCACCCGCTCGGGGCTGACGTCCATCTTCCCGGCCTCGACCTTGGACAGATCGAGGATGTCGTTGATCAGCTGCAGCAGGTCCGAGCCCGCCGAGTGGATGATCTGCGCGTACTCGACCTGCTTCGGGCTGAGGTTGCGCGAGGGGTTCTGGGCGAGCAACTGGGCCAGGATCAGCAGGCTGTTCAGCGGGGTGCGCAGTTCGTGGCTCATGTTCGCCAGGAACTCCGACTTGTACTTCGAGGCCAGCGAGAGCTGCTGGGCCCGCGCCTCCAGCTCCTGCCGGGCGTGCTCGATCTGCAGGTTCTTCGCCTCGATGTCCCGGTTCTGCGCGGCCAGCAGCGCGGCCTTCTCCTCCAGTTCGGCGTTGGAGTGCTGGAGTTCCTCCTGCTGGGACTGCAACTCCGCCGAGCGTTCCTGCAGTTCGGCGGTGAGCCGCTGCGACTCGGCCAGCAGCTCGTCGGTACGGGCGTTGGCCACGATGGTGTTGACGTTGACGCCGATGGTCTCCATCAGCTGGACCAGGAAGTCCCCGTGGATCTGGGTGAACGGAGTCACCGAGGCCAGCTCCATGACGCCCAGCACCTGGCCCTCGACCACGATGGGCAGCAGCACCAGCGAGGTCGGCACCACCTGGCCGAGACCGGAGGAGATGGTCATGTAGTCCGGCGGCAGCTCGTCCACCGTGATGGCCCGCCGGCTCCGGGCGGCCTGGCCGACCAGGGTGCGGCCGAAGGCGATACGGGTGGGCCGGCCGCTGTCGTCGGGGTACCCGTAGGAGCCGACCAGCCGCAGCCCGGGCCCGTCGTCGCCGTCCTCCACCAGGTAGAAGGCGCCGTACTGGGCCGACACCAGCGGCACCAGCTCATCCATGATCAGCTCGGCGACCACGGGCAGATCCCGGTGCCCCTGCATCAGGCCGGAGACCCGGGCGAGGTTGGTCTTGAGCCAGTCCTGCTCCTGGTTGGCCCGGGTGGTCTCGCGCAGGGACTCCACCATCGCGTTGATGTTGTCCTTGAGCTCGGCGACCTCGCCGGACGCCTCGACGGAGATCGAGCGCGTCAGATCGCCCTCGGCGACGGCGCTGGTGACCTGGGCGATCGCGCGGACCTGCCGGGTGAGGTTGCCCGCCAGTTCGTTGACGTTCTCGGTGAGCCGCTTCCAGGTGCCGGAGACGCCCTCGACCTCGGCCTGGCCGCCGAGCCGGCCCTCGGTGCCGACCTCGCGGGCCACGCGGGTGACCTCCTGGGCGAACGCGGAGAGCTGGTCGACCATCGTGTTGATGGTGGTCTTCAGCTCGAGGATCTCCCCGCGCGCGTCCACGTCGATCTTCTTCGACAGATCGCCCCTGGCGACGGCGGTCGTCACCAGAGCGATGTTGCGCACCTGACCGGTGAGGTTGTTGGCCATGGAGTTGACGTTGTCGGTGAGGTCCCGCCAGGTACCCGCGACATGGGGCACATGAGCCTGGCCGCCGAGCCTGCCCTCGGTGCCGACCTCGCGGGCGACCCGGGTGACCTCGTCGGCGAAGGCCGACAGCGTGTCCACCATGGTGTTGATGACGTCGGCCAGCGCCGCGACCTCACCGGCGGCCTCCACCCGGATCCGCTGCGACAGGTCGCCCCGGCCCACGGCGGACGCGACCTGGGCGATGGAGCGGACCTGACCGGTCAGGTTGGACGCCATCACGTTGACGTTGTCGGTGAGGTCCTTCCAGGTGCCGGAGACACCCCGCACCTGGGCCTGGCCGCCGAGCCTGCCCTCGGTGCCGACCTCGCGGGCGACCCGGGTGACCTCGTCGGCGAAGGCGGAGAGCTGGTCGACCATCGTGTTGATGGTGTTCTTCAGCTCGAGGATCTCGCCCCGCGCGTCGACGGTGATCTTCTGCGACAGGTCGCCCTTGGCGACCGCCGTCGCCACCAGCGCGATGTTGCGCACCTGGCCGGTGAGGTTGCCGGCCATGAAGTTCACCGAGTGGGTCAGGTCGCGCCAGGTGCCCTGGACACCCTGTACATCGGCCTGGCCGCCGAGCCTGCCCTCGGTGCCGACCTCGCGGGCGACGCGGGTGACCTCCTGGGCGAAGGCGGAGAGCTGGTCGACCATCGTGTTGATGGTGTTCTTCAGCTCGAGGATCTCGCCCCGCGCGTCGACGGTGATCTTCTGCGACAGGTCGCCCTTGGCCACGGCCGTCGTCACCTGGGCCACATTGCGGACCTGGGCGGTGAGGTTGCCCGCCATCGCGTTCACCGAGTCCGTCAGGTCGGCCCAGGTGCCCGAGACACCCGGCACCTGTGCCTGCCCGCCGAGCGCGCCCTCGGTGCCGACCTCACGGGCCACGCGCGTGACCTCGGAGGTGAACACCGAGAGCTGGTCCACCATGCCGTTGAAGACCTTGGCGATGTCCCCCATGAGGCCGTCGGCCTCGTCCGGCAGCCGGGTGCCGAAGTCCCCGTCCCGTACGGCCGTCAGCCCCGCCAGGAGCCGCCTCAGCTCCTCGTCCCCCGGAGCGGCGTCGGTCCCCCCGGTGCTCTTGCTGGTCATGCGCACCCTCGTTCCGGCAGAGTCAGTGCGCGTTTCCGCAGTTCACGGATGTGCGCGATGAGAAATACGCCGAAGGCTAACCCACGTCGAGGGGGCGGAACAAAGCGTGGGCGGGACCCGCGGACCGGTACGGAAAAGTCGCCGCCCGCAGGCATGACTCCCGTTCCGGCGGGTACCCGGGAAGATTTTCGCCGGGCGCGCGGCACCGGGTCACCGGCGCGCGTTTTTCCCGTCGGCGCCCTTCGAATGTACGGGCGCCCGCCGGGTATTGGCTGCAGTGGGAGGAGGGCGGGCGGACACACCGGACCCGCTCACTCCGCGCAGTGGACGTTCACCGGGGAGGCAACGAGCAGTGGCCATCGACAGTATCTGGTCCTACGCGCCGGACCTGAGTCACCTCGCGCAACAGGGTCTGACGGGCTACACCGTCCTCGCGAGCGACGGCACCATCGGCCATGTCGACCGGCAGGCCGACCATCACGGAATGCGGCACCTCGTCATCGACACCGGGATGTGGGTGTTCGGCCGCAGCCTCCTGGTGCCGGTCGGCACGATCGCCGCCGTGGACGCGGCCGAGCGGAGACTGACGGTGTCCTGCACCCGGGCCGAGGTGAAGGCGGCTCCCCGGTTCCGCACCGACAGCGAGACCATGGATCCGGCCTACCTCACCGCGGTCGGCGACTACTACCACCGGCTGCCGCCCCGCGAGCGGTCCGCCGGCTGAGCACCGGCGCCGGGCGGCTCACCACGGCAGGAAGACGTGGATGTCCTTGCCGTGGGCGCCGCCGACGACGCTGACCTGGTCGCACAGCGTGTGGATCAGATGCCAGCCGATCCCGCCGCCCCCGCTGCCCGGATGGAAGGGCCGGGGAGCGGGCTCGGTGGTGCTGGTGTCGTGCATCACCACGTGCACCCCGTCGAACGTCCTGCGCAGCCGCAGCTGGAAGGGACCCGGCGCGTACTGGACCGCGTTGGCGGCCAGTTCCGTGACCACCAGGAGAATGTCGTCCCAGTGCTCCGGAGCCGACGGCGCCGACATTCGGGCCAGATCGAAGAGGAACTCCTCCGCGACCAGGCGTGCGTCCGTCACATCGTGCAGCTTCCCCGGGAAGCTGGCGATGCGGGTCGTGATCTCCTCGCCGGCCAGTGTCCTGTCCCCATACCGCTCGGGTGCCATCTCGCCTTCCCGGGCCCCGGCGCAGCGGGGCGGTAGTTCGTGTCCTGTGCGTCCTCCGGTCTGTGGGTTCCCGCGAGGGCGGAGCCTACGCGCCCGCATGCCCGTGCCCGGTGGGTGACAAACCCGTCACCGGCCGCGCGGTCCGCGGCGGTCAGCGGAACACGTTGTCGGAGTCGTCCCAGCCGGGGGATCCGCCGGACGCCGGACCCCGCCCCGGACGCGTACGCGACTGGTACATCGCGTCGATCTCCAGCGCGTAGCGCCGCACGATCTCGTCCCGGCGCAGCTTCAACGACGGTGTGAGCAGACCGTTGGTCACGTCGAACGGCTCGGGCAGCACCCGGAACACCCGGATCGACTCGGAGCGCGACACACTGCTGTTCGCCGCGGCGACCGCCCGCGCGATCTCCTCGCGCAGCGCGTTCTCCTCCCGGGCCTCCCTGGTCGGCGCGTCGCCCGGCAGGGACAGCGTGCCCCGCCAGTGGGCCACGAAATCCGGGTCCAGGGTGACCAGGGCGCCCACACACGGCCGGTTGTCGCCCACGACGACGGCCTGATGGACCAGCGGGTTCATCCGCAGCCGCTGCTCCAGGGCCGCCGGGGCCACGCTCTTGCCGCTGCTCGTGATGATGATGTCCTTCTTGCGGCCGGTGATCGAGAGATAGCCCTCGGGGTCCAGCCGCCCGAGGTCCCCCGTGGCCAGCCAGCCGCCGCGCAGTGCCGCCCGGGTGGCGGCCTCGTCGCCCACATAGCCCTGGAACACCGACGGGCCCCGCACCAGGATCTCCCCGTCCTCGGCCAGCCGGACCCCGACGCCCGGCAGCGCCTGTCCGACAGTGCCGGACTTCTCCCGGCCGAACGGCTGCATCGTCACCCCGCCGCTGGTCTCGGTCAGCCCGTAGCCGTCGTGGACGTAGATGCCGATGCCCTCGTAGAAGAGGGAGAGGTCGCGGTTGAGCGGCGAACCGCCGGAGGTGGCCCGGCGCGCCCGGCCGCCGAGCGCGGCCCGCAGCCGGCGGTAGACGGTGCGCTCGTAGAGGGCGTGCTGCAGCTTCAGGTCGAGGCCCGGCCCGGATCCCCGCCCCAGCCGCTGCCGCTCCACCGCGGCGGCGAAGTCCCGGGCCGTCTCCGCGGCCCGCTCGAACAGCGCCCCGCGGCCCTGCTGCTGCGCCGTGCGCAGAAAGTTCTTGTAGATCTTCTCCAGCAGCGAGGGCACCGCGTACAGATAGGTGGGCCGGAAGGTGCGCAGGGCAGAGGAGAGCGACTCCCCGCTGAGATCGGGCTCGTGCCCCATCAGCAGCCCGCCGCGGACGCACAGGCTCTGGATCATCAGGCCATAGACGTGGGAGAACGGCAGGAAGGCGAGAACGGCGCCCTGCTCCCCGGGCGGGGCCGCGGTGTGTCCCCAGCCCTCCAGCAGGGTGTCGCAGATGAACGCCAGACCGCGGTGGCTCAGGGCACATCCCATGGCATGGCCCGAGGTTCCGGAGGTGTAGGCGACCACGGCCGTCGAGTCCGGGAGCACGATCCGGCGCATCGAGTCGACCGTGGCCGACGGGATGAACTCGCCGCGCGCCGTCAGCTGCTCCAGCCCACCCGAGTCCAGCTGCCAGACGTGTCTGAGGCGCGGCAGCGCGGCGCACACCGACCCGACGGTCATCACGCTCTGCTCGTCCTCCACCAGCACGGCGACACAGCCGGAGTCCCTGAGGATCCACTCCACCTGCTCGCGCGAGGAGGTCGGATAGATCGGCACGACCTCGGCGCCCACCGTCCACAGGGCGTGGCAGAGAAAGGTCCATTCGCAGCGGGTGCGCGCCATGATCGCCACCCGTGCGCCCGGCGAGATCCCGGACGCGATCAGACCCTTGGCCAGGCCGACGACCTCGTCCCGGAACTCCGCGGCGGTGATCTCCTCCCAGGTGGAGGAGTCCGGGCCGGTACGGCGGGCGAGCACCGGCAGGGCGGGGCTCTCGTCCGCCCTCGCGAAGAGGCTGTCGGCGAGACCGCCGGCCAGTGGCGTGGCGGACGGGGGAGCGAGAGCGAGATCGCTCATGCGCTGCTCCTGACATGTACGGGTGTGGCTCGGCCGGTGAGGACGGTCATCGGCGGTGCCTGAATCTAGTCGAGCCCGTGCGCCCCCGGGCCGGGATCGCGACAAGTGTGTCCACACTGATGATCTCGCCGGTTTCGGGGGACCCGGACGGCATGACCTACGTCAACCCAGATCCAGATCCGGAACGCAGCACCGGCCTCGAACCGGGCGGCGGCGTACCCCCGGGCGAGACACCGCCCGCGGAGAGCAGCATGCCCGAGGCAGGCCCCCGAGGAGGGCAGAACACGACCAGGGGCTGGGCCGGGGGCCCGCTGACCGCGATCCTCGCGGTGGCGGTCGTGGTCGCGGCCTTCTTCCTGGTCTACGCCCTGATCCTGATCCTCTGACCCCAGCGGCCCGGCAACCGGTCGGCCCGGCAGCCGGCGGGCCCCGTACGTCCTAGGCCTGGGTGTGCCGCACGCACTCCGTGACGACATCCCTCAGGCTGTCGGTGCGCCGCATCAGGTCCCGCTGCACCTGGGCGCCGTTGCCGTCGCGCAGCAGCCGGGCGCACCCCTCGCGGGCGCGCTCCAGGTCCCCTGCGGCCTCCAGCGCCTCGGCGCAGTGACCGAGGAGGCCGTGCACGACCGCCTCGGCGGGTTCGCGCCGCATGGTCCGCGGGTCGAGCAGTTCGCCTGCCAGGCCCGAACGGGCCGCCTGCCAGGCAGCCAGCCGGAGCAGGCTGACGCCCGGGTCCAGCGGCTCACGGCCCGCCCGCCACTCGCGTGCGGCGGTCTCCACCAGCCCCCTGGCCAGGGTGGCGATCAGCCCCGCGGTCTCCGCGTGCAGACAGACGTCGGAGACCCGGATCTCCACCGTCGGATACCGCTCGGACAGCCGGGCGTCGAAATAGATCATGCCCTCGTCGAGGATGACGCCGGTGGCCACCATGTCGGCCACCCGGCGGTGGTACCGCTCGGCCGAGCCGAACATCTCCGTCGGACCGGCCGACGGCCAGCGCTGCCAGACGCGGCTGCGGTAGCTGTTGTACCCCGTGTCGCTGCCCTGCCAGTACGGCGAGTTCGCGCTCAGCGCCGCCAGCACCGAGAGCCACGGCCGCAGCCGGTCGAGGACCGCCGTGCCCTCCTCGTCGGACTCGACGGACACATGGACGTGGCAGCCCATGACGAGCTGCTCCCGGGTGGCGATGCCGTACTGCTCCTCCATCCACCGGTAGCGCCGCTTGACCCCGATGGACGGGCTGACCGGCAGCGGGGACGTGGCGAGCGCGGCGACGGCACAGCCGATCTCCCCGGCGTGACCGGCGGCCTCCTTGCGGCAGCGGACGATCTCCGCACGCAGGCTCTCCATGGACGACTGCGGATGCGTGGCGAACTCCAGCATCTGCTCGTGCAGTTCCTTCTCGAAGACGTCCTGCTCCGCGTCGTCCCGCTCGGCCCGGGCGAGCACCGCCGCGGACATCGCCCGCGGTTCCCCCGACTCCGGATCGACCAGGAGGAGCTCCTCCTCCACTCCCACGGTGCGCACCTGATGTCCGCCCTTCCGAGAACTCGCCGCGACGACGCCGAGACGCCCTCGGCCGTACGCTCCCGAATGCCCCGCGGCCGGCCGGGGACACCTGGGCGTCGTCGCGGGGTCTCAGAGAGGGACGGGAGCCAGCCACACCGTCGCGAGCGGCGGCAGCGTGAGCCGGACGCGGCCGTCCTCGGGCTTGACCGGGTCCGGGTTGGTCACGTCCCCGCCGCCGTAGCGCGCGGCGTCGGTGTTGAGGACCTCCTGCCAGGCGATCACGTCGTCGCCGGTGGTGAGCCGGTAGTCCTGCCGGACCACGGGGGAGAAGTTCGACACCGCGAGCAGCGGCCGGCCCTCGGCGTCGTACCGCAGGAACGCGAAGACGTTGTCGTCGGCGGAGTCGACCGCCACCCACCGGAAGCCGGACGGGTCGGTGTCGCGCTGCCACAGCGCCGGCGTGGCCCGGTAGCGGGAGTTGAGATCGCGTACCAGGTCCTGCACCCCGCGGTGGTCCCCGGCGGAGTGGTACCCGTCGTCGAGCAGCCACCACTCCGGTCCCTGTTCCTCGGACCACTCGGCACCCTGGGCGAACTCCTGCCCCATGAACAGGAGCTGCTTGCCGGGGTGGGCCCACATGAAGGCCAGGTAGGCGCGCACGTTCGCGCGCCGCTGCCACCAGTCGCCCGGCATCTTCGACACCAGCGCCTGCTTGCCGTGCACCACCTCGTCGTGCGAGATCGGCAGGCAGTAGTTCTCGCTGTAGGCGTACACCATCGCGAACGTCATCTCGTGGTGGTGGTACTTGCGGTGCACCGGCTCGTGGGAGACGTACTCCAGCGAGTCGTGCATCCAGCCCATGTTCCACTTCAGGCCGAACCCGAGACCGCCGGTGTCGGTGGGCCGGGTCACGCCGCCCCACGCCGTGGACTCCTCCGCGATGGTCACCACGCCGGGGCAGCGCCGGTAGACGGTGGCGTTCATCTCCTGGAGGAAGGCCACTGCGGCCAGGTCCTCCCGGCCGCCGTGGGCGTTCGGCTCCCAGCCGCCGTCCTCGCGCGAGTAGTCGAGGTAGAGCATGGAGGCGACGGCGTCCACCCGCAGCCCGTCGATGTGGAACTCCTGGCACCAGTACACGGCGTTCGCGACCAGGAAGTTGCGCACCTCGGTGCGGGCGAGGTCGAAGGTGTACGTCCCCCAGTCGGGGTGCTCCGCGCGCCGGGAGTCCCCGGGCTCGTACAGCGGCTCCCCGTCGAACCGGGCCAGCGCCCAGTCGTCCTTCGGGAAGTGCGCCGGCACCCAGTCCATGATCACGCCGATGCCGGCCCGGTGCAGGGCGTCGACCAGGTACCTGAAGTCGTCCGGGGTGCCGAGGCGGGCCGTCGGCGCGTAGAAACCGGTGACCTGGTAGCCCCAGGACGGGCCGAAGGGGTGCTCGGCGACCGGCATCAGCTCCACATGGGTGAAGCCCATGTCCCGGACGTACGCGGGCAGCACCTCGGCGAGTTCGCGGTATGTCAGTCCCGGCCGCCACGACGGCAGATGGAGCTCGTACACCGAGAACGGCGCCTCGTGCACGGGCGTTTCGGCCCGTGTCGCGAACCACTGCGCGTCGCCCCACTCGTAGTGCGAGGCCGTCACGACGGACGCCGTGTTCGGCGGCGCCTCCGTGCGGCGCGCCATCGGATCGGCCTTGAGGAACCGGTGGCCGTGGCGCGAGTGGATCTCGAACTTGTAGCGGGTGCCCTCCTGGACGCCCGGCAGGAACAGCTCCCACACCCCGGACGAGCCCAGCGAGCGCATCGGGAACGCCGTACCGTCCCAGTGGGTGAAGTCGGTGGCGACCCGCACCCCTTGCGCGTTGGGCGCCCACACCGTGAAGCGGGTGCCGGTGACGCCCTGGTGGGTCATCGGGTGCGCGCCGAGCGCCGTCCACAGCTCCTCGTGCCGGCCCTCGCCGATCAGATGCAGGTCGAACTCGCCGAGCGCGGGCAGGAAACGGTACGGGTCGTGCGTCTCACCCGTCCCGTCGTCGTAGGCCACCGCCAGTGTGTACGCGGGGACCGCGTCCAGCGGCAGTACGACGGAGAACAGGCCGTCGCCCTCCGAGACGAGCGGGGTGCGGGTGCCGTCGACGATCACGCCCACCTCGCGGGCGAAGGGACGCAGCGCCCGGAAGGCGATCCCGCCGGGCACCGGATGGGCGCCGAGCAGGGCGTGCGGATCGTGGTG
>NZ_NEUB01000608.1 GCF_002910825.1 Streptomyces sp. SM1 | reverse complement strand
GTGTTGAGCCTGGTGATGAGGGGGGTGATGGTGCGTCCCTCGCGTTCGGCGGATTCCCAGTCGCGGGGGCGGAGCTGGTACTTCTCGCTGTGGAGGTATTCCTCGCTGCCTTCGCGCAGGGGGGTGTTCTCGCAGAGTTCGTAGCCGCTGTAGATGCCCCAGGAGGGGGAGAGGGTGGCGGCGAGGACGGCGCGGACCTCGAAGGCGGGGCGGCCGCCGTGCTGGAGGTAGGCGTGCAGGATGTCGGGGGTGTTGGCGAAGAAGTTGGGCCGCATGGAGGCGGCGGCGTCGCCGGAGAGTTCGGTGAGGTAGTCGGTGAGTTCCTGTTTGGTGTTGCGCCAGGTGAAGTAGGTGTAGGACTGCTGGAAGCCGATGTCGGCGAGGGTGCGCATCATCGCGGGGCGGGTGAAGGCCTCGGCGAGGAAGATGACGTCGGGGTCGGTGCGGTTGATGTCGCCGATGACGCGTTCCCAGAACACGACGGGTTTGGTGTGGGGGTTGTCCACCCGGAAGATGCGTACTCCGGTGTGCATCCAGTGGCGCAGGATCCGGCAGGTCTCGGTGGTCAGGCCGTCCATGTCGGCGTCGAAGGCGATGGGGTAGATGTCCTGGTACTTCTTCGGGGGGTTCTCGGCGTAGGCGATGGAGCCGTCGGGGCGGTGGTGGAACCATGCGGGGTGTTTGTGGACCCAGGGGTGGTCGGGGGAGCACTGGAGGGCGAAGTCGAGGGCGACCTCGAGGCCGAGTTCGCGGGCGCGGGTGACGAAGCGGGTGAAGTCCTCCAGGGTGCCGAGCCGGGGGTGGACGGCGTCGTGGCCGCCTTCGGGTGAGCCGATGGCCCAGGGGACGCCGACGTCGTCGGGTGCGGCGTCGAGGGTGTTGTCGGGGCCCTTGCGGAAGGTGGTGCCGATGGGGTGGATCGGGGGGAGGTAGACGACGTCGAAGCCCATGGCGGCGATCGCGGGGAGGCGGCGGGCGGCGGTGGTGAAGGTGCCGTGCGGCTGTTCGGGGGTGCCCTCGGAGCGGGGGAAGAACTCGTACCAGGAGCCGTAGAGGGCCCGCTCGCGTTCCACCAGGAGAGGGAGCGGGTCGCTGCTGGTGACGTGTTCCCGCAGTGGATGGCGGGCCAGTACCGCGTCCACCTCCGGCGTCAACGCCCCCGCCAGCCGGGAAGCCGGCGGACGGCTCTCGTCCCGCAGCGAGCCCACGGCGGTGAGCAGCACGCCCCGGGGCCCGGAGTCCGGTACTCCGGCAGCCGCCCGTTCGTGCAGCCGGGCGCCCTCCTCCAGGACCACCTCGATGTCCATGCCCGCCGGGATCTTGATCCGCGCGTGGTGCCGCCACGTGGTGACCGGATCCCCCCAGGCCTCCACGGTGTACGTCCACAGGCCGGGCTCCCCGGCGCTCACGGCCGCCCCCCACCGGTCCGTGCCGGGTGCCAGCTCCCGCATCGGGGTGAACGGCCCCGGACGCCCTCCGGGGTCCGTCAGCACCACGTTGGCCGCCACCGCGTCGTGCCCCTCCCGGAACACGGTGGCCGAGATCTCGAACGTCTCGCCGGTCACGGCCTTGGCGGGCCGGCGCCCCCGCTGGACCACCGGCCGGACGTCGAGCACGGGGACGCGCCCCACGGCGGTCGA
>NZ_NEUB01000058.1 GCF_002910825.1 Streptomyces sp. SM1 | reverse complement strand
GCGGGCCGTCCGCCTCGCCGACCGCGACCGCGCGGTTGAGCCGGACGACGGGGCTGCCGGTCAGGCGTACGAGTTCGTCGTACCACTCGACGATCTGCACCCAGTCGGTCTCCCCGGCGGTGGGCGCGTCGGCATGGAGTGCGGCGATGGCGGCCTGGGCCTGATACTCGCCGAGCCGGTCGCGGGCGAGGGCCGTCTGCAGGATCGTGATGCCCTCGGTGATCAGGCGGGTGTCCCAGCGGCCGCGGTCCTGTTCGGCGAGGGGTACCAGGCTGCCGTCGGGCGCGGTCCGGGCGGCGCGCCGGGCGTGGTGGAGCAGCATGAGGGCGAGCAGTCCCGCCACCTCGGGGTGGTCGATCCGGGCCGCGAGCTGCCGGGTGAGGCGGATGGCCTCGGCGGCGAGGTCGACGTCACCGGAGTAGCCCTCCTTGAAGACCAGGTAGAGGAC
Organism: Streptomyces sp. SM1; assembly: GCF_002910825.1. GTDB lineage: Bacteria > Actinomycetota > Actinomycetes > Streptomycetales > Streptomycetaceae > Streptomyces > Streptomyces okerensis. The sequence continues at coordinate 4,646 of NZ_NEUB01000058.1, read as the reverse complement.
GCGCAGCACGGTGGCGACGTCGCCGGGGCGGTCGAAGCGGACGCGGGAGACGGTGCGCTTGGCGCGGCTGATGCGCTGGGCCATCGTCGCCTCGGGCACCAGGTAGGCGTGGGCGATCTGGCGTGTGGTGAGCCCGCCGACGGCGCGCAGGGTGAGCGCGACCGCGGACGAGGGCGTCAGGGAGGGGTGGGCGCAGAGGAAGTAGAGCTGGAGGGTGTCGTCCACGGCGGTGGCCGGCCCCGGTACCGGCTCCTCGTCGGCCCGGTCCTCGCGCCGGCGGCGGGCGGCGTCCGCGCGGGTCCGGTCGAGGAACTTCCGCCAGGCCGTGGTGATCAGCCAGGCCTTCGGGTCCCGGGGCAGGTCGGCCGGCCATACGCGGATCGCCTCCGCCAGCGCGTCCTGCACCGCGTCCTCGGCCGCCGCGAAGTCGGCTCCGCGGCGGACGAGGGCGGCGAGGACGCTCGGTGTGAGGCCGCGGAGCAGAGCCTCGTCCATGGGTGAGGTCACTCCGTGATGGTGGGCGACTCGCCGTAGAACGGACGCAGCTCGAGCCACTCGTGGATCGGCCTGCCGCCCGCCCCGGGGGCGGCCGAGAGTTCCCCGGCCAGCTCGACGGCGCGGTCCTGGCTGTCGACGTCGATGACCATCCAGCCGGCGATGAGGTCCTTGGTCTCGGCGAACGGGCCGTCGGTGACCGGCGGGCGCCCCTCACCGTCGTACCGGACCCACATCCCCTCGGGCGCGAGCGCCTGGCCGTCGACGAACTCGCCGGTCTTCTCCAGCCGGGCCGCGAAATCGTGCATGTACTGGATGTGGGCCGAGATCTCCTCCGGCGTCCACTGGTCCATCGGCGCGTCGTTCACCGGTGCCGGGGCGCCGCGGTAGTGCTTCAGCAGCAGGTACTTCGCCATGGTGGTTCTCCTCGGTGCGGTGCGGCCCATTGTGGTCGCGCTCACCCGGGGGACGGAGCCGGTCGCGGGTTCTCGACATCGTGTCCCCGTTTTTTTTGACTTCTTTCCGCGGAGCCCGTCGCGGCGTCGCGGAGCACGCCGCGGAGCCCGTCGCGGCGCCCCCCGGTACCGCTACGGCGTCGTCGTGATGCGCCGTACCGCCTCGCGGGTCAGGTCGCGGTCGGACGGGGTGTCGTCGAGGGCCCGGTGGAGGGTGAGGCCCTCGATGAGCGCGTCGAGCCGGCGGGCCGTGGGCGGGGGGAAGTGGTGCTCCAGGAGGTCGCGGCTGCGTCGCATCCAGCGTTGGCAGAGGAGGCGGTAGGGCTCGTGGCGGGCGGCGAGGGTGTAGAGCTCCTGCTGGAGGATCAGGTCGCGGCGGGGGCCCTCGGAGAGGGTGTGGATGAGCTCGGTGACGGCCTCGCGGGCCTGGTCGGGGGTGGCGGCGGCGGAGAGGTGCTGCTCGAAGAGGGTGACCACGTGGTCGGAGTAGCGGGTGAACGCCTCCAGCAGTACGTCGTCGATGCCGGTGAAGTGGTACGTCATCGAGCCCAGCGGGACCTGGGCGCGGGCGGCGATCTTGCGGTGGGAGACGCCGGCGACGCCCTCCTCGGCGATCAGGTCGAGGGTGGCGGCGAGGATGCGGTCCCGGCGGTGGGGGTCCGTGTGTCCGGTGGCCATGGAGCGGGCGCCGCGCCGTCAGAGGGTGCGGACCGGACGGGCGGGGTTGCCCACGGCCACGACATCGGCGGGGACGTCCCTGGTGACCACCGCGCCGGCGCCGATCACGGAGTTGTCGCCGATGGTCACCCCGGGGCAGACGATGGCTCCGCCGCCGAGCCACACGTTGTTGCCGATGGTGATGGGGAGCGCGGCCTCGAGTTTGTCGCGGCGCGGTTCCGGTTCCACGGGGTGGGTGGGGGTGAGGAGTTGGACGCCGGGGCCGATCTGGCAGTCCTCGCCGATGGTGATCCGCGCGACGTCCAGGGCGGTCAGGTTGTAGTTGACGAACGTACGGGCGCCGATGCTGATGTTGCTGCCGTAGTCGACGTACAGCGGCGGGCGGACGTCGACGTCCTCACCGGCGGAGGCGAGCAGTTCGGCGAGGATCGGCCGGGCCCCGGCGGGGTCCTCGAGGTAGGCGGCCTGGTAGCGGGCCGTGAGCCGCATCGCCTGGCGCTGCCGTCGGGCGATCTCCGGGTCGCCGGCGATGTAGAGGTCGCCGGCGAGCATCCGTTCGAGGTTGGTGCGCGGGTCGCCCGCGAAGTGGTCCGTCGCCATGCGTACGAGCGTACGCTCGCGGGGCCCGCTCCGCAGCGGTCAGCGCAGTTCGCCCCGCTCCATGCAGAATTCGTTGCCCTCCGGGTCGGCCAGGGTGACCCAGCCCTTGCCGTCGGGGCGGGTGTGGTCGGCGAGTCGGCGGGCGCCGGGGCCGATGGCGCGGGCCACCTCCTCGGCTCGGGTGCGGCCCGTCGGCCACAGGTCGAGGTGGAGGCGGTTCTTGGCGGCCTTGCCCTCGCCGCCGTGGACGAAGAGCAGGCTCGGGCCGCCCTCCGGGTCCGCGATCAGGGCCTCCGGATCGCCCGGCTTGTCGTCGTCGGCGAGGGGCCTGCCGAGCAACGCGCTCCAGAAGCGGGCGAGGTCGTAGGGGTCGCCCGTGCAGTCGATGGTGATGTGGCGGATGGTGGGGTTCAACGGTCCTCCGGTGTCGCCGTGTCGATGTCGCCTGTGGCTCGCAGGATGGCGTGCGGGGAGGGTGTCCGTCGAACGGTTTCCGGTCCGTGCGGGGGATCCTGTGACCTTGCTGTTGCGGGAACTGTGGCGCCCCTCACTGTCGGGCGGGGTCGGGGCTGGTGGACTCTGCGGATTCGATCTTCGTCCCCCGGGAGGCCCGTCGTGTGGCTGCTGGCTCCGCTGTTCGTCCTGGCTCTGGTCGGCGGCTGCTTCGCGCTCGTGGGGTACGGGGTCGGGGCCGTGGCCGACGGGCTGTCGGGGCTCAGGGAGCGTTCCGTCGCGCTCCGGGGGCTCGCGGCGCTGACCGCCGCCGGTGCCGTCGTCGTCTACGTCTGGGGGCCGCTGCACGTCTTCGGGGCGGTGGTGGAGGCGGAGGACGGCGGTACGGACTCGTCTCCGGTCCGGTCCTGCCGCACGGCGGGGTGGGAGGAACGGGCCGCGGCGGGCGTGGAGATCACCGGCTACGAGGTGCGTGTCGTGCCGCTCGGGTTCGTGTGCGGGACGAGTGACGGCGGGAGGTACGACAACGGCGACGTGCCCGGGTACGTCAACCCCGCCGTGACGGGGTTCGGCCTCACCGCCGCCGCGTCCGCGATCTCGGCGGGGTACCTCTCGGAGCGGCGGGCGCGGACGGCGGCGGGCCGGGGCCCCGGGGACGACGGTGAGGCCGGGCGGTGAGGCGGGACCCGGTGACTCTCAGCCTGCCGGGGCCAGTTCGGCGCGGCCGAAGAGGAGGGCGTAGCCCGGAGGCAGTTGGGTGAGGACGCGGGTCACCAGGGCGTCGCCCACCAGCGGGGGCAGGACGCTCAGGACGGAGCTGACGTCCCAGCGGGCCGTGGCCGGGGTCGCCCCCTCGGTGCGGGCGGCCACGGAGTCGACGAACTCCGCCGCCGTGAGGCTCCGGGGCGCGGGGATCTGTGAGGCGATCACTCTCGCCGCCTCCTCGGGCAGGGCGCGGGCCAGGTCGACGCGTTCGTCGCCGACGACATGGCCGCCCAGGGCGGACAGGACGACGCGGGTGACGCTCTCCGCCTCCGCCCGCGTCGGGTACTGGCCCGACTCCCGCACGGCGTCGATCAGTTCGCGCCAGCCGGTGGCATGATGGCGGCGGTGGCGGGGGTGGTGGCGGATGCGGTCACGGCCCGCGGCCGGGGCCGGGATCGCCGTTGCGGGGGTGGCGGGGGCGGGGTCGTGCGGGGTCAGCGTGGTCATGTGGCGGCTCCTTTCACCTGGACGGACCGGCATGGGGGCGCGCCCCGCGGACGGCCGAGGGGGACGACCGGGGTCCGCGGGACGCCCTGTGGGGTGCCGGGGTCAGCTGCTGATCTGCCTGCGGCTGTCGCCGCCGGAGATCTGGATGCGGCGCGGCTTCGCCTGCTCGGCCACCGGGATGCGCAGGGTCAGGACGCCGGCGTCGTACGACGCGTCGATACGTTCCGTGTCCAGCGTCTCGCCGAGGAAGAGCTGCCGGGTGAAGGTGCCGGTAGGACGTTCGGCGACCAGCGGCTCCGCGTTCTCGGGGGCCGGCGAGCGACGCTCGGCGCGCACGTTGAGAACGTTGCGTTCGACGTCCAGCTCGATGCTCTCCGGGTCGATGCCCGGGAGGTCGAAGTGGACGAGGAAGTCGTCCCCCGAACGGTAGGCGTCCATCGGCATGGCCGAGGGCCGGGTGGTGGAGCCGAGGACCTGCTGCGCGAGTCGGTCGAACTCGCGGAAGGGGTCGGTACGCATGAGCATCACAGTCCACTCCTCTCTTCAGTGTCACCTGTGCGATGCCCTGAACTACGTCTTCCTATATAGCTCGCGAGAGGAAAATTGACAAGCGGACACTCAATCCGGTGCCCCCGGGACCTCAGGGGGCCGTGTCCGCCGGGTCCGGGTGCGGGAGTTAGCCTCGAAGCCGGTGAGATCCGCCCTTCCCGGGCGCGGCGGCAGGAGGCAGACAGGCATGGCGAAGATTCCCGG
>NZ_NEUB01000003.1 GCF_002910825.1 Streptomyces sp. SM1 | reverse complement strand
CGTCGCGCCCACCCGTGCCGCCCTGCGGCACGACTGCCCGCGGAGGGCGGCGGAGGGCGGCGGAGGGCGGCGGAAGGCGGCACGACTGCCCGCGGAGCGGAGGTGGGCTTCTCACTCCCGTAGTGCGGCCATCAGGGCGCACAGGCGGGGGGAGGCCGCGAGTTCTTCCAGTGTGACCGGGCGGCCGGTCGTGTCCGCGACGGGGAGTCGCCAGTTCGGGTACTGGTCCCAGGTTCCCGGCAGGTTCTGCGGGCGGCGGTCGCCGACGCCGTCCGGCAGCCATACGCCGATCATGTGCGCCGGGGTCCGCAGCAGGTACCGGTGGACGGCCTGGATCTCCGCCTCCTGCGAGGAGTCCGGATCCCGCAGGAGCCCCAGCCGCCGCAGCAGCTCCCGCCACTCCGCCACGTCCGCCGCCGCCTCCGCCCGCTCCTCCTCCAGGGGCCGCGTCAGCAGTCCGAGGCTGTCCCGGAGCTCCACGTGCTCACCGCTCAGCCGGGCGGCCGTGGGCGGCAGGTCGTGGGTGGTGGCCGTCGCCAGGCAGTCCGCGCGCCAGGCGTCCGGCGGCAGCGGGCGGCGGTCGCCCTCCCAGTCCCGCTCGAACCACAGCACCGACGTGCCGTACACCCCGCGTTCGCGCAGTGCCTCGCGCACTCCCGGTTCGACGGTCCCCAGGTCCTCGCCGATCACCACCGCTCCGGCGCGGGACGCCTCCAGGACGAGCACGGCGAGCATCGCCTCGGCGTCGTAGCGGACGTAGGTGCCCTCGGTGGGCGGATGCCCCTCGGGGACCCACCAGAGCCGGAACAGGCCCATGACGTGGTCGATGCGCAGCGCGCCCGCGTACCGGAACAGGGCCCGGAGCAGGGCGCGGAAGGGGGCGTATCCGGAGTCGGCGAGGCGGTCGGGGCGCCAGGGCGGCAGCCCCCAGTCCTGGCCGCGCGCGTTGAAGGCGTCCGGGGGCGCGCCGACGGACATGCCGGCCGCGAAGTACTCCTGCTGCGCCCAGGCGTCGGCGCCGGCGGGGTGTACGCCGACGGCGAGGTCGTGGACGATCCCGACCGGCATCCCGGCCTCGCGCGCCGTGCGCTGGGCGGCGGTGAGCTGGGCGTCGGTGAGCCAGACGAGGCGGGAGTGGAAGTCGACGCGGTCCGCCAGTTCGCGACGGGCGCGGGCGGTCTCGGTCGACCGGGGGTCGCGCAGGGCGGCGGGCCAGCGGTGCCAGTCGGCGCCGTGGACCTCGGCGAGGGCGTACCAGGTGGCGTGGTCCTCCAGGGCCTGGCCCTGGCCGGCGAGGAAGTCGGCGTAGGCGGCGCGGCGGCCGGGGCCCAGCGGGACCTCGTGCGCCAGTTCCAGCGCCTCCCGCTTGGCCTCCCACACGGCGTCCCGGTCGATCAGCGCGCCCTTCTCCAGCACCGCCCCGCGCAGCTCTCCCGCGCGCTCCAGCAGGGTGCGCACACGGTCGCGGTCCCCGGCGTACGCGAACTCGGGGACGTCCTCGACGCGCAGGTGGACGGGGTCGGGGAAGCGGCGGGAGGAGGGGCGGTAGGGGGAGGGGTCGGCCGGGGGGCCGGGGACGGCCGCGTGCAGGGGGTTGACCTGGACGAATCCGGCGCCGAGGGTGCGCCCGGCCCAGCCGGCGAGTTCGCCCAGGTCGGCGAGGTCGCCCATGCCCCAGGAGCGGCGGGAGAGCAGGGAGTAGAGCTGGACCAGGAGGCCGCAGGAGCGTGCGGGGGGCGCGGGCAGTCCGGCCGGGGCGACGATCAGGTGGGCGTGGGCGGTGCGGCCGTCCGGGGTGGTGGCGGTCAGGGCGTGCACGCCGGGCGGGAGGCGGTCGGCCGAGCCGCGGGTCTCGCCCTGTTCGGTGCGGATGCTCAGCCGGGTGGCCTCGGGGAGTGCGGCGAGAGCGGCCGGGGTGCCGGTGCCCCAGCCGACCACGGTGGGCGGCAGCAGCCGTTCGCCGAGTGCGTGTTCGCGGGCGGTGAGGGCGGTGCGGACGGCGTCCGGGGTCGCCGCGTCCACGCCGAGGGCGGCCAGCGCGAGGGTGACGGCGGTGGCCGAGGCCGCGACGGTACGGTCCGGCGAGGGGCTGTAGGAGGTGGCGACGCCGTGCAGCGCGGCGAGCCGGAACAGTTCCTCGGAAGGGGGCTCGGCCGGCCGTGGCGCGGTCACCTTAGGGCTCCGGGCGGTACTGGGCCGGGAAGGAGTCGAGACCGGAGGCGTCCGAGGAGTCCATGAAGGCGTCGGACTCGCTGGTCAGGGGGGCCGCTTCGGCGAGGGGCGGTTCGCTGGTGAGGGGCTCGGCGTCGGGCAGCGGGGGTTCGCTGGTCAGCGGGAGCTCGGTGCAGGGGCCTTCCGCGCTGAAGATGCAGAAGTCGAAGTCGTCGGCGGAGTGCTCCGCCGTGGGTTTGGACAGGGCCGGGGAAGGAACGTATGCCGGTGCGGTCACAGATGATCTCCTCGTCGAGCACGGTACGCGGATCACGCGGGCGTGCGGGTGCGGGTCGTGCGGGTTATCCCGCAGCCCTACCCAGCGGACTCGATGCCAGACGCACAAAGTCCTTGAACGTGCTCCTGCTCACATTCTCTTCCCCTCCTCTCCCTCCACAGTGGGACAAACGCGCCACAACGTCCACTCTTATTGACACGTTCACCGCAGGAATGGTGGGCTCGGGGTTCCCCGGTAACGGAATGGACACGGCCGGTCGGTCATGCGGCCGGCCGGCCGGCCCGAGCACCTACAGGAGGGCCCGTGCGGCTGCGGCGTGGGAGTACGGCGAACGCCAGGAGGACCGCCCTCGCGTTCGCCGTTCTCGCGGG
>NZ_NEUB01000057.1 GCF_002910825.1 Streptomyces sp. SM1 | reverse complement strand
GGGGAGCGGCCGCCGCGCCACCGGAGGAACCGGGCGGGAGCGGGCCCGCGGACGCGGACCACCGCTTCCGGCGGGACCGCCGGCACCAGATGCTCGGCGGGGTCTGCGCGGGGCTCGGCCGGCAGTGCGACATGGACCCGGTGATCTTCCGGATCACCCTCGCGGTGCTGTCCGCCACCGGCGGGATCGGCCTCATCTTCTACGGTTTCGCCTGGCTCTTCGTCCCGTACGAGGACGAGGAGGAGAACGGGATCCGCCGGCTGCTGACCGGCCGGGTCGACGGCCACACCCTGGCCGCCGTGCTGTTCGCCCTGGTCGGCTGCGGCGTCTTCCTCACCCTGCTCAGCAACGACGGTGTGCTGAGCTTCGCCGTCATACTGTCCCTGCTGCTCGCCGGCGCCGGTTACTGGTCGCGGCGGCGCGGCGCGCCCAGCCCCGACCACCTCGCGGCCCAGGCGGCCGCCGACGCCCCGCCGGAGCCCCAGGCGCCGCCGGTTCCCGACGCCTTCCCGTCGTGGTGGCGCGACCCCATCGTCAAGGACGGCACGCATGTCGGCGGCACCGGCTATCTGTGGGGTCCGCGGGACACCCGCGACCTGGACATCTCCGCCGCGATGAACATCGGCCTCGACACCCGCACCGGTACCCGCGACAGGGCCTGCGCACCGCTCCGGAGACCGCCGAAGCCGCCCGCCCCCCGCGGGATCGGCGGCTGGATCTTCCTGTTCGCCCTGATCGCGGCCGGTCTCGGCACCGGCCTGACGTGGGAGGCGCACCCCCTCGGCACCAGCCTGCAGACCGGTCTCGCCTGCGCGCTCGCCGTCTTCGGCGTCGGCGTGGCCGTCAGCGCGTTCCTCGGTCGTACCGGGGCGGGATCGATCGTCCTGGCGGTCATCACGGCAGGCCTGCTGGCGGGCTCGACCGCGGTCCCCAAGGACATCGGCACCGGCTGGACGCGCACGGCCTGGGCCCCCGCCTCCGTCACGCAGCTGCGCCCCACGTACGACCTGGGGGGAGGCGAGGGTGAACTGGACCTGTCCGCGATACGCGTCCCCGCGAGCGGCACCGTCTCGACGGAGGCCCATGTCGGCCTGGGCCGGATCCACGTGATCCTGCCCAGGGACGCGACCGTGAAGCTGACCATCGATGTGGGCGTGGGGGACATCAAGCTGCCGGGGGAAGAGCGGAAGGACGTGGACGTGGCACCGGGCAAGCGCAAGGAAGTGACCCTGGAACCGCCCGCGGGCGCCGGGAAGGCGGGCATCCTCGACCTCGATCTCCACGTCGGCGTGGGACAGGCGGAGGTGAGCCGTGCTGCGTCATGAGTTCCAGCCCGGCAGGCTGGTCACCGGCGGCTTCCTCACCGGCGCCGCGGTGATCTACGCCGGCGACGCGGGCGGCGCCTGGGACATCCCGTGGTTCGTGATGATCCCCGTCGTCGTGGGCGGCCTCTGCCTGGCCGGTGCGGTGGGTGCGCTGACCGGCGTGGTGCGCCGTCGCCGGGACAGGGCGGACGGCACGGCCTGACGCCGGGCTAGCGGTACCGCTCCCTCCGCCGCTGTCGCCGTGCACGAAGGGCCGCGTCCACGGACAGCAGCGGAGCACCCGCGAGTACGAGTGGAATCCAGGCCATGAGGTACGGGAGGTCATTGCCGTAGTAGTACGGGTCGGAGGCCCAGCTGACGGTCAGCCACAGGCTGAGGGAGATCAGCGCACCGCCGAGGGCGGCGAGGCGGGTGAGGAGTCCGAGCAGGACGCCGATACCGACGGCCAGCTCCCCGAGGGCGATGGCGTAGCCGAACGCGACCGGGCTCTCCAGCGCCATGTCGACCATCGCGGGGACGGCGGAGGAGTCCCGGACGGCGCGCATCATGTCGCCGATGGAACCGGCGCCGGAGTCCTTCATGAACGCGCTGTCGGTGAGTTTGTCCAGGCCGGCGTAGAGGAAGGTGACGCCGAGGAAGAGGCGCAGGGGGACGAGGGCGTAGCGGGTTGCGGTGTCCCGCCAGTCGCCGTCGCCGTCGAAGTGGGGGGAGTGCGTGTCCGTGCGCATACCGTGAGTCATCACTGTCCGCCGCCTCTCACTGCTGTGCCGGGAGCCGCCTCAACGACCATACGTACGACAATCTGTCGCGGCTCAACCCTGGTGGCGGGTCTTTCTTGGTGCGGGCGGGGGGCCGCACCGCCGGGCGCCGACGGTCTGCCGTCCCGACCGCCCTCCCCACTGCACTCCCCACCGCCCTGCGGCCGACTGCCGGCGGATCGCGGATCGCGGATCGCGGATCGCGGATCGCGGCAACCGTGCGTGCGGGGTGGGAGGCGTTACTCCGTCACGTCGATCGTGTAGCGGTTCGTCTCCACGCCCGCCGCGGTCACGACCTGGACGTCCACGCGGCCCCCTTCGACCTCCGCCGGTACCGGCACCGTCAGCAGCGCGTCCGTGGGGTTGTCGAAACCACCGGTGACCGGGACCAGCGGTACGTGGACGTTCACCGCGCCCACCCGCACCACCATCCGCGACAACCGGTCCGCCCCCTGCGCGCCCACCGGCACGAAACCGGCCCCCCGGATCTCGATGTCGTCCCCGGTGCGGATCGGCGCGTCCAGATCGCCCGCCTCCCGCGCCCGCACCACCGAGAGGATCACCGGACGCCCGCCCTCCGCGTACTTCCCCGCGAGGTACGTCCCGGCCGACACCAGCACCACCACCGCGAGCCCCCACGGCAGATCCGGCAGCTGCTCCGGCCGCCGGGCCAGCCGCACCGCCGCGAACGCCAGGGCGACCCCGCTGATCACGACGTACTGGATGTCGGCGAAGCTCCCCCGCCCCGCGTCGTCGGTGAGCAGGTCCGCCGCCCTGGGCCGGTACGCGCGCACCTTCTGCAGCCGCTGTCCCTGTACCCGCAGCCCGACCACCCGCCGTACCAGCACGGCGATCCCGCACACCACCGCCAGCACGGTCACGACACCCGCGCCGCGGGCGAGTTCGAGCCCCTCGATCAGCGCATCGCGCTCCCGGTTGCCGGAGGCGGCCGCCAGCTGCCCCACCAGGACGAGCACCGCGAACGCCAGGAACAGCACCCAGCTCGCGGCCACCGCGCGGGAGGTGGAGAGCCGGTTGTCCTCACCGATCACCGGTGCCAGCGCTCCGCCGCGCGCCCGGTGGAACCAGGACGCGGCGGTCAGCGCGCCGGCCACCACCAGCGCGGCCAGCAGCCCGGCGGTGCGCGCGGCGGT
>NZ_NEUB01000056.1 GCF_002910825.1 Streptomyces sp. SM1 | reverse complement strand
TGCCTGCCACGGTGAGGGCGTCGAAGACGTCGCGGACGCTCAGTTCCACGCCGAACTCGGTGCGGATCCGGCCCAGCAGCCGCATCGCGGCCATCGAATGGCCGCCCAGCGCGAAGAAGTCGTCGTGTACGCCGACGTCGTCCAGCCTGAGGATCTCCCGGAACAGCCCGGCCAGCCGGGTCTGCGTCCGGGTGGCGGGGCGGGCGTCACCGGTCATCGAGGACCAGTCGGGTGCGGGCAGTGCCCGGCGGTCCAGTTTGCCGTTCGGGGTCAGCGGCAGCGGACGGTCGAGGGGGACGACGAGCGCGGGGACCATGTACTCGGGCAGCAGCCCGGAGACATGGTCCCGCAGCGCCCGCGGGTCGAGTCCGGCACCGCCGTCGGGCACGGCGTACCCGACGAGACGCACGATGTCCCCGTCGCGGTCGGCGACCACGGCGGCCTGCGCGACCGCCGGATGTCCGGTGAGGGCGGCCTCGATCTCCCCCGGTTCGATCCTGAAGCCGCGGATCTTCACCTGGTCGTCGGTCCGGCCGAGGAAGTCGAGGTTGCCGTCCGGCCGCCGGCGGGCGCGGTCCCCCGTGCGGTACATGCGGCGGCCCGGCGGGCCGTACGGGTCGGCGACGAACCGCTCGGAGGTGAGCGCGGCCCTGCCGAGGTAGCCGCGGGCGAGTCCGCGCCCGGCGACGTACAGCTCCCCCGCCACGCCCGGCGGGACCGGACGGAGGTGCTCGTCGAGCACGTAGCAGCGGGTGTTGGGGTCGGGGCGGCCGATGGGGACCCGGCCCGGCGGGCGTACGCCGTGCTCGCGGGAGGACCACAGGGTGGAGTTGACCGTGGCCTCGGTGAGCCCGTAGGCGCAGAGGAGATGGGCGGTGGCGCCGAAGCGTTCGAACAGGTCCGGCGGGACCGTCTCGGTGCCGACCAGGACGGTCGATCCCCCGGGCAGTTCGCAGCCGGGAGGCAGGGCGGAGACCAGGGACGGGGGAAGGATCATGTGGGTGATCCGCCGGGCCGCCAGGAAGTCGGTGAGCGCCGGTCCGGCGACCCGTGCCTCGTCGGGGACGAGGACCAGACTGCCACCGTGGCACAGCGCCATCGACAGTTCGAAGACGAAGACGTCGAAGCCGGTGGAGGCGAACTGGAGCACCCTGCTGTCGCGTCGCAGTCCCATCCGGTCGACGGCGGTGGCGACCAGGCTGGAGATGCCCTCGTGGGAGACGACCACGCCCTTGGGCCGTCCCGTCGAACCGGAGGTGTAGATCACGTACGCGGCCCGGTCCAGCGCGACCGGGGGGACGTTCAGGGGGGTGGCGGTCGGCCGGTCGAGCGCGGCGACGGTCCCGGGGGCGTCGAGCAGCACCACGGGGACGTCCGCGACCTCGGGGATCTTTCCGGCCACCGGCTCGCTGCCGACGACGAGCGCGGCGCCCGAGTCCTCGATCATGTAGGCGAGGCGGTCGGCGGGATGTGCCAGGTCCAGGGGCAGGAACGCGGCGCCCAGTCTCAGCACGGCGAGCACGGTCGCGATCATGTCGGTCGAGCGGGGCAGGGCCACCCCGACCACGCTCTCGGCTCCCACCCCGTACGCGGCGAGCAGCCGTCCGATCCCGTCGGCCCGCGCGTCGAGCCCGGCGTACGTCACCGAGCGGGAGCGTTCGACGACGGCCACGGCGTCGGGCCGTTCGGCGAGCCGCCGGGCGAACTGGTCGGGCAGGGAAGCCTCTTCGACCTCCCGGGCGGTGTCGTTGAACTCCTCCAGGACCAGCCGCCGTTCGCCGGCGGAGAGGATCTCCGCCCGGGAGACGGGCCGGCCGGGCGCTGCGACGAGTGCGGTGACGAGCCTGCGCAGCCGTTCGCCGATCCGCTCGGCGGTGTCGCGGTCGAACAGCTCGGTGGCGTACTCCAGCCGGCAGCGGAGCGAGCCCTTCCCGCCGTCGGCCGGCTGGCGCTCGGTGAAGCCGAAGACCAGGTCGAACTTGGCCGAGCCGACCGTGAAGGGAAGGAACTCCACGGTGAGGCGCGGCAGTTCCAGCGCGTCGCCGGTGCGGACGTGGTGGCCGACCATCACCTGGAACAGCGGATTGCGGGAGAGGGAGCGGGTCGGGTTGATCGCCTCCACCACGGATTCGAAGGGCACGTCCGCGTGGGAGAACGCGGCCAGGTCGGTTTCGCGGATCCGGGTCAGCAGTTCGGTGAAACCGGGGTCGCCGCCGAGGTCGGCCCGGAGCACGAGGGTGTTGACGAAGAAGCCCACGAGGTCGTCCAGTGCCTGGTCGTCCCGGCCGGCCACCGGCGCGCCGAGCGGGATGTCCGTACCGGCGCCCATCCGGTGGAGCAGGGTGGCGACGACCGCGTGGACGGCCATGAACATGCTGGCGCCGGTCTCGCGGGCGAGCCGCGCGAGCCCTTGGTGCACGGTGGTGTCGAACTCGATGTCGACGACGGCTCCGGAGAACACCGGGCGCGCGGGCCGGGGCCGGTCGGCGGGCAGTTCGAGTTCCTCCGGTGCTCCCGCCAGCGTCGTGCGCCAGTAGGCGAGCCGGCGGGCGGCCTCGCTGTCCGGGTCGGCGGGGTCACCGAGGAGCCGCCGCTGCCAGAGGGCGTAGTCGGCGTACTGGACGGGCAACGGCCGCCATGCCGGGGCGGTACCGGCGGCGCGGGCGCGGTAGGCGGTGGCCAGGTCCCGCAGGAACGGGCGGTCCGACCACTCGTCGGTGGTGATGTGGTGCAGCAGCAGCACGACGACGTGGTCGTCGGGGGCGGTTTCCACCAGCGTGGCGCGCAGGGGCAGTTCGCGGGCGAGGTCGAACGGCCGGCCCACCACCGTGCCGACGACGGCCGGCACCTCCGCCTCGGTGGCCCGGACGTGCTCCACCACCGGGCGTGCCTCGCCCGCGGGCAGGACCCGCTGGAACACCTGGCCGTCGTGTTCGGCGAAGACCGTGCGCAGCGCCTCGTGCCGGCCGGTCACATCGCCCAGTGCGGCGGTCCACGCCGCGCGGTCGAGCGCGCCGCGCACCCGCATCACCAGCGGGAAGTTGTACGCGGCGGAGGCGCACTCGATCTGCTGGACGACCCACAGCCGCTGCTGGGCGTGGG
>NZ_NEUB01000055.1 GCF_002910825.1 Streptomyces sp. SM1 | reverse complement strand
CGTCCTCAAGGGGCCCTGCCCCTTTGACCCCGGACGTGCGGGTGGGTGGGTGGCTGCTCGCGCAGTTCCCCGCGCCCCTATGGGTCCGGGGGTGGCTGCTCGTGCGGGTCCCCGCGTTCTTTTCGGGTTCAGCCGCGTTCCAGGGGGTGGGGTGGGTCCGGTTTGCCGCCGAGCCAGTCTCCGAAGGCGCGCCGGGGCCCGGCCCACCTGCGGTCGTGGTGGTAGGCGCGCAGGACCGCCCGCGCACGCGCCCGGGGCCGCCGCCGGTAGAAGCGCCGCGCCCACAGCGACCCCGGCCGGGCCAGCCGCAGTGACCCGATCAGCGCCACCACCGGAATGATCACGCCGACCACGGCGGTGCGCGCCTTGCCCTTGCTCAGCGCGATCAGGGCGAAGAGGAAGTTCACTCCGATGCTCACGACGGCCCCCGCGCGGTTCTGGAGTTCCTCCTCGGAGAGGTCGTTGACGCCGAACGGCACGAAGCCGGCCAGCAGCAGCCCGACCAGCGCGGCGGTGAGGACGACCATCTCCACGCTCTTGCGTCCGGCCTCGCTCCAGTACACGTCGTCGAGGTGCAGGATGAGCGCGAACTCGTCGAGGACCAGCCCCGTCCCGATGCCGAAGATCACCGCGCTGAGCGCCGGACCGAAGCCGTGCCGGCCGCTCGCCACCGCGCCGAACCCGCCGATCACGGTGAGGACGACGCCGGGCACCACGTGGTGGATGTGCACCGACCCCGCCGTGACGTTGCCGAAGGGCCCCTTGCCGGCCCGGATCAGACGCGTGACGACCCGGGTGATCAGGAAGGTGAGGACGAAGGCGGCCAGCGCGAGGAGCAGCGGGAGCTTGCCCGGCTCGATAATGTTCCGGTCCCACCAATGTCCCATATGGGCACTTTATCCACAGCCGTCGAGGGTGCCCGGACGCCCACCGCGCGCTCCGGGTAATCTGCGCCGGTGCCCGCCCCCTCTCCCGAGCCCTCCGCCGAAGCCCCCGCCTCCGCCTCCGACGGCCTCCGCTTCGCCTTCGGCACGCTCACCGCGCTCCCGGTCACGGTCACCCGCTGGGACCGGCCGGCCGCGCGCGCCGGAATGCTGTGCGCTCCGGCGGTGGGCCTGGTGGCCGGCGCCCTGGCGGCCGGGGCCGGCCTCCTCCTGCTGCTCCTCGGTGCGGGCGCACTGCTCGCCGCCGTCGCGACCGTCGCCGTACCGGCCGTCCTGACCCGGGGTCTGCATCTCGACGGGCTCGCCGACACCGCGGACGGACTCGGCAGCGCCAAGCCCGCCGGGGACGCGTTGCGGATCATGAAGCAGTCCGACATCGGTCCGTTCGGGG
>NZ_NEUB01000607.1 GCF_002910825.1 Streptomyces sp. SM1 | reverse complement strand
TCACCCGCTCGGCCTCCGCGCGGGCGGCGGCCAGGGCCTGCTCCCGCTCCGCGCGGGTCTCCTCCATCAGCCGGCGGGCCTGCTCCTCGGTGCGGGCCCGCAGCTGCTCCGCCCACGCCACGTTCTCGTTGACGTGCGACTCGACGGTCTGCCGGCGCTCCGCCAGCTCCTGATCGAGCTGCTGGCGCCGGGTCACCGCCTCCTGGTGCAGCTCCGCCTGGAGCCGGGCCGCCTGCTCCGCGTGCTCCTGGAGGATCCGCTGGGTCTGCGACCGGGCCTGGCTCAGCTCCCGCTCGGCGTCCGCGCGGAGCTGGTCGGCCTGCATCTGCGCGTTGCGCAGCATCTGCTCGGCCTGGTAGCCGATGTCGCCGCCGTCGTAGGCGGGCCGGGACATGATGGTGCGCCGCGCCTCGTGCAGCTTGGCGCGCAGCACCTCGACCTGGTAGCCGAGGTCCTCGGCGTGCTGGATCGCCTTTTCCCGCTCGGTCTTCAGCCGCTTCATCTCGGCTTCGAACCGAGAGAGGTGGTCGACGTCAGCCGCCGGCTCTCGCTCCTGGCTCTCGTAGCCCCGCACTGCGCGGTCCCATCCGTCCCCTGGTCGCAAGTCTGGCCGAGCTCCGTTCATCCGCCGAACGGTGCCCCCGGGGGAATGGTGTCAGATCAACGGCGGAGCATGGGCTGCTGCCCCGCGCTCGCCCCCCGAAACCCGGACCCCGGCGCTCCCGTCGCCAAAGACGACGGGACGGTCACCACGGATCGAGCGGCGACCGGACCCAACCCTACCGGCCCATATGTACGTGGGTCAGTGCTCGGACGACTCAACAGGCGCCGAAGTGACCAGTTCTGTCAGTACGCCATGGCAGTCCTTGGGATGCAGGAAGGTGATCCGTGACCCCATGGAGCCGCGCCGGGGCTCTTCGTACAGAACGCGTACGCCCTTCTCCTTGATCCCGGCCGCGTCCGCGTCCACATCCGCCGTACCGAAAGCGATGTGGTGGACGCCCTCGCCGTTCTTCGCCAGCCACTTGGCGACGGTGGAGTCCTCCCGGGTCGGTTCGAGCAACTGCAGGTAGGAGGCGCCGCCGTCCGAGGTGTCGTTGATCTTCAGCATGGCCTCGCGCACGCCCTGCTCCTCGTTGACCTCGGAGTGGAACACCTCGAAGCCGTAGGTGGCCCGGTAGAACTCCACGGTCCGGTCCAGGTCGAAACAGGCGATCCCGATGTGGTCGATTCGCGTCAGCATGGACTCAGTGCAGCGCTCCCGGGGCGGTTACGCAACGTGCGCGCGATCACACCGAAAGGCCGATGACGGGGTCCACCGCAGGTCAGTACATTCGAAGTAAACCCTCGTTCACTCCTCGGCTGTGCAGCCGGAAGGGGATCGCATCTCATGTCTTCCGAAACTTCCGCACCATCCGCAACGAACGGCACGACCTCCGTCATCGTCGCGGGCGCCCGCACCCCCATGGGGCGGCTGCTCGGCTCGCTGAAGTCCTTCTCCGGGGCCGACCTCGGCGGCTTCGCGATCAAGGCCGCCCTCGACCGTGCGGGGATCGGCGGCGACCAGGTCCAGTACGTGATCATGGGGCAGGTGCTCCAGGCCGGCGCGGGGCAGATCCCGGCCCGCCAGGCCGCCGTCAAGGCCGGCATCCCGATGAACGTCCCGGCGCTCACCGTCAACAAGGTGTGCCTGTCCGGCCTGGACGCCATCGCGCTCGCGGACCAGCTCATCCGCGCCGGTGAGTTCGACGTGATCGTCGCCGGCGGCCAGGAGTCCATGACCAACGCCCCGCACCTGCTGCCGAAGTCCCGCGAGGGCTTCAAGTACGGCGCGATGCAGATGATCGACGCCATGGCGCACGACGGTCTGACCGACGCCTTCGAGAACATCGCCATGGGCGAGTCCACCGAGAAGCACAACACCCGCCTCGGTATCGCCCGCCCCGAGCAGGACGAGATCGCCGCGCTGTCCCACCAGCGGGCCGCCGCCGCGCAGAAGAACGGCGTCTACGAGGCCGAGATCACCCCGGTCGAGATCCCGCAGCGCAAGGGCGACCCGGTCCTGTTCAGCGAGGACGAGGGCATCCGCGGCGACACCACCGCCGAGTCCCTCGGCAGGCTCCGCCCCGCCTTCGCCAAGGACGGCACCATCACCGCCGGCACCTCCTCGCAGATCTCGGACGGTGCGGCGGCCGTGGTCGTGATGAGCAAGGCCAAGGCGCAGGAGCTGGGCCTGGAGTGGATCGCCGAGATCGGCGCCCACGGCAACGTGGCCGGACCGGACAACTCCCTTCAGTCGCAGCCGTCCAACGCCATCCGGCACGCGCTGAAGAAGGAGGGCCTGGAGGTCTCCGACCTCGACCTCATCGAGATCAACGAGGCCTTCGCCGCGGTGGCCGTCCAGTCAATGAAGGACCTGGGCGTTTCCACCGAAAAGGTGAACGTCAACGGGGGTGCCATCGCCCTCGGTCACCCGATCGGCATGTCCGGCGCCCGGCTCGTGCTGCACCTCGCGCTGGAGCTGAAGCGGCGCGGCGGCGGTGTCGGCGCGGCGGCCCTGTGCGGCGGTGGCGGCCAGGGTGACGCGCTGATCGTGCGGGTGCCCAAGGCCTGAGCCGGGTCTCTCCGCGGGTTTGCTGATTTCCCTCTCGTGAACGGAGCTGTGATGCAGGACGTCTCCTCGCTGGTCGCCCAGGCCAGGGAAGGCCGGCCGCGGGCCGTGGCCCGGCTGATCTCCCTGGTGGAGGGGGCGTCCCCACAGCTCAGGGAGGTCATGGCGGCCCTCGCGCCGCTGACCGGAAGCGCGTACGTGGTCGGCCTCACCGGCTCCCCGGGTGTGGGCAAGTCCACCTCCACCTCGGCCCTGGTGACCGCGTACCGCAAACAGGGCAAGCGGGTCGGCGTCCTGGCCGTCGACCCGTCCTCCCCGTTCTCCGGGGGAGCCCTGCTCGGCGACCGCGTCCGCATGTCGGAGCACGCCTCCGACCCGGGCGTCTACATCCGCTCGATGGCCACCCGCGGCCACCTGGGCGGCCTCGCCTGGTCGGCGCCGCAGGCCATCCGCGTCCTGGACGCGGCGGGCTGCGACGTGATCCTGGTCGAGACGGTCGGCGTCGGCCAGTCGGAGGTGGAGATCGCCTCCCAGGCCGACACCTCCGTGGTCCTGCTGGCCCCCGGCATGGGCGACGGCATCCAGGCCGCGAAGGCCGGAATCCTGGAGATCGGCGACGTCTACGTCGTCAACAAGGCCGACCGCGACGGCGCCGACGCCACCGCCCGCGAGCTGAACCACATGCTCGGCCTCGGCGAATCCCGCGCCCCGGGCGACTGGCGCCCCCCGATCGTCAGAACGGTCGCCTCCCGTCAGGAGGGCGTCGACGAGGTCGTCGAGGCGCTGGAGAAGCACCGGGCCTGGATGGAGGAGCACGGCGTCCTCACCGAACGCCGCCTGGCCCGCGCCTCCCGCGAGGTCGAGACCATCGCCGTCACCGCCCTCCGCGAACGCATCGGCGACCTCCACGGCGACCGCCGCCTGGGCGCCCTGGCGGAACGCATCATCGCCGGCGACCTGGACCCGTACCGGGCGGCGGACGAACTGGTGGAGGGCCTGACGACAGGCGGTCCTTCCGGCGTCCACTAGCTCCCGCGAAGCACGGAACCAGCCCGTCCGGCGATTGAGGACGAGGCCCGTTCAGGGCCGGCGGGGGCCTGGGGCGCAGCCCCAGGGACGGGACGGGAAGGGGCGGCGGGGGCGAAATCCCCTCACCGCCCCCACCCGGCCCACCACGATCAGTCGTCGGAGTCGCCCTCGTCGTCATCCCGGTCAGCCGTGACCTTCCCGCTGGCCGGGTCCACCCGCCAGTCCCGGTCGTCGTCCCCGCCGGAGGCGTCCGTCTCGGCCTCCCAGCCCCGGCCGTCGTCGCCATCGAGGTCGACGGAGACCACCGTCCCCTTGGCGGCAGCCGCCTTCGCGGCCTGCTCGGCGGTCACCGAGGATCCCTTCAGCGCGGCCCGCACCTCGCCGGTGTCGTCCTCGTCCTCCTTCTCGGTGCCGAGGACCCTGCCCGTGGCCGGGTCGATCCGCACGCTGTGCCAGTTGTCCCCGCCGCCGAGGACGTCGACCTCCCAGGCGCCGTCGTCCAGCTCGGCGGAGACGGCCGTGCCCGGCGTGTGCTTCAGCGCGGCGGCGATGGCGTCGGCGGCGGTCACGTCACCGGAGACGGGACGGTCGGCCCGGTCGTCGTCGGCCCGGTCGTCGCGGTCGTCGCCACGCTCGTCCCGGTCGTCGCTGTCGTCACCGCGCCTGTCGTCGTCCCCCGCCCGCTGCTGCTCGGTCAGCGCCACCGGCGCTGCCGTCGCCGCCCCACCGTCGCCGTCCCCCGAGACCGCGAGGGCCGTCGCCGTACCCCCGCCGACCAGAGCCGCGGCCGTGACGACGGCGATCACGATGTTGCGCTTCATGATGGTTCCTCCCGAGTCGCTGTGTTTCGCGCTGTGCACCATCAATCTCGCCGACCGTTGCCGAGAGGAACCTGAAGCCGCCTGAAGCGATCTTCAGGTTCACTTTGCGACCCTGTACCGCATGCGCCCGCCCGCCTCCCACCACCACCCTGCCGGAGGCGCTTCGCGCCGCCCCTTTCGACTCTTGATCGTGGAGGACGAAAGACGCCTCGCCCTCTCCCTCGCCAAGGGCCTCACCGCCGAGGGCTACGCCGTGGACGTCGTCCACGACGGCCGCGAGGGTCTGCACCGGGCCACGGAGGGCACGTACGACCTCCTGATCCTCGACATCATGCTGCCCGGCCTCAACGGCTACCGCGTCTGCGCCGCCCTGCGCGCCGCCGGGCACGACGTGCCGATCCTGATGCTCACCGCCAAGGACGGCGAGTACGACGAGGCCGAGGGCCTGGACACGGGCGCCGACGACTACCTCACCAAGCCGTTCTCGTACGTCGTCCTCGTCGCCAGGATCAAGGCGCTGCTGCGCCGCCGCGCGACCGCCGGTGCCTCCCCGGTCCATGTGCACGGTGACCTCAAGGTCGACACCGCCGCCCGCCGGGTGTTCCTGGGCGAGGACGAGGTGGCGCTGACCACCAAGGAGTTCTCGGTGCTGGAGCAGCTCGTCCTGCGGGCCGGCGAGGTGGTGTCCAAGGCGGACATCCTGGAGCACGTCTGGGACTTCGCCTACGAGGGCGACCCGAACATCGTCGAGGTCTACATCAGCGCCCTGCGCCGCAAACTCCGCGCCGGGCTCATCCGTACCGTGCGCGGCGCCGGCTACCGGCTGGAGACGGCGCCGTGAGCCGGCTGTTCGGCTCGGTCCGCGCACGGGCGACGCTCGGCGCCACCCTCGTCGTCGCGGTGGCCCTCGTCGCGGCCGGCACCGCCGTCCTGCTGTCCCTGCGCTCCAACCTGATCGGCGAGGCGGGCACCCAGGCGGAACGCTCCGCGCGGGCGGTCGCCTCCGAACTCGCCGCCCGGACGCCGTACGACCGGCTCTCCGGACTGGACGGTGACGACAGGCCGGTGCAGATCGTCGACGAGGACGGTTCGCTGGTGGCGGCCTCCGAGGACCTCCAGCGGATCGAGGGCACGTCGACGGCCGAGGTGACACCGCGTCCGTCGGCACCCGGCGACGACGATGACGACGATGACGACTCCGGCGGTTCCGACGCCCCGGACGACTCCGACGACGACTCCGGCGCGTCCCTGGCCCCGGGGGAGATCGCCGGCGGAACGACCTTCAGCAACGGCTCGGCCACCATCGACGGCGACGCCGAGGACTACCGGTTCGCCTCCGTGGAGGTGGGGACCGCCGACCGGGGCACCCTGACCGTCACCGCGGGCGCTCCGCTCGCCGCCGAGCACAGCGCCGTGAACACCACGCTGACCGGCATGCTGATCGGCCTGCCCCTGTTGCTCGGCGTCGTCGCCGGAGTGACCTGGCTGGTCACCGGCCGGGCGCTGCGCCCGGTGGAGGGCATCCGCCGGGAGATGGCCGCGATCACCGCCTCCGAGGATCTCACCCGCCGCGTCCCCGAACCGGCGACGCACGACGAGATCGCCCGCCTCGCCGGCACCACCAACGAGACCCTCGCCGCGCTGGAGGCGTCCGTAGACCGGCAGCGGCGGTTCGTCGCCGACGCATCCCACGAGCTGCGCAGCCCCATCGCCTCCCTGCGCACCCAGTTGGAGGTGGCCGCCGCCCACCCCGGACTCCTGGACCTGGACGGCGCCGTCGAGGACACCGTGCGGCTCCAGCACCTGGCCGCCGATCTGCTGCTGCTCGCCCGGCTGGACGCGGGGGAGCGGCCCGCCGGCGCCCGGGTGGACCTGGCCGCGATGGCCCGCGAGGAGGCGGCGGGGCGGACGGGCGTCACGGTGGACGCGGAGCCGGCGGAGGTGACCGGATCGCGGGGGCAGCTCGGCCGGGTGCTCGCCAACCTGCTCGACAACGCCGGACGGCATGCCCGTGAACGGGTCACCGTGAGTGTGCGCCGCGAGGGTTCCTGGGCGGTGCTCGCGGTGGCCGACGACGGCGACGGGGTCGCCGAGGCCGACCGGGAGCGGATCTTCGAGCGGTTCGTACGGCTGGACGCCGCACGCAGCCGGGACGACGGCGGCGCCGGCCTCGGTCTCGCGATCGCGAGGGATGTCGCCGTACGGCACGGCGGAACGCTCACCGCGGGTGCGGCGCCGGCCGGCGGAGCCCTGTTCGAGCTCCGCCTGCCGCTCACCGGCTGAGGCCCGCGGGCGGTGTCGGCGTCGCGGGCGTTCGCCGGTCCCCGGGACCTCAGGTGCGCCCCCGCTGCCCCCGCAGGTGCTCGGCGATGGGTTTGAGGGCCTTGTCGAGCTCGGTGAGCGTCTCGGGGGCGAGCAGGTCGATGAAGTGTCTGCGCACGGACGCCACGTGGTGCGGCGCGACCTTCTGCATGGTCTCCATGCCGTGCTCGGTGAGGACGGCGTACAGCCCGCGGCGGTCCGACTCGCAGTTCTCCCGCCGGACCAGGTCCGCGTTCTCCATGCGGGTGATCTGGTGCGAGAGGCGGCTCTTGGACTGCATGGTGGCGGAGGCGAGGTCGCTCATCCGCATCCGCCGGTCCTCCGACTCGGACAGGTTCACGAGGATCTCGTAGTCGTTCATTGTCAGGCCGAACGGCTGCAGATCCTTCTCGAGCTGGTAGGTCAGCAGCTTGTTGACCTCCAGATGGGTGCGCCAGGCGCACTGCTCCGCATTGGTCAGCCAGCGGGTGGCCGTCTCGGTCTCCATGAATGAAGTCTACCTAAGGAAGTTGAAAGGCGAACTAATGAGGCTTCCGTGTGACGTCGCGATCACGCGTTCGATGTCACACCCCGCACATTACCGCTCACAGCCCGAAGCGACGCTGGAGGTCTCCGAGCTGTCCGGGAAGACGCGGTGCCCCCGCCCCCTGCCCCTGGCCACCCGGAATACCGCCACCGGGTACCCCCGGCTCCTGCGGAGGGGTCCCCGTCGCCTGCTCCGCCATCAGCGCCTCGGAGGACTGGAGCAGTACCGTGCCCGCCCCCACGAACTCGAACTGGTGCTCCTCGCCGGAGGCCCCGCCCAGGCCCGTCATCGCACGTAGACCGCCCATCACGCCGGTCATGTACCCGTGGTCGTAGTGGTGGCAGGGCGACGGGCAGTCCGCCCAGCCGACCAGCGCCTGCGGATCCACCCGGATCGGGGGCTCCATGAACACCACCGGACCGTTGGACGCGGCCACGAACTTCCCGGTCCCGATCAGCGTCAGGAATCCCGGCACGATCGACTGCTTCAGCGAGAGACTTGGCTGAAAAGCTAGCAAGTTGCCCGAGCGAATGGTCAGGTTGCCGTCCTCGAGGTCGTACGAATTCACATCGAAGGCCCGGTCGGCGAGGAGCATCTTGCCCGAGCCCTCCGCCACGACCCAGTCGCTCGCGTGCAGAGGCGAATGGAACGACGTACGGACAAGTCGGTCGAGTCGCCCGTGCCCGATGCCGTTGAACTCGATCGAGCCGTAGTAGGCGATCATCTTCCCCTTCTGCATGAACCACTGGGTGCCCTTGAGCTCCACGCAGAAGGTGTAGTGATCGACGTTGTCGTCGGCCGGCAGCGTCATGGGGTCGTGGGCCACGGGCCCGGCGCCCGGCGTTCCGTACGTGCTCACAGCTTCTCCTCCGACGCCTGGACGTACACGGCACCGCTGCCGCTCAGTTCCAACTGGAAGGCCTCGCCGGATCCCCGGCCCACCATGTCCCGCCAGCCGAGGGCCGTGGACAGCCTGTTGCGCACGTCGCCGTGGTGGGCGACGTACGCCTGCGGGTCGACGCGCACCGGCCGCTGCGGGATGATCGGAAGCTCGATCACCCCTCCGTGGGCCATCACGGCGACGGCCCCGTGGCCCTTCAGCGAGGTGGTGAAGAGCCCCTGCCCCGAGACCTGCCCCCGGACCATGCCCATCACCCCGCCCTGGGAGCCGAGGAACACCGTGCCCTGCTCCAGGGTGCCCTCGAAGGCGAGCAGCCGGTCCGCCTCGACGTACAGGGTGTCCCCGGTGAGGTTGATCACCTGGATGTGATGACCGCCGTGCCCGAACAGCACGGTGCCGTTGCCCTCGACGGTCATCAGCGGCGTGTCCTCGTTCGCCACCCGCCGCCCGATCATCGACATCACCCCGCCCTGCCCGCCGCGCAGGTTCGGGGTGAAGCCCACCTCGCCCTTGTACGCGAGCATCGCGCCGCGCTGACTGAACAGCCGCTGCCCCGGCGCCACCGTCGCCTCGATCATCTTCGAGTTGATCTCACGGAAGCCCATGTCACACGTCCCCCGCGATCGTGTTGCGCTCACTGGGCTGGACGTAGACCACCCCGTCGCCCTCGAACCGGATCTGGAAGGCCTCGCCGCCGCCCTCGCCCATCAGGGTGCGGAAGGTCACACCCGACTGGAACGACTGCCGCAGATTCCCCTGGTGGGCCACGTAGGCGCCCGGGTCGACCGTCAGCGGATACTGAGCGCTGACCCGGAGCAGCAGGGCCGGCCCGTCCGACATGATCGCCGCCTGGCCGTGCCCCTCGATCGTCGTCGTGAACAGCCCGTTGCCCTGCGAGGCGCCGCGCATGCCGGTGAACGTGGTCCCGGTGCGCAGCCCGCCGTCCGTCACCAGCAGGTTGCTGGACTCCACGTACAGCGTCTCGCCCCGCAGCCCCACCAGGTTGATCTCGGAGGCCCGGTCCGCGAAAAAGCAGGTCCCGTGCCCCTTCACCTCCATCAGCGTCATCTGCTCGCCCGTGAGCCGCCGGGTCACCATCCCCCGGAGCCCTTCACCACCACCGCTGAGCTTCTTGAAGGCCATCTCACCGTCGTACGCGACCATCGAGCCGTTCTTCGCCTTCACGGCATCCCCGGTCATGTCGACGGCGAGCACCTTGCTGCTCTGAAGTCGGAACATCGCCACGCTTGCGACGGTAGCGGCATCTTTGCCCCCACCGACAGATCCTGTGGACGGAGTCGGACCCTGATCGAACCCCGACGGACCCCCTCCGGTGATCGCGTCAGGCGTTTGCCACAATGGACGCGCTTGTGCGTGTGTTCACAAGTAGCCGAACCGTCGACGCCGACGTCTCTCCCACCGAAGGTGACCCGTGGACCTCAAGACCGCCTCCGCCCTCCGCCGCCTCCGCCTGGTCTCGGGCCCCGAAGCGATCTCGTTCCTGCTGCTGCTCGTCTGCTCGGTCCTGAAGCGCACGACGGAGTTCAACGCCGTCCCGGTCGTGGGCGCGATCCACGGCTTCCTCTTCGTCGTGTACGTGCTCTTCTGGGCCGACGCCTGGAACCGTGCCAAGTGGCCGCTGAAGACCGCCGCCTTCTACTTCGCGATGTCGGTCCTGCCCACCGGCGGCTTCTTCGCCGACCGCCGCCTCAGGCGCGAGGCCGAGGACGCGGTGGTCGCCTCCCGTGCCGCCCGTAGCGAGGGAGTCGTGGGCGCGTGATCGTCGCCTTCTCCGTGACGCCGCTCGGCGTCGGCGAGGACGTGGGGGAGTACGTCGCCGACGCCGTGCGCGTGGTCCGCGAGTCGGGGCTGCCGAACCGCACCGACGCCATGTTCACCTCGGTGGAGGGCGAGTGGAACGAGGTCATGGACGTGGTCAAGCGCGCCGTGGCCGCCGTGGAGGCCCGCGCGCCGCGCGTCTCCCTGGTCCTCAAGGCGGACATCCGCCCGGGTGTGACGGACGGCCTGACGTCCAAGGTGGAGACCGTCGAACGGCACCTGGCGCCCGGCGCCGGATGACCGCTGCCGCGAGGTTCTCGACGGGACGGGACCCGGTCCCGTCGACGGCCTCGCGGACCGATGTGTGAGACAGGGCTGACCGACATATGACCGGCCGGTAGGGTCTGGTCCGTGCCGAAGCCGCTCAGTCTCTCGTTCGATCCCATCGCCCGCGCCGACGAGCTCTGGAAGCAGCGCTGGGGAAGCGTGCCGTCGATGGCCGCGATCACCTCGGTCATGCGCGCCCACCAGATCCTGCTGGCCGAGGTCGACGCGGTGGTCAAGCCGTACGGGCTCACGTTCGCGCGGTACGAGGCGCTGGTGCTGCTCACCTTCTCCAAGTCCGGTGAGCTGCCGATGTCCAAGATCGGCGAGCGGCTGATGGTGCATCCCACGTCGGTGACGAACACCGTGGACCGGCTGGTGCGCTCCGGGCTGGTGTCCAGGCGACCCAACCCCAACGACGGCCGCGGCACGCTCGCCACCATCACCGGCAAGGGCCGCGAGGTGGTCGAGTCCGCCACCCGCGACCTGATGGCGATGGACTTCGGCCTGAGCGCCTACGACGCGGAGGAGTGCGGCGAACTCTTCGCGATGCTCCGGCCGCTGCGGCTGGCGGCGGGGGACTTCAAGGGGGACTGACCCCCGCCAAGATCTCCCGGAACGGCCGGTTACGCTCGATGGCATGAAGAAGAGCGTGTTCACCCGCTACCGGGTCATGGCCTACGTCACCGGTGTCCTCCTCGTCGCGTTGACCTTCGGCATGATCGGTAAGTACGTGCTCGACGTGGGTGGCGCGGCCGACTTCACGCAGGTGGTCAGCATCGCTCACGGCTGGCTCTACGTGGTCTACCTGATCTTCGCCTTCGACCTCGGTTCGAAGCTGAAGTGGCCGGTGAAGAAGCAGCTCTGGGTGCTGCTGGCCGGCACCGTCCCCACGGCCGCGTTCTTCGTGGAGCGCCGGATCAGCCGTGAGCTGGAGGGCGGGATCGCGGACGAGGCGCCCGCGGTCGCGTAACGCTTCTCACCGCCGTACGGAGCAGTGTGCGGCAGTTTGCCATCGACATTTACTAGGACGTCCTAGTAAATTCGAGAGTATGGACGCTGACGCCATCGAGGAGGGCCGCCGACGCTGGCAGGCCCGGTACGACACCGCACGCAAGCGCGACGCGGATTTCACCACGCTCTCCGGCGATCCCGTGGAGCCGGTGTACGGTCCCCGGCCCGGGGACACCTACGAGGGGTTCGAGCGGATCGGCTGGCCGGGGGAGTACCCCTTCACCCGCGGGCTGTATCCGACCGGCTACCGGGGGCGGACGTGGACCATCCGGCAGTTCGCCGGGTTCGGGAACGCGAAGCAGACCAACGAGCGCTACAAGATGATCCTCGCCAACGGCGGGGGCGGGCTCTCCGTCGCCTTCGACATGCCGACGCTCATGGGCCGCGACTCCGACGACCCGCGCTCGCTGGGCGAGGTCGGGCACTGCGGGGTGGCGATCGACTCGGCGGCCGACATGGAGGTCCTGTTCCAGGACATCCCGCTCGGTGACGTGACGACCTCCATGA
The DNA here is from genome assembly GCF_002910825.1 of Streptomyces sp. SM1. Lineage (GTDB taxonomy): Bacteria > Actinomycetota > Actinomycetes > Streptomycetales > Streptomycetaceae > Streptomyces > Streptomyces okerensis. The sequence continues at coordinate 1,769 of NZ_NEUB01000607.1, read as the reverse complement.
CCATCAGCGGGCCCGCCGTGCCCGTCTTCTGCATGTACCTGGTCGCCGCCGAGCGGCAGGGCGTCGACCCGGGCGTGCTCAACGGCACCCTGCAGACGGACATCTTCAAGGAGTACATCGCGCAGAAGGAGTGGCTCTTCCAGCCCGAGCCCCATCTGCGGCTCATCGGCGACCTGATGGAGCACTGCGCGGCCGGCATCCCCGCGTACAAGCCGCTGTCGGTCTCCGGGTACCACATCCGCGAGGCCGGATCGACGGCCGCGCAGGAGCTGGCGTACACGCTGGCCGACGGCTTCGGGTACGTGGAGCTGGGGCTCAGCCGCGGGCTGGACGTCGACGTGTTCGCGCCGGGGCTCTCCTTCTTCTTCGACGCGCACCTCGACTTCTTCGAGGAGATCGCCAAGTTCCGTGCGGCCAGGCGGATCTGGGCGCGCTGGATGCGGGACGTGTACGGCGCGCGGAGCGACAAGGCGCAGTGGCTGCGGTTCCACACCCAGACCGCCGGAGTCTCGCTCACCGCGCAGCAGCCGTACAACAACGTCGTACGGACCGCGGTCGAGGCGCTGGCCGCCGTGCTCGGCGGGACCAACTCCCTGCACACCAACGCCCTCGACGAGACCCTCGCGCTGCCCAGCGAACAGGCCGCCGAGATCGCCCTGCGCACCCAGCAGGTGCTGATGGAGGAGACCGGGGTCGGCAACGTCGCGGACCCGCTGGGCGGCTCCTGGTACGTCGAGCAGCTCACCGACCGCATCGAGGCGGACGCCGAGAAGATCTTCGAGCAGATCAAGGAGCGGGGCCTGCGGGCCCACCCGGACGGGCAGCACCCCATCGGTCCGATCACCTCCGGCATCCTGCGCGGCATCGAGGACGGCTGGTTCACCGGCGAGATCGCCGAGTCGGCGTTCCGCTACCAGCAGTCGCTGGAGAAGGGCGACAAGCGGGTCGTCGGCGTCAACGTCCACACCGGGTCGGTCACCGGCGACCTGGAGATCCTGCGGGTCAGCCACGAGGTGGAGCGCGATCAGGTGCGGCTGCTGGGCGACCGCAAGGCCGGCCGCGACGACGCGAAGGTGCGCGGCGCGCTGGACGCCATGATCGGCGCGGCCCGCTCCGGCGCCAACATGATCGAGCCCATGCTCGACGCCGTACGCGCGGAGGCGACCCTCGGCGAGATCTGCGGCGTCCTGCGCGACGAGTGGGGCGTGTACACGGAGCCCGCGGGCTTCTGAGCCAGGGCCAGGGCCAGGGCTCGGGCCAGGGCCCGGACGGCAAGGGTTACGACGGCAGGCGCCGTGTCGAAGGACACGGCGCCTGCCGTTCGCGTCGCCGGACGCCGACCCGCCCCGCCTTGCCCTCGCGGAGGTAACCGGCCGTGAGGCCGCCTCCCGCCGGGGCACCGCAGTGCCGTCGTGCGGCTCCGTACCCGTACGGGCGTGTGTGGCCCACGGCGTTCCCGGGCGGGATCCCCCGCCGCCCGGGAACGCTCAGCGGGAGATCAGCAGGACCCCGGCGTACGACAGCCCCGCCACGACCACCCACGCGCACAGGCCGAGCACCGCGACGCGGGCGCCCGTGCGGGTCAGGGCGGGCAGGTCGACCGCGCTGCCCAGGCCGAACAGGGCGGCGGCGAGCAGGAGTTCCTGCGCGATGTGGGCCGCGTCCAGGGCGGAAGCGGGGAGCAGGCCCGTGCTGCGCAGGGTCACGGCGGCCAGGAAGCCGACGACGAACAACGGGACCAGCGGCACCCGGGGCGCCCCCGCCGCGCG
>NZ_NEUB01000606.1 GCF_002910825.1 Streptomyces sp. SM1 | reverse complement strand
GGCGCGGTGACCACCACGGACGTGCCCCGCCCGACGCCTCGCCGGGCGAGGGAGCCCGCGACACGCAGGGCCCGCTCGGCCAGTTCGCCGTGGGTGAGCCGCCCGTCGTCCTGCCACAGCAGCGCGGGCTCGGCCGCCCGCTGTCCGGCGCGCTCGAAGAAGGCCGTGTGCAGCAGGCGACCGCTGTGCTCGCGGACCGCGGAGTTCACCTCGTCGCGGCGGCGCCGCTGGGCGACGGGCAGGGCGAGATCCACCTCGACGGGGCCGTCACCGGCGGCCAGGTCGTGCAGCAGCGTCGTGTACGCCGTCATCATCGCCGCCGGCATCTCCGCGGGGAACAGGTCGTCCACGGTGTCCCAGGCCAGCAGCAGCCCCCCGTCCCGGGTGGCGTAGACCTGGTGGTCGAGCCAGACCTGCGGGGTCTGGGAGAGCATCCAGGTCAGCTCCCCGAACCGGGCGGCACAGGCGTCCGGGACCAGCGGGGCGTCGAGGTTGCAGGCGAAGACGACGGGCGCGCTGCGCGGCGCGTCCCCGTCGGCGCGGACGAAGTCGCGCAGCACGTCCACACCGGTGTAGGGGGCATGCGCCACGTCCTCGTGGAGCTGCCGCTGCACGGCTCGGGCGCGCTCGGCGAAATCGTCCCCTCGGGTGAGGTCGACCTCGAGCAGGACCAGGCTGGTGAAGTCGGCGACGATGCGTCCGATCTGTGGGTGCGCCTCGAGATCGCGGTCGAAGAGGGGCAGGTTGAGCAGGAACCGGTCCTCGCCGCTGAAGCGGGCGAGGACCTCGGAGAAGGCCGTGGCGAGCAGGACGGCGGGGGTGACACCGGCCCGAGCGGCCCGCTGCCGCAGGGCGCGCCACTCGCCGGGTGCCAGTTCGTGGGTGCGCCGCACGAAGCGGGTGACCGGGAGGGCGGCGGGCTCGACGGCCAGCGGCAGCCGGGGACCGCCGGGCAGCTCCGCCAGCCGCCGCTGCCAGTAGGCGCGCGCCGTCTCGCGCTCGCCCTGCCGGGTCTCGGCGCGTTCGGCGAGATACCGCTGGAATGTGTACGCCGGCCCGCTCACCGACGTGGGGTCCTCGTACAGCGCGGCCAGGTCGGCGAGCAGCAGCCGGATGCTGTGCACATCGGCGACGAGCAGGTCGACATTGAGGTGCAGCCGGTGTCCGGCGCCGGGCAGCCGGCTGAGCTGGAGGTCCAGCACCTCGCCGGCGCCCACGTCCAGGCGGCGGTGCGAGAGCCGGCCGCGCAGCTCCTCCAGGGCGCGGGCGGCTGCCTCCGCGGACAGGCCGCCGAAGTCGTGCACGGTCAGGCCGGGCCAGGGGGACCGGGCCAGCACCCGCTGCGTCCCGTCGGCCTCGAACCTGGCGCGCAGCATGGGGTGCAGTTCCAGCAGGGCGCGCACGGCACGCTCCAGCCGGCCGGCGTCGACGTCCCGGGCGTCGATCTCGAGGTACGCGTGGCACCCCACACCGCCCAGCGGCTGGTCGTCGCCCCGCCCGATCCAGTACGCCTGCTGCACCGCGGTGAGCGGGAAGGGTTCCCCGGTGTCGAGGACGACGTCCCGGGCGGCCCGGCGGTCCGCCGGCTCCGGCGCGGGCGCGCCTGCGGCCGTGTTCGCCAGCAGCTCGTACCACGCCGAGAGCCGGGGCTCCGCGGACAGCCGCCGGAAGTCGACCCGGGCACCGGCGCGGTTGAGCTTGTTGGTGAGAACCATGAGCTGGATGGACTGCAGGCCGAGTTCGAAGAGGTTCACGTCGTCGTGCTCGGGGCGCAGGTCCATGTCCAGCAGCCGGGAGACCTCCTGTCGGAGGGTCTCCGGGTCCCATACGGGAGCTGCCGTGCTCACCGGCACGGCCTTGGGCGGCACAATCTCCTGTGACATCCGTCAACTCCGGTTCGTCGGTCTGGGGCGAGCGGCTCTGCGCACCCTGGCCTGGGGATGGCGGCTCAGGAGCGACCGGAAGCCCGGCACAGCCTCACATCTGCGACTGGCCAGAATCTGGATGCTTTCTGGGGCCCGCTGACGCCGGGTCGCGGACATGCCGACCGCCCGCGTGGTCGGCACGCGCGCGGTCGGACGAGGGGGCTGCGGCCCGGCGATCAGACCCGGCCGAGCGGAAGATGGGGCTCCGGGGGGAGTTCCACCTCGATCGCGTCACCGGGGCGCACCACACCGGCCGCCCGTACGACGCTCATGATTCCGGCCTTGTGCGTGACGGCACCGGCGTCGTCCCGGCCGACGACGTGTTTCAGCAGCCCGTCCTGGAAGTCGTCGATCTGCTTGCAGGGCGTGCGCAGGCCGGTCACCTCCAGCACCGCGTCATCGCCGATCCGCAGGACGGTGCCGACGGGCAGGCCGAGCAGGTGGATGCCGCGGGTGGTGATGTTCTCCCCGAGCGCTCCGGGCACCACATGGAACCCCGCGGCGCCCAACTCCGCCAGGGCTTCCTCGGGCATCAGGTGGACCTGGCGCAGGTTCGGCCGGGTGGGATCCTGCTCGACCCGCACCCGGTGCTTGACCGTCCGACCGGCGTGGGCGTCGCCCGCCACGCCCAGGCCGGCCAGCAGGGTGATGCTCTCCCGGTTCGGTTTGCTGAACGCGTGCCCGCTGTCGCGGCTGACCGCCGTCACCGTCCCGGTCACGCGCCGGAACCTGCCACGCGGGCCCCCGCGCGCTCACGGCACGCGACCTTGGTCGCCTCGACGGTGCTGCGCGCCAACGCGATCGCGTCGAAGAGGAGTTCGCCGCGCATCGCGTCGCTGCCGGGGACGTGCTGCCGGGTGCGCAGCAGTACGGCGGCGCAGGACAGGGCGTCGCAGGCCGCGCTGATCTCCGGGGGGATGCGCCGCAGCCGCGGGGCGCGCAGTTCCGCGGCCAGCTTTTCGAGGTCGCGCACGACCGTCGTGAGGTCCACGGTCGTCTCGTGAACGGTACTCACCCAACGGCTCCCTTCTCCTCCCCGGCTCCGGGACGCCGCTCACCGGCGTCCCGGAGCGAGGACCACAGACGTCAAGCGGACTGGTCCGTCTTCGTGACGAGGTAGTTGCCGAGCACCAGGTAGTCGATCTCCGTGCCCAGGAAGCAGTTCACCGCGTCGGCCGGTGAGCACACGATGGGCTCGCCCGCCACGTTGAACGAGGTGTTGATCAGGCAGGGCACGTCGGTCAGCGCGGTGAACCGGCGCAGCAGCGACGTCAGCAGCGGCGCGTCCTCGTCGGTGAGCGTCTGCACCCGGGAGGTGCCGTCCACGTGCGTGGCGCCGGGGATGATGTCGTGGTACTCCGGCCGCACCGGGAAGACGAACGTCATGTACGGCGAACGCTTCTTGCGGCCCATCTCGAAGATCTTCGGGGCGTCCGACTCCAGCACGATCGGCGCGAACGGCCGGAACGGCTCGCGGTGCTTGACCCGCGTGTTGATGACGTCCTTGATGTCCGGGAACTTGGGGTTGGCCAGGATGCTGCGGTGTCCGAGGGCGCGCGGGCCGTGTTCCAGCCGGCCCTGGAACCAGCCGATCACGACCTTCTCCGTGAGCAGCTTCGCCACCTGGTCGACGACCTCGTCCTCGGCCAGCCGGGTCCACCGCACCCGCCCCGTGAACTCGCGCAGGGTCTGCTCGATCGTGTCGCTGTCGTACTCGGGTCCGAGGTAGGGGGTGACCGAGTCGACGAACTTCACCTCGGCGGTGGTGTCCGGGTGGTTGGCCCAGGCGTGGACGGCGGCGCCGATGACGACTCCGGTGTCACTGGCGCCGAAGCTGACCGACATGTCCTCGAAGCGCGAACCCTCGAGCAGCTTGGTGTTGTTCACGCAGTTCAGCGCGAGGCCGCCCTCGAACAGCAGGTGGTTCAGCTCGGTGCGGGCCTCCAGCGCGCGGAGCTGGCGGCTGGTGACGACCGTGAGCATCTCCTGTGCCGCGGCGGCCAGGTTGGCCTTGTACTCGACGGTGTCCTCGTAGGGTCCGAAGTACTTCTCGAACAGGTCGTCGAAGGCGCGGCCGTTTTCCGGGTCGTGCGGCCGGCAGAGGGTGTAGCGCCCGTCCTCGTGCAGCTGGACGATGTGTTCGAGGAACGGGTTCGGGGAGGGCGGCTCGGCGAACCCGGAAAGGCCCATGACCTTGTACTCGTCGTTATTGGGCACGAAGCCCAGGTACCGGGTGATGGAGGCGAAGAGATTGCCGAGCGAGTCGTTCGCGCTGATCGTCGACTCGTCGAAGACCCGGATGCGGCCGTCGCGGATCTCACCGATCAGGGAGGAGAACAGTTCGGCGCGGCCGTCACTGATCAGGAACGCGGTGTCCTTCTTCCCCGCCATGTAGTAACCGGTCATCGCGTGCGCGAGGTGGTGCTGCACGAACACCACCTTGTCCGGATCCGGGGTGAACCCGGTGCGCGCGGCGAAGTCGGCGAGGATCGCGTCCGGGCCGAGCGCCCCGTCGAACAGCGCGCCGAGGTGGCTCAGCCGGAGGACCTTGTCCGTCGGCTTCATCGGAGCGGCGGCCAGTTGGGCCATCATCGTGTCGAAGACCTGGTCGGAGAATTTCCACGGTATGGCGATGAGATCGACGTCGGAGAACTCGATCCCCGCCTTTTCGAGGCACCACTTCACCGCGTTGGCGGGGAAGTCGGAGGTCTTCTTCTCCCGGTTGAGCCGCTCTTCCTCGACGGCCGCCACCAGCTTGCCGTCGATCAGCAGCGCGGCACCCGCGTCATGGCCGAGAACGTAATGCTTTTCGGTGCCGACCGCGCCATACTGCTCGGCGAAGAGTTCTGCGCCCCGGGTGAACCCGTTGCACCCCAGAACAATCATGGCAAATTCCTTCTCTGTTGTGCTGAGTCGCGCGGATACTCGAGCGGCTTGTCCCGCCAACGAATTTCCCGGCCAGGTTACCGACGCGGATCAACCCGCCGCAATGTGCGAGATTCACCACCGGATATGCATTTCTCACATCCGCACAAATACGTGACTGTCGAGTACAGTAAGAGCCCGTTGCCGCTGACTAATTCCCGGCGGCATTCGTATGCGCCGTAATTTCGCATCGAGCCAGTCCTGGGGAGGGCTGCTATGCCACTGGACCGCATACTCCGCAACCTGATTGCCTGGCAACGCGCCGACGGCCCTCCGGTTCCGGTCCGCGACCTCGGGGTCGCCGAGGCCCGCAAGCGGTATCTCGCCAACGCGACCGGTCAGCCCCGGCAGGGCGGGGGCCCCCGCGACGCCGTCACCGCCGTCGACCGCACGGTCGACGCCGCGGACGGGGCGACGTTCCGGTGCCGGGTCTACACACCGGGGACGGACGAGGGGCGGCTGGTCACCTATCTGCACGGCGGCGGCTGGGCGCTGGGCGACGTCGACAGCCACGACCAGGTCTGCCGCATCGTGGCCGCGTCGCTAGGTGCGGTGGTCGTCTCGGCCGACTACCGCCGGGCACCGGAATTCCCCTATCCCACCCCCCTCCTCGACGCCGTCGCCGCGGCGCGCTGGGCCGGTTGCGCCTTCCCCGGACGCGAGCACGTGCTCGCCGGTGACAGCGCGGGCGCCAGCCTGGCGATCGGTGTGGCACTGGACGCGCGCGACACCGGCGACCTGAGGTTCGCCGCCCAGCTGCTGCTGTACCCGCCGGTGGACCCGCGTCTGCTGTTCGCCGCGGCCGGCGAGCACGCCGAGGGCTATCTGCTGTCCGTCGACGACATGGCGTACCACTACGACCTGTACGTCCCCGACCTGGAGCGGCGTTTCGACCCCGCGATCGACCTGCTCAGCGCCGACCTTCGGCACCTGCCGCCGGCGGTGGTCGCGACGGCCGAGTTCGACCCGCTCCACGACGAGGGCGTCGAACTGGCCGACAAACTGGCCGTCGCCGGGGTGCCGGTCCGTCATGTGCCGGGTCCGGGTCTGGTGCACGGCTACTTCCTGATGCAGGACATCGTGCCCGCCGCCGCCGCCCGCTCCCGGGTCGTTCTCCAGGAGCTGGACACGGTGCTGCGCACGACGCGCCGGCCCACGGCCGGGTGGTACGCCGAGACGGTGGGGGTGGACTGAGCCGCCGGGGCGTCCGGGTCGGCCGGGCGCCCGAGCCGACGAGGCGCCGGCCGGGAATCTCCCCGGTCGGCGCCTCGGCCTGTGGGCGGCCGGCGTCAGGAGGCGGCCCGCCTTCGGCGTCGCTCGCGCAGCACCTCCGCCACGCCCGGCTCGTGGTCGGCGTACAGCACGTTCAGTTCCTCGTCCAGGAACAGCCGGCGCATCATCACGCGCTGGATCTTCCCGCTCGTGGTGCGCCGCACCCCGCCGCGCCGCAGCAGGCAGACGCCGCCGACGGGGACCCCGAACGTCCGGGCCACCGTCTGCCGGATCCCGTCGGCCAGATCGCGCAGGCGCTCCTCTGCCGGGCGGCCGAGGACCTCGTGCGTGACGACCAGCGCCTGCGCGGGGACGAGACCCGCCGTCGGCACCGTGAACGCGGCCCCGGCGGAAGCCAGTTCGGAGTACCGCGCCCGCAGCTCCCGCTCGACGTCCTGCGGGTGGAGGTGTCGGCCGCCCACGGTCAGCACCTCCTGGAGCCGGCCCGCCACATACAGCTCGCCCTCGTGCACGGTCCCCAGGTCGCCGGTGCGAACGAACCCGCTCGGCAGGAAGGCGTGTTCCGTCGCCGCCGGGTCGTTCCAGTACTCCCGGGCGAGGCTGGGGCCCCGCAGCCAGATCTCGCCGATGTCGCCGGGCGCCGCTTCCTCGCCGGTACGCGCGTCGACGATCCGCACCTCGTAGTCGTGCGGTGTCCCGCAGCTCACCAGCTCGACACCGGCCTCGGCCGGGACGAACCGGTGCCGCTTCAGCTCGTCGGCGTCGACCGTCGTGACCACCGCCTTGCGCCGCGCCGCGGTGGAGACGAAGACCGTCGCCTCCGCCATGCCGTAGCAGGGGCACAGCGCGTCGTCGCGCAGCCCTGCGGGGGCGAAGCGCTTCGCGAACGCGTCCAGCGTCGCGATGTCGATCCGCTCCGAGCCGTTCGAGGCGATCCGCCACCGGGACAGGTCCAGGCCGGCCATCTGCTCCTCGGTGACGCGGTCGCAGCACAGTTCGTAGGCGAAGTTCGGCGCCGCGGACGAGTAGATGTCGTAGTCGCTGATCAACCGCAGCCAGTGGTGCGGCCGTTGCAGGAACGCACTGGGCCGCATCAGCACGCAGGTGGCGCCGAGGAGCAGCGCGGGCAGGAGCTGACCGAGCAGCCCCATGTCGTGGTAGAGCGGCAGCCACCCGCCCAGCCGCATGTCCGCCGTCAGTCCGAAGGCGCGGCGCTGGCTGTCCACGTTGTGCATCAGGTTGCCGTGGCTGAGCACGACGCCCTTGGGCTCGCCCGTCGTACCGGAGGTGTACTGGAGCATCGCGACGGTCCGTCGGTCCGGCTCCCGAGGTGTCCAGGCCCCCGGGTCCGGCAGGGCCCCGCCGTCCGTCGCCACCACCCGGGCGCCGAACCCGCTGGTCCGTGCCCAGACCCGGACCTCGGGCAGGTTCGCGCCGTCGGTCAGCACCACGGAGACCGCAGCGTTGCGGGCGATACCGCTCACCCGCTCCTGCTCGTGGCGGTAGCGGCCGTGCAGCGGGGCGGGTACGGCCACCACTCCGGCGTACAAGCACCCCGCGTACGCGGCGGCGAAGTCGAATCCGGTCGGGTACAGCAGCAGCACCCGGGTACCGACCGGGTAGCGGGCGGCCAGCCAGGCGCCGATCCTCCTGGCCTCGGCGTCCAGGTCGGCGTACGACCACCGGGTGGCGCCGTCGGGTCGTTCCACGTCGTCCACGAAGATCACCGCGGTGCGTTCCGGTGTCGAGAGCGCGTGCTCACGTATCACCGCAGCAGCACTGGTGGCATGCGGCAAATCAACCATGACCCTCAATTCCTCTTTCCTGCCGCGTGCACGGCTCGATACCCCGGGACGTCGTGCCGACGCCTCGTCAGGGGCGGGTGGATGGAGTGACGGATGGGCGGGGGTCCGGCATCACGGCAGGTGGGTGGCGGCCGGCGAGGCGGGCGCCGCGGCGACCGCGGCTGTCACCGGGGCGCTGCCCCGCTCTCGCCTCGGATCGGGGCGGCCGCGCCCTCGACGAACAGCTCCCGGGCCTTGGCCCGCTGGAGCTTGCCGCTGGTCGTCTTGGGGATGCTCCGCTTCGGCACAAGATGGATCGCGGCCGGCGTCACACCGGTCCGAGAGCTCACCGCGACCCGCACGGCCTGGCGCAGCGCCTCGTGCTGCTCGCCGTCCAGTTCGGTCTCGACGATCAGGTGGAGTTCCTCGGAGTCGGCGTCCTCGGGCCGGTGCCCCACCGCGATCACGGCGCCCAGGCGCACCCCGGGCACGGTCTCGGCGGCCTGCTCGAAGTCCGAGGGGAAGTAGTTGGCCCCCCGCATGATGATCAGGTCCTTGGCCCTGCTGGTGATCCGCAGGCTGCCGTCGCGCAGGTAGCCGATGTCGCCGGTCCGCCACCAGTTTGTCGCGTCCGTCGCGGCGGCGGACTCCTCCGGCAGGTCGAAGTACCCGGTCGTGCGCGAGGGACTGCGGAACTGGACGTGTCCGATCCGGTTCTCCCCCAGGGGCTCGCCGTTATCGTCCACGACACGGACCTCCGCGCCGGCCACGGGCACGCCGCAGTCGACCACCTGCACCGCGGTCGGGCTCTGCGGGTCGACGTCGACCACCCGTCCCCCGGTGACGGCGGTCTCCCGGTCGATGGAGTCGTACCGGAACGGCGCGTCGGGCCGCTTGACGGTGATGACCAGGGTGGCCTCGGCCATCCCGTAGCCCGGTGTGAACGCCCGGGGCGGCAGACCCCACCGGGAGAACCGCTCGACGAAGCGCCGGGCGGTGGCGGGCTGGACGGGTTCCGCGCCGCAGAACGCCATGCGCCAGCAGGACAGGTCCACGCCGTCCAGCTCCTCGTCGCGCACCCGCGAGGTGACGTAGCCGTAGGCGAAGTTCGGCGCGGCGGCGACGGCACCGCGGTAGGTGCTGATGTGCCGCAGCCACTCGCCCGGGGCGCGCAGGAAGCGGGTGGGGGGCATCAGCACCGTGCCGCCGCCGACGTAGACGGGGCACAGGACGCCGGTGATCAGCCCCATGTCGTGGTACAGCGGCGCCCAGCTGACCGTCGTGTCCGCGCGCGTCCACCCGGTGGCGTCGGTGAGCTGCCGGCAGCTGGCCGCCAGGGCGGCGTGCGAGATCATGACGCCCTTGGGCCTGCCTGTCGAGCCCGAGGTGCACTGGATCAGCGCCGTGTCGTCAAGGTTCGGCCGTCGGATCGGGTGCGTGGGAGCGTCACTGGCGGTGGCCCGCGCGTACAGTGCGGCACCGTCGAGCAGGGTCGCGCCGGCGAGTTCGGGCAGGGCCTCGATGACGGCTTCCGTGGTGACGACCGCGGCAGGCCGCAGATACGCCACCAGTTCCTTCATCTGGCCTGCGAACCCGGCGGCGCCGCCGAACCGTATCGGTACCGCGATCGCCGTCGGTACGGCGCCGAGCAGCTGGGTGCCGAAGAAGGCGGTGAGGAACTCCACGCCCGTGGGCAGGCAGAGCAGCACCCGGTCGCCGTGTCCGACTCCCCGCTCGGCGAGGGCGGCCGCGCACCGGGCGGCGTTGCCGACCAGGGCGTCGTAGCGCAGGGTGTCCTCGATGCCGGGCTCCGGGACCAGCGTGAGCGCCGATCCGTCGGAGCCCCGTTCCGCCTCTGCCAGCAGGGCGTGCCACACGCTCGGGAACGGGTCTGTCGCGGTCATCCGATGTTCTCCTCGATAACGCTGCTGAGCTGATCGACGACCCACGGCCGCACCGACACGTCGTCGGAGACGATGCGGGCGGGGTGGAATCCGTGCCGGCCGGCCAGGTCCCGGGCGGCCAGCACGCCGGCCGAGGTCAGTCCGCCGTACGACGGGCTCGGCGTCGTGGGCTCGAAACCGAGCAGAATCGTCTCGGCCAGGCAGGAGTAGAGAATCCCCGGCGGCAGTGTGATGCCCGGGAAGCGGGGCGTCTGCAGTCCGGGAAGCTGGATGCGCCCGCCGGAGACCAGGGTGACGTTCGACAGGCCCGCCACCGCCGGGTGCACATCACCGGGGACCGCGAGGTCGCAGACCAGCACCTTGCGGTCCCCGGCGAGGTGGTGGGGCAGGATCACCGGGTCGGCCGAGTTGGTGGCGCTCACCACGATGGGACAGTCCCGCAGGGCTTCGAGGTCCTCGGCGACCGACACGTCCGTCACACCGGTGAGCCGGTCGGTGACGGTTGCCAGCCGCCGCGCCGAGCCCGGCCGGCCGACCAGCACCAGCGACTCGCAGTGCGGGGCGACCAGTTCGGCCATCACCGCGCCGATGTTGCCGACGCCGCCGACGAGTCCTACACGGCGCTCGCCCGCCCCGGACTCCAGCAGCGTCAGACGCAGCAGGTCGTAGGCGCAGGCGGCGGTCAGGGAGTTGCCCGACGTCACCCTGGTACGGTCCTCGACCACGTCCCGGGCGGCGTTGGTGACGATCGACGTGTGGCCGCCGAGACCGATGACGTCGGCACCGAGCGAGACGGCCAGCTCCACCCCGTCGAGCACCGTCCGGCGCAGCCACGGCCCCTGACCGGCCCGCAGCGCGGCATTGGCCTGGGCGGCGGTGAACGGCACGGCCACCATGACGACCTCGACGGTGCCCCGGGTCTCGGACGTGACGCGGTGCCGGACGACCTCGAACGGGTCGAGCTCCCCCTGGATCCGGTCGAGCGCGGCCGCGCACTGCTCGTCCGACCAGGCCGCCAGTTCCGGCGCCATCTCCCCCAGCTTGCCCGGCACGTCCAGGTTGGCGAGGAACACGACGCGGGGCACCTCGGCCCGGCGCGCACCGCGGCGGACCAGCCGGCTCTCGCGAGGCTGCGGTACATGCTGCCGCGGCTGCCACTCACCGGTCGGCGGTACGGTCAGATGCTCGAGGAGCGAGGCGTAGTCGCCGCGCGAGAGCAGCCCGGCGACGTCGTCGAACGCCGCCGCGACGCGGTCCACGTCGGCCGGCCGGAGCAGCGCGGACGGTTGGACGCGGACCGTCGTCGGCGCCGACAGGGTGGGGATGACGCGGATCCGGTGCGTGTGCAGCAGGCGGCCCGCGATGAGGTATCCCAGCGACTCGGAGTCGAACACCTCGCGCAGGAGGCCTGATTCGGGCCGCGGCAGACGGAACTCCACGCCCAGCAGCAGTCCGCGTCCGCGCACCTCGGCGACGGCGTCCGGCCAGCGGACCGCCACCTCGTCGAGCCGTTCCCGCAGCAGCGCGCCCAGGTCGCCGATCCGCTCGCGCCAGTCGAGGGCCAGGCGCACCGCGGCCGCCGCGATCCGCGAGGAGAAGTCGTCGTCGGCGAAGGTGGACGTGTGGTGCCGGCCGAATTCCGGTACGTACCGGTCGGCGGTGACCAGCAGCGCCGACACCTTGGCCAGTCCGCCGCCGAGGGACTTGGAGAACAGGTAGTAGTCGGCGACCACGCCCGAGGGCTCGGAGGCGAGGAAGGTGCCCGTGCGCGCCATGCCGCACTGGATCTCGTCGAAGACCAGGGCCGCTCCATGACGGTCGGCCAGTTCACGCAGGGCCGTCAGGGTCTCGACGGGCACCTCGTGGACGCCGGCCTCCCCCTGCACGGGCTCCACGAAGCAGGCGGCGAGCGGCGACAGATGGCGTACGACGGAGTGCGGCACACCGTCGGCGTCGAGCGTGACCGGGTACACCGGCAGGAGTTCCGCGTCGAGCGCGGTCACCACCGCGCGGGGCGTCCAGTCGTGCAGCCGCAGGTGCCGGGGGCCCGGTACGTGCAGGTCCGCGGGCACGTTGCCGCCGTGCGTCAGCGTGCCCGCGCCGGTCGTCTTGCCGTGGAAGGCGTTCTTCAGCGAGACGAAGACCGGGTCGGCCCGTCGCATCGCGGCGATCGTCTCCAGCCCCTCGGTCAGCAGCTCCTCGCACGGCAGCCCGGCCGCGGGCCCGCTCGCGCACAGGACGTGCCCGACGCCCTCCCTGCGCACGCGGCGCAGGGTCAGCTCGAACTCCTCCTGCAGTGCGCCGAGTCGCCGCCTGCGCTCCACCGTGGCGTGCTTGACCGCGGCCTCCACCGCGTCCGCGCCGGTGCTCCCGAGGGTCACCACGTACCTCGCACCGGTCGTGGCGCCGACGGTGTCCGACAGAAGCCGGGCCAGCTCGGCGGCACCCGGACGGAAGCTTCCCTGGGCGTTGAAGGGGACCTCTTCGTCGAGGCACCGCCGCGCCACCTCGACCAGCGCCGGATGGTTGTGCCCGAACAGCGACGAGCCCGCACCACCAACGAGGTCCAGCACCTGGTCCCCGGTGCCGGAGCCCGCCTCGCCGTCCGGCCGCTCCAGCGTCAGGTGATCGCCCCGGCCGGCCCGGTAGGTGACGTCCAGATGCAGGGCGCGGAAGAGCCGGGCGAATTCCGGCCGGGCGTACCGCGCGAAATCCGAGTCGGCACTCATGCGGCGTTTTCTCCTTGCCCCGGCCGCACCACGAGCGACGCGGTGACGTGGTCGACGGCATCGCGCAGGGTCAGCATCGACGCCGCCTGCTCGTCCGAGATCCGTATGCCGAAGGTGTTCTCCATCTCGATGACCAGATCGATGGACCGGACGGAGTCGAGCCCGTAGTCCACCAGCGGGACGTCCGGGTTGATCTCGGATATGTGCAGTCGTTCGCGGAAGAGTTCTTCGATGACCTCGAAGACATCGTGGATCATTGGTTCTTTCCCCATTCGAGGCGAGATGTGAAGTTCAACGCCGTATCGCCACGGCGAGCGAGATATCTGCCTGGGAACGCACCCGGACCGGCACCGACGCCCCGCCGTACGAGGCGCGCAACGCGTCACCGGACCGGCTGAGTTCGATCTGCCAGAACACGAAGTCGCCCAGGGCGGCGATGGCGTTCAGTGCCTTGAAGGCCGCTTCCTTGGCCACGAACAGCTCACCCGGGCTGTACTCCCCGGCCGGCGCGAGCAGGGTCTGCCGCTCCCGCCGGCGAAAGACGAACCGGGCCATGCGCTCCGTCACTGCCGTGTCCTCGATGTCGACCCCGACCGCCTGGGCACCGGGCACCACCGCCGCGACCGCCAGGCGCTCGGTATGGGAGATCGAACCGGGGAAGCCCCGCGGGAAGACCGGCCGGCCGTCGGGGGCGCGGGGCACGACCCGG
>NZ_NEUB01000605.1 GCF_002910825.1 Streptomyces sp. SM1 | reverse complement strand
GGGTTCACGACCTCGATCACGGCCCGCCCCGCGGCGGGGCGCCAGGTGCCGTCGATGTACATGCCGTCGTATGCCTTCATCCCGCTTCCTCCGGGGGCGTGGGGGTGCGGTTGCCCAAGTCGGCCGGTGCCAGTGTCGTCCGCCGACTAAACTAGCGGTGATAATTTTCCGGCGCCAGAGGGGCGGGGCTCCGCGCTCCCGCGCCGCGTCACTCCTCCAGGACGGGCAGCCGGTCCGGGTTCGGGCAGATCCGCCGGCCGGACTGGTCGAAGACGAAGAGGTGGGCGAGATCGACCAGGAGCGGTACCTGCATGCTCTGCCGGAGCCGGATGTCGGGGGTGGTGCGGACGATGAGGTCGCCGGGTACGCGCGGTTCCGCGGCGGCGGGTGCCGGATCCGGCTGTACGGGCTCGGCCGTCGCCATGGCGGACCCCGCCCGCAGCGCCCCCGCCCGTACCCGCAGCCGCTCCAGGACCGTGCCGCCCTCGCGCCGCCGGCGCCGGTCCGGACGGTCGGGCGCCGGACGCGGGGCCTCCAGCTCGGGGACGAGGGCGGGCCTGGAGCCGGTGTTGAAGTGGACGAGCACCTCGTGGCCCTGGAACTCCAGGTGTTCCACCAGGCCGGTGAGAGCCACCTCGCCGGTCCGGGCGGCGGCCGGTTTGGCGATCCGTACGGCCTCCGAGCGCAGACCCACGATCACTTCCCGGCCCTGCTGGACGCGCAGCAACTGGTGGTCCAGGGAGAGCGGTTCGGGCAGTCGCAGAAACTGTTTGCCCAGACTGATGGTCATCGCCCCGTCCAGCGGGGCGCGCACCAGACCGCGCAGCAGGTTGATGCGCGGGATGCCGATGAACGCGGCGACGAAGACGTTCTCCGGCAGCGCGTACACCGCGCGCGGGCTGCCGACCTGCTGGAGGACACCGCCGCGCAGTACGGCGACCCGGTCGCCGAGGGACATCGCCTCCGACTGGTCGTGGGTGACATAGACGGTGGTGACGCCCAGTTCGCGGGTGAGCTGGGAGATCTCGGCGCGCAGATGGTTGCGGAGCTTGGCGTCGAGGTTGGACAGCGGCTCGTCCATCAGGAAGGCGGAGGGGTGGCGGGCGATGGCCCGGCCCATGGCCACCCGCTGGCGTTCGCCGCCGGAGAGCTGGGCGGGGAAGCGGTCGAGCAGGTCCTCGATGCCGAGCATGCGGGCGGTCGCGTCGACGCGCGGGGCGGGGTCGGAGCCGGGGGCCTCGATGCGCAGCGGGAAGCCGATGTTGTCGCGGCTGCTCATGCTCGGGTAGAGGGCGAAGTTCTGGAACACCATTGCCATGTCCCGTTCGGAGGGCGGCAGATCGTTGCCGTACTCGCCGTCCAGGAACAGCCGGCCCTCGTCGATCTCCTCCAGTCCGGCGATCATCCTGAGCACGGTGGATTTGCCGCAGCCCGAGGGCCCGAGCAGGACGAGGAACTCGCCGGGCGCGATGTCCAGCGACAGCCGGTCCACCACGCGGGCGCCCCGCGTGTAGGACTTGCTCACGTCGTTCAGGGTGATGGCGCGTGTCATGAGGGTGCCCCCGGGGGCTCATCAGGGCGCTGGCGCTCCGCTGTCGAACGCCTCGTGCGGGTCGTACGGGGCGCCTGAGTCACGGAAGCTAACGGAAAGTAGGCGGCCGGGGGAAGACGCGGGACGAGATCTCCGCACTTCGTCCGATCCGCGAGAAAGCGGACGTCCGGATTCAGCACGGGGCGACGGGTCCGGCGCCGCCTCGCAACCGGCGTTCGTGCGGCGCGCCGCCGCCGAGGTCGCCGAGGTCGCCGAGGTCGCCGAGGTCCATGGTGCCGAGACCGGCCGAGACCGGCGTGTGCGTCGGCGTCCGGGACCGCGTCGGGCAGGACGTGCCGGCGGACGAGACTCCTCCCCGGCGGATTCGCCGTCCCGTCCGGTCGACACGGCCGGCAGGATGCCCCGTCCCGGACACGGTCGCGGCACCGGCGACGCGCCGGGGAGGCCGGCACGGGCCTTCCGTGTCAGTTGTCCCCGGTGACGCCGGAACCACCCGTGCCGTTGCCGCCGTTGCCGCGCAGCCGGGCCTTCCGGGTCAGCTCACCGGCCGCCAGGGTCGCCGTCGCCACACCGCGCGTCCAGCACGGGCCGCCCCGCGACGCCCGGACGACGCAGGCACATCCGCCGATGACGACGACGCTCTTCTTGAAGCCCTGGTCGACCAGGGCCTTGGTCACCGTGTCGCACTGCCCGGCGACACCGTCCAGCAGGGCGATGCCGGCGGTGTTCTCGTGCGCGGAGGCGGGCAGGACGACGCAGTCGATGACGAGGCCCAGCACGTCCACGGCCAGGCATCTCTTCCTGCCCGGCACCCTTTTCGCGGCGTCCTTGCCGGTCGTCGTGGCGGGGACGCCGACGGCGGCGTGGATGCTCTGCGTGTCCAGGACCACCAGGCTCGGGTCGGCCAATCGCTTCCGCTTCTCCCGCAGCCGCCAGCGCAGCAGGTCATGAATGTCCTGGTCGGTGCCCTCGTCGCGCCAGAGGTAGAAGTAGTACTTCACCGCTCCGGGCGGGGGCATGTCGTGGGGCAGGAACTCCCACTGACAGCCGGTGCGGTTCTGGTAGAGGATCGTGTTGACGATCTCCCGCATCGCGTACTTGCCCTGATGGCCGCTGACCGACGGATGCCGGGCCTTCCATGCCGCGATCACGGGATCGACGAGCTCCCACTGCTCGTCGGTGAGATCACTCGGGTACGGCTTGCGCATGCTCATGCCACAACCCAAGCGAACTCCGAACGCCTGACCGGCAGCAATGCCCCAACGTCACACCATCGAGCGATGACAAGACCGACAGAACGCCACATCCCGCACTCTTAGGTGCGGCGAAGAGGCGTCAGCAAGACGTCGGCCTGCGAGCAATATGGGCAAAACCCCTGGTCAGAGCTTTGCTCAGGTCAGAGAGCCGAGCGTTCGACCGCGGCGGCGGCCGACGGGGCCAGCTCGACGGGCACCCCGTTGAGGACGGCGTTGCCCGACAGCGGGTCGAGGAGGCTGCCGTCGAGGAGCTGGTTGACGTTGGCGCCGGGATCGACGGCCGCGTGCCCCATGCGGGTGCCGGGGCGGTCGTGCCCCCACCCGTGCGGCAGGCTCACCACCCCGGGACGCACGGCGTCGGTGACCTCGGCGGGGGCGGTCACCTCTCCGGCGGCGCCCTTGACGCGGACCGGCTGTCCGTCCCGTACGCCGAGCCGTTCGGCGTCGTCGGGGTGGACGTGCAGGGTGCAGCGGTTGGAGCCGCCGGTGAGGGCGGGCACGTTGTGCATCCAGCTGTTGTTGGAGCGCAGATGGCGGCGGCCGACGAGGACGAGCCCGCCGGGGCGTTCGTCCAGTGCGGCGCGCAGGCGCGGGAGGTCGGCGGCGATCGGCTCCGGAAGCAGCTCGACCTTGCCGCTGCGCGTCTTGAGCGGCTGGGGCAGTCGCGGGCGCAGGGGACCGAGGTCGATGCCGTGCGGGTGGGCGAGCAGCCGGTCCAGGGTGAGCCCGTCCCGGTCGGCGCCGAAGCCGTCGCCGTAGGGGCCGAGGCGCAGCATCATGTCGAGGCGCCGTTCGGGGCCGCTGTCGCCGGTGAGCAGGGCGGCGAGCTGCTGCGGGTCGCGGCCGTGGACCGGGGAGTGCGGGTCCCGGACCGCCTTGGCGAGGGTCTGGTCGATCACCAGGGTGTCCACGGCGGCGGGGTCGGCGCCGTGCATGCCCGTCGCGGCTAGGACGAGCCGGGCGAGGATCTCGGTCTCGGCCATCCGGCCCGGCTCCAGGGGGACGGCGGGGCGGGTGTAGCGGACCTGGTTGCGTACGGCGAGGGTGTTGAAGGCGAAGTCGTGGTGCGGGCTCTGCGCGGGCGGGGGCGGCGGCAGGACGACGTCCGCGTGCCGTGAGGTCTCGTTGAGGTACGGGTCGACGCTCACCATGAAGTCGAGGGAGCCGAGCGCCTTGTCGAGGCGGTTGCCGTCCGGGGCGGAGAGGACCGGGTTGGCGGCGACGGCGACGAGGGCGCGGACCGGCTCGCCCTCGCCGGTGGGGGTGTCGATCTCCTCGGCGAGGGCGGACAGCGGGAGTTCTCCCTTGGCCTCGGGGTGCCGGCGCACCCGGGAGTGCCAGCGTCCGAGGGCGAAGCCGCGGCCGGGGCCGGCGGGGCGCGGGGGCCGGTCGGTGGCGGCCTGGGGGAAGAGGGCGCCGCCGGGACGGTCGAGGTTGCCGGTGAGGACGTTGAGGACGTCGACGAGCCAGCTGGCCAGGGTGCCGTGCGGGACGGTGCAGCTGCCGATACGGCCGTAGACGGCGGCGGTGGGGGCGGCCGCGAGTTCGCGGGCGAGGGTGCGGATGGTCTCCGCGTCGATGTCGCAGGCGGAGGCGACGGCTTCGGGTGTGAAGTCGTCGAGTGCGGCGGCGAGTTCGTCGAGTCCCCGGATGTGCGGTGCCCGCTCGCCGAGGTCGGCGAGGCCCTCGTCGAACAGGGTGTGGGCCATCGCCGCGAGGAGCAGCGCGTCGGTGCCGGGTCGGATGGCGAGGTGGCGGTCGGCGAGGCGGGCGGTGCGGGTGCGGCGGGGGTCGATGACGGTGAGGGTGCCGCCGCGGGCCCTGAGGGCCTTGAGCCGGCCGGGGAAGTCGGGGGCGGTGCACAGACTGCCGTTGGACTCCAGGGGGTTGGCCCCGATCAGCAGCAGATGGCCGGTGCGGTCCAGATCGGGTACGGGGATGAGGTTCGCGTCGCCGAAGAGCAGCCCGCTGGAGACGTGCTTGGGCATCTGGTCGACCGTGGAGGCCGTGAACAGACTGTGGGTGCCGATCCCGGCGATCAGGACCGGCGGGTAGAGGGCACCGGCCATGGTGTGCACGTTGGGGTTGCCCAGGACGACGCCCACGGCGTGCGGGCCGTACCGCTCGACGACGGGCCGTATCCCGGCGGCCACGGCGTCGAACGCCTCTTCCCAGGTGGCCTCGCGCAGTTCGCCGTCGACCCGGACGAGCGGGCCGCGCAGTCGGTCGGGGTCGGAGTCCAGGGCGCCGAAGGCGGCGCCCTTCGGGCAGATGAAGCCCTTGCTGAACACGTCCTCACGGTCACCGCGGGCACCGGTGACCCTGCCGTCGTCGATGGTGAGGACCAGCCCGCAGGTGGCCTCGCACAGCGGGCAGATACGCAGGGCGGTGCGGGACACGGGGCCTCCCGGTACGGCGGCGGTGGTGGTGGTGACGCTCGGACGGGCCGAGCATACCGACCGGTACGCATGCTGGGGAGGGGTGGCGGGGGCTTCTCTCAGTCCAGCACCTGCGCCAGGTAGGCGCGCAGCATCTCGCGCAGCTCGCCGATCACCTTCTCGTCCCCTTCGGGCGCCATCCGGAACGCCAGGTGGACGAGGGCGTCGGCGGTCTCGACGGCGACGAGGAAGGTGCGGCGCAGATCCTCGTCGGCCTCGCGGCCCAGATAGGCGGCAAGCAGGTCGGTGAGGCGGTCGGCGACCCTGTGGTTGGGTTCGGCGCGGCGGGTGCCGACCGGGATCTGGTTGCCGAAGTCGACCAGGGAGAAACCGGGTGCGGTGCGCTTCATGTCCAGGTAGGTGCCGAGGACGACGTCCATGGCGTGCCGCCAGCCCCGGTCGCCGGTGCCCCGGAGCCGTTCGGTGACCCGTTCGGAGAAGCGTTCGAGATTGCGCTGGGCCAGGGCGCCGGCCATCTGGCGCTTGTTGCCGAAGAAGCGGTAGACGGAACCGATGGGAACACCGGCGCGTTCCGCGACGGCACGGGTGCTGAGGTCGTCGTAGCCCGCCTCGTCGAGGAGTTCGGCGCAGGCGTCGAGGATTCTGGCCAGGCGCTCGGCGCTGCGCCGCTGCACCGGTGCTCTGCGGAGCGGGGTCGCGTGGGGCACGGGCTTCATCATGCCTGTCCGGCACCGTCCGGCGAACCCCGCCCTCCCCCACGGCCGTCCGCCACACCGGAAACGGACGTTGCGGACACGAGGGCCCCGGAGAGGGGCGCCCCGGCGACCGGCGCGCCGGACACGGGCGCCCCTGGCGCAGACGTCCCGAGCACGGACGTCCCCGCGATCGGCTCCACGCTCGGGTCCGCGCTCGGCTCCTCCTGCGAGACCGTGATGTCGGCCGTGCTCTCCACCGGCTTCCCGTCCACGGCCCACACCGATCCGTCGTCGGCGTACAGGCGTGCGGTCACCTTGTGCGTGCCGCGCGGGACGAAGTCGCCGGAGAGGTGGTACTCGGGGGTGCGCAACAGTGCGACACGGCGGCCGTTCACCTCGAGGTGCGCCGTACCCCGGCCGGCCACCGCCCGCCCGCCGGCCCCGTCCGGGGAGAAGCGGAAGTTGCGCACCCGCAGCCGCACGTCCCAGCCGCCCTCGGAGTCGGGCGCGACCTCGACACCCACCTCGGGCGCCTCCCCCTCGTCCACCTCACGGTAGGGGCGCCCCTCCTCGTCCCGCTCGTCGAGGAGCCGGCCGGCGGGTGAGGGCGATGCCTCGCCCTCACCGTGGGCGGCGCGGGAAACGCAGCCCGCGGATCCGGCCAGCAGTACGACAGAGACCGCGAGCGCGGTGACCAGCCTCCGTGTCCACGTCATGCCGGGGAGCCTAGAACAACGGTGCGAGCGGGCGGATCCCCCTGAAGTCGGGTTCCGGTGTCCTCCCCCGAGAGGAGGGGGAACGGGTGGGGCCCGGATCGCGCGCCCCTCTTGCGCCGGAGAAATCGCAATCCTACGGTGTCCCATAGGAATCGGACTTCGAGGGAGCTGCGAACATGAGCGATGGGGGCACCGCCCGCGCGAGCGAATCCGGGCGCGAGGGAGCTCGCAAGGCCGCCGAAGGGCTGGAGCATCTCTCCGGTTTCGGCAACGAGCACAGCTCCGAGGCGATCCCGGGCGCCCTGCCCGTCGGCCGCAACTCGCCGCAGCGCGCACCGTTCGGACTGTACGCGGAGCAGCTGAGCGGTTCGGCCTTCACCGAGCCGCGGGCGGAGAACCGCCGTTCCTGGCTGTACCGGATCCGGCCGTCGGCGGCTCACCCGGCGTTCACCCGCACGGGTAACGGGGCGCTGCGCACCGCGCCCTTCACCCAGACGGTCCCCGACCCCAACCGGCTGCGCTGGAACCCGCTGCCGGAGCCGGCCGAGGGCACCGACTTCCTGGCCGGCCTGTGGACCCTGGGGGGCAACGGCGACGTCGCTCAGCGCACCGGTATGGCCGTGCACCTGTACCACGCCAACGCCTCGATGGACCGGGTGTTCAGCGATGCCGACGGTGAGCTGCTGATCGTCCCCGAGCGCGGCGGGCTGCTGCTGCGTACGGAGTTCGGGCTGTTGCATGTGGAGCCGGGACACATCGCGCTGATGCCTCGTGGGGTGCGGTTCCGTGTGGACCTTCTGGACGAGTCTGCCCGCGGATATGTGTGTGAGAACTACGGGGCGCCGTTCCGGCTCCCCGACCTCGGTCCGATCGGTGCCAACGGCCTGGCCAACGCGCGGGACTTCCGGGCGCCCGTCGCGGCGTTCGAGGACGTCGAGCGTCCCGTGGAGGTGGTGAACAAGTTCTGCGGCAACCTCTGGTCGGCCACCTATGACCACTCCCCGCTGGATGTCGTGGCCTGGCACGGCAACTATGTGCCGTACGCCTACGATCTGCGTCGCTTCAATGTGATGGGCACCGTCTCCTACGATCACCCGGACCCGTCGATCTTCACGGTGCTGACGTCGCCGAGCGACACCCCCGGCGTCGCCGGTGCGGACTTCGTGGTCTTCGCCCCGCGCTGGCTGGTCGGCGAGGACACCTTCCGCCCGCCGTACTTCCACCGGAACGTGATGAGCGAGTACATGGGCCTGATCGAGGGCGCGTACGACGCGAAGGCGGAGGGCTTCGTGCCGGGCGGGGGGTCGCTGCACAACATGATGTCGGCGCACGGCCCGGACCGGGACACGTTCGAGAAGGCGAGCGCCGCGGAGCTGCGCCCGCAGAAGATCGACGACGGTCTCGCGTTCATGCTCGAGACCCGCTGGCCGGTGTCCCTGACCCCTCACGCGGCACGGGCCGAACACCTGCAGCAGGGGTACGACGACGTGTGGCAGGGGATCGAGCGCACCTTCCGCCCGTTGCACTGAACCGTTCCCGACCGGTACGGATAGCCCGTGACCTCCTTCGCTCCGGATTCGATCGCCCTGACCCGCAAGTTGCCGCTCTGGTACCAGGTGTCGCAGTCGCTGCGCGCCTCGATCCTCGGCCGCTCGCCCCAGGATCCCCTGCGTCTGCCCACCGAGGAACAGCTGGCCGGGCACTACGGGGTGAGCGTGCTCACCATGCGGCAGGCGCTGAAGGAGCTGGAGGACGAAGGGCTGATCACCCGCCACCGCCGGCGCGGCACGTTCATCGAACCCGGCGCCCGGCGGGGCACCCCGGTGCGGCTGCTGGGCTCGGTGGACGCGATCGTGGCCCAGCAGTCCGGGATGACCACCGAACTGCTGGAGCACGGTCCGGCCCCGGTGCCGACGGAGATCGCCGAGTACTTCCCGGACCTGTCCGAGGCGGCGGCGTACCACCGGCTGCGCAGCGACGAGAAGACGGGGGAGCCGACCAACCACGCCCGCAACTACGTCCGCCCGGAACTGGCCGCCCGGATCGATCTCGACGACCTGGTGCGATGGCCGATGACCAAGGTGCTGCGGGATGCCGTCGGGGCGGACATCAGCCGGATCACGGACACGGTGGAGGCCCGGCTGGCGGACCCGGAGACGGCCCGACTGCTCCGGGTCCCGCTGCTCAGCCCGATCCTGCACTACACCGGCATCACCTACGACACGGACGGCCGGGTCCTGGACGCTGCCGTCATCAACTACCGGGGCGACCGCTTCTCCTTCACGGTCACACTGGACGCCACCTGATCCGCCGGCTCCGCACCCGCCACCGGACCGCTGCCGCCCGCCG
>NZ_NEUB01000604.1 GCF_002910825.1 Streptomyces sp. SM1 | reverse complement strand
CTGCCGGGGCTGCCGGTTCCGGCCCGGTCTCGGTCCGCTCTCTCCCTCACCCGGGCCCCGGGTGTTCCCGGGTGCTGGGGATACGTTGGACTCGGCACACGGACGCGGCGGCCGGGCCCCGGAGGGCGTCAGGACCGCGGTCCCCCGGCATGATGTTGCCTGGCGGCCCGCTTTCCGGCCGCGATGTCCTGCCTGGCGAGCCGAAAGAGAGACATGAGCAGCAAGGTCATGAAGGTCGAAGGGCCTGCAGGAAGCGCGGGGTGACGCGATGCATATTGTCATCATGGGCTGCGGAAGGGTGGGTTCCGCCTTGGCCCAGGCCATGGAGGAACAGGGTCACACGGTCGCCGTGATCGACCGTGACCCCACCGCCTTCCGCCGGCTGGGCTCCTCGTTCGGCGGCCGCCGGGTCACCGGCATCGGCTTCGACCAGGACACCCTGCGTGAGGCCGGCATCGAGGACGCGGGTGCCTTCGCCGCCGTCTCCAGCGGCGACAACTCCAACATCATCGCCGCGCGGGTGGCCCGGGAGATGTTCGACATCGAGAACGTCGCCGCCCGCATCTACGACCCCCGCCGCGCGGAGGTGTACCAGCGTCTGGGCATCCCGACCGTGGCGACCGTGCGCTGGACGGCCGACCAGATGCTGCGCCGGCTGCTCCCCTCGGGCGCCGAGCCCTTGTGGCGCGATCCCACCGGCGGTGTCCAGCTCGCCGAGGTGCACACCTCGACGGCCTGGGTGGGGCACCGGATCAGCAGACTGCAGGACGCGACGGGCGTACGGGTGGCCTTCCTGACCCGGCTCGGCGAGGCGATCCTGCCCAGTTCGCAGACGGTGTTGCAGGAGGGGGACCTGGTGCACGTGATGATGCGCACCGATGAGATCGACCGGGTCGAGGCGGCGTTCGCCAAGGGTCCCGCCGAGGAGGGCGGTCACTGATGAGGGTCGCCATTGCCGGAGCCGGCGCCGTCGGCCGCTCGATCGCGGGCGAGCTGCTGGAGAACGGCCACGAGGTCCTGCTGATCGACAAGGCCCCGACCGCCATCTCGGTCGAGCGGGTGCCGCAGGCGGAGTGGCTGCTGGCCGACGCCTGCGAGATCACGTCCCTGGACGAGGCGGCGCTCCAGCGCTGCAACGTCGTCATCGCCGCGACCGGCGACGACAAGGTCAACCTGGTCGTCTCACTGCTCGCCAAGACCGAGTACGGCGTTCCGCGCGTCGTCGCCCGGGTGAACAACCCGAAGAACGAGTGGCTGTTCAACGAGTCCTGGGGCGTGGACGTCGCCGTCTCCACCCCGCGGCTGATGTCGGCCCTGGTGGAGGAGGCGGTCAGCGTCGGCGACCTGGTCCGGCTGCTGCGCTTCAGCCACGGTGACGCCAACCTGGTGGAACTGACCCTCCCGGAGGAGTCGGCGCTGGCCGGCACCCAGGTCGGGGACGTCGAGTGGCCGCAGGACACCTCGCTGGTGACCATCATCCGCGGCACGCGCGTGCTGACGCCGACGCGGGAGGACTCCCTGGAGGCGGGCGACGAGCTGCTCTTCGTGGCCGCCCAGGCCCGCGAGGAGCAGCTCGAGGACCTGCTCTCGGTCCGCAAGCAGGCGTAGAACCCCGTACGACCCCGCAGGGCCCCGCACGGAGTCGCGGAAGCCGGTGGGTGAGGAGACACACCAGTGGGGGGCGCCCGGACAACTTCGGGCGCCCCCCACTTCTCGTACGGGCCGGGGACCCGCGACCTCTCGTACGGGCTAGGACTCGCGGCGGTGGCGGCCGGCCGTGGTCGCCCCGCCGTCGTCCTGCGCGGCGGCCGCCTTGCGCTCCTCCGCCTCGCGTTCCTCCGCCTCCATCTCGGCGAAGACATCGATCGGCGGCGGCGCCTTCGCCAGGAACACCCAGGTCAGATAGACGGCCAGCAGGAACGGCGGGATCTTCAGCGCGACCAGCACCCAGCCCAGCTGGGTCGTGTCCGCCCACCAGTACAGCGGGAACAGGATCGCGCTCTTGGCGAGCAGGATCAGTCCCCAGGCCCAACTGGCCTTGGTATAGGCCTTCTTGCGTCCGGGGTTGCGGGTGCGCCAGGAGAGGTTCTCCCGGAAGACAGGGCCCAGCATCAGACCGATCAGCGGGACGCCCGCCATCGACGTCACGATGTACGCCAACGCCAGGCCCACCGTGTAGAGCATGCCGGGGAGATAGAAGTCCTTGGCGTTGCCGGTCATCATCGCGAAGACCACACCGAAGGCCACGCCGAAGACGCCGCTGAAGGCGTGCTTGACGGTGTCCTTGCGCACCAGCCGGACCACGACCATCACCAGCGCCACGGCGAGCGCCGCGATCGCCGACATGTGGAGGTTCTTGTTGATCGTGTAGATGCTGACGAAGAGGAGCCCGGGCAGCACCGTCTCGACCATGCCCCGCACCCCGCCGAACGCCTCGAACAGGGCGGCCTCCGTCACCGCCCGGGCGTCGTCCGCGGATGTGTCTTCGGTTGTCGGCTTGTCGAGCGACGTCACCGGCTACTCCCGTCCGAGGGGTCTCAGTTCGTATTTCGGATTGAACAGCACCCGGCGGCCCCGGCTCATGGAGATCCGGCCCGATGCGATCAGCTTGCGCCCTGGCTCGATCCCGACGATGGAGCGCCGGCCGAGCCACACCACGTCCAGCGCGGCGGAGCCGTCGAACAGCTCGGCCTCGAGGGCCGGAACTCCCGC
This sequence comes from Streptomyces sp. SM1, assembly GCF_002910825.1. Classification (GTDB taxonomy): domain Bacteria; phylum Actinomycetota; class Actinomycetes; order Streptomycetales; family Streptomycetaceae; genus Streptomyces; species Streptomyces okerensis. The sequence continues at coordinate 1,372 of NZ_NEUB01000604.1, read as the reverse complement.
GCGCGGCCGCAGCGTGACCGTGCGCAAGGTACCAGTAACGGTGACGATCTGCCGGTCACGGCATTCGCCTATCCGCGTACAGCCGGCGGTCTCGGCGTCCTCACGCAGCTCCTCGGACTCCAGGTCCTCCTGAGACGAGGAGAGCCGGTCGAGCATGCGCCGGAACCGGCCTGCCGGCTTCTCGGAACGAGGAACAGCACTCATATCTGAAGCGTACCGGGGTGCACTGACGGTTACGTACCCCCTGCTTCCCCGGTCCGAACCGGCCACCGCCGGGCGCCCGGAGCGGAACGCGCCTGACCTTCACTTCTCGAAGCGGTATCCCATCCCCGGCTCGGTGATGAGGTGCCGCGGATGTGACGGATCCGCCTCCAGTTTCCGCCGCAGCTGCGCCATGTAGACGCGGAGGTAGTTGGTCTCCGTCCCGTACGACGGGCCCCACACCTCCCGCAGCAGCTGCTTCTGCGCCACCAGCCGGCCGCCGGCCCGCACCAGCACCTCCAGCAGATGCCATTCGGTGGGTGTGAGCCGTACGTCCCTGCCGTCGCGGTTGACCTTCTTGGCGGCCAGGTCGACGGTGAACCCGGCGGTCTCCACCACCGCGTCTCCCCCGTCACCGGCGGGCTCCGCACGGCGTACGGCGGCGCGCAGCCTGGCCAGCAGTTCGTCCATGCCGAAGGGCTTGGTGACGTAGTCGTCGGCGCCCGCGTCCAGGGCCTGGACCTTCTCGTCGGAGGCGTGCCGCGCGGAGAGCACCAGGACCGGGACGCGGGTCCAGGCGCGCAGCCGCCCGATCACCTCGACGCCGTCCATGTCGGGCAGGCCCAGGTCGAGGACGACCACGTCGGGATGGTGCGCGGCGGCCGCGCGGAGGGCGGTGGCGCCGTCCTGCGCGGAATCGACCTCGTAGGAGCGGGCCTTGAGGTTGATCACGAGGGCGCGCACGATGGCCGGGTCGTCGTCGACCACCAGCACACGGGTCATGAGGACTGCCTTTCCGGTTCTGCGGATGACGCGGGATCTACGGGGTCAGGGGTTTCTGCGCGTTCTGTGCGTTCTGTGCGTTCTGCGCGTTCCGTGGGTGAGGCGTTGCCGGCGAGGAAGGAGAGGATCTCCGACTCGGCGCGCAGCCGGGCCGCCTGGTGGGTGCGCCGGGCGGCGAGGTCGACCACGGACGCCACCGACGCACCGACCGCGATGAAGATCACGATGGCGATGATGCTCTTCGGGTTGGCGATGGTCCAGGTGTACAGGGGCGGGGTGTGGAAGTAGTTGAGCAGCAGGGAGCCGGCCGCCGCCGAGGCGAGGGCCGGCAGCAGCCCGCCGAGCAGGGCGGTCGCCACCGTCAGTGTCAGGAACAGCAGCATGTTGT
>NZ_NEUB01000603.1 GCF_002910825.1 Streptomyces sp. SM1 | reverse complement strand
TGCCGCCGTGCGCCGGTACGCGCCGAACCGGCCGTACGCGCGTACCGCGCGAGGCGCGCCCTTCACCGGTTCACGCGGCCGCAGCGCCATCGCCACCGCCACCGACGCGCTCAGCGGAACCAGGGCCAGCAGCGTCAGGGCCGCCGGCAGCGGAAGCGGCCGGCCGGCCGCGAGGAAGTCCGTCGCGGCACCGTCGACGGGCATCCCGGTGAGGTCGCCGCGCAGCTGGAGGAAGGCCAGCAGGGCCAGCGCCGAGCCCAGCAGGCAGGACAGCGCGGTGGTGAGCGCGGAGATCGCCATCAGCCGGGCGGGACCGAGACCGATCGCCGACAGCCCGGGCCGGGGCCGGGTGCCCGGATCGGTGCGGGCGACCGCGACCGCGAAGTACACCGTGGCCGCCAGCGGCGCCGCGCACCAGGCCAGCCGGAGTGCCGAGACGGACGGGTCCGGGTGGCCCAGGGCGTGGCCGAGGGCGCTCAGCAGCAGGAAGCCCGTGCCCGCCGACGCGGTCGCGACCAGCAGGCGGCGCAGCTGGACGGCGGGGTGGGCGCCGAGGCTCAGACGGAGAGCGAGCACGCCGCCCGGCCTTCCGTCTCGGCCGTTCCGGAGACCGGCGGCAGGTGGACGGTGTGCACGCACCGCCCGTCGAGCAGGGACACGGTGCGGTCGGCGAGGGCGGCCGTCTGCGCGTCGTGCGTGGCGAGGACGACGGTGATGCCGTGCGAGCGGGCCGCGGTGGTGAGCGTACGCAGCACATGCGCGCGGTCGATCCGGTGCAGCGGGGCGGTCGGCTCGTCGGCGAAGAGCACCGAGGGCGCCGGGGCGAGGGCGCGGGCGATGCACACCCGCTGCCGCTCCGCGTGAGTCAGCTCCACGGAGTGCTTGCGGGCCTTGTCACCGACGTCCAGGCGCTCCAGCCACTCCAGGGCGGCCGTCTTGGCCCGGCGCCGGCCGGTGCCGCGCAGCATCAGCGGCAGTGCGGCGTTCTCCCAGACGTTCAGCTCGGGGACGAGCAGGGGGGCCGGGTCGATCCAGCCGAAACGGTCCCGGCGCAGCCGCTCGCGGGTCACCGGGCTCATGGTGTGCACGGGAACGCTGTTGAACCAGACCTCGCCGCTCCCCGTCGGCAGCAGGCCGGACAGACAGCGCAGCAGGGTCGTCTTGCCGCTGCCGCGCGGGCCGCCGACGGCGAGGATCTCGCCCACCCGGACACCGAGCGAGACCCCGCTCAGTCCGAGCGAGCCGTCGTCGTGCCGGAAGTGCAGGGCGCGCGCCCAGAGCACGTCGTTGTCCGGTGGGGCCACCATGGCGTACACCTCGGTTCGGATCGGAAATGCCGTGCGCGATTCGGGTGAGTCCCCCGTCCGGGGGAACGAAGGCGCGGCCGATCGGTCACTGGGCACGCTAGGCAGGCCATGGCGGCGGTCCGGACAGCACGTGGCCCCGGGCCGCCGTTTCTCACTCGAACGGGCGGCACCGGGGCCGGTGTTGATCATCCAGAAGGAAGATCGGTCCCCCGGACGGAGCAATGGCTCAGAGCTTGGTCCAGGCCTCCGAGAGGGTCGCGCGCAGGATCTGCTCGATCTCGTCGAAGGTCCCCTGGTCGGAGATCAGCGGCGGGGCGAGCTGGACGACCGGGTCGCCGCGGTCGTCGGCCCGGCAGTACAGGCCGTTCTCGTAGAGCTTCTTCGACAGGAAGCCGTACAGGACGCGCTCGGTCTCGTCGGCGTCGAAGGACGCCTTGGTGTTCTTGTCCTTGACCAGCTCGATGCCGTAGAAGAAGCCGTTGCCGCGGACGTCACCGACGATCGGCAGGTCGTGCAGCTTCTCCAGGGTCGAGCGGAAGGCGCCCTCGTTGTCGAGCACGTGCTGGTTGAGGCCCTCGCGCTCGAACAGGTCGAGGTTGGCGATGCCGACCGCGGCGGAGACCGGGTGGCCGCCGAAGGTGTAGCCGTGCAGGAAGGTGTTGTCGCCCTTGTAGAACGGCTCGGCCAGGCGGTCGGAGATGACGCACGCGCCGATCGGGGAGTAGCCCGAGGTCATGCCCTTGGCGCAGGTGATCATGTCCGGGACGTAACCGAACTTGTCGCAGGCGAACGTCGTGCCGAGGCGGCCGAAGGCGCAGATGACCTCGTCGGAGACGAGCAGCACGTCGTACTGGTCGCAGATCTCGCGCACCCGACGGAAGTAACCGGGCGGGGGCGGGAAGCAGCCGCCGGCGTTCTGCACCGGCTCCAGGAAGACCGCCGCGACCGTGTCCGGGCCCTCGAAGAGGATCTGCTGCTCGATCTGGTCGGCGGCCCAGCGGCCGAACGCCTCCGGGTCGTCGCCGTGGATCGGCGCCCGGTAGATGTTGGTGTTCGGCACCTTGTGCGCGCCCGGGACGAGGGGCTCGAACGGGGCCTTCAGGGCCGGCAGGCCGGTGATGGACAGGGCGCCCTGCGGAGTGCCGTGGTAGGCCACCGCGCGGGATATGACCTTGTACTTGGTCGGCTTGCCGGTCAGCTTGAAGTACTGCTTGGCGAGCTTCCAGGCGGTCTCGACCGCCTCGCCGCCACCGGTGGTGAAGAAGACCTTGTTGAGGTCGCCCGGCGCCTCGTGCGCGAGCCGCTCCGCGAGTTCCACCGCCTTGGGGTGGGCGTAGGACCACACCGGGAAGAAGGCCAGCTCCTGCGCCTGCTTGGAGGCCGTCTCCGCGAGTTCCTGACGGCCGTGACCCGCCTGCACCACGAACAGGCCCGCGAGGCCGTCGAGGTAGCGCTTGCCCTGGTCGTCGTAGATGTAGGTGCCCTCGCCCCGGACGATGGTGGGGACGGGGGCGTTCTCGTACGAGGACATGCGGGTGAAGTGCATCCACAGGTGGTCGTACGCGGACCTGCTGAGGTCCTCGGTGCGGTCGGTGCTCACGATTATCGGGTTCCCCACATGTAGGTCTGCTTCTTGAGCCTGAGGTAGACGAAACTCTCGGTGGAGCGCACACCGGGGACGGCCCGGATGCGTCGGTTGATGACCTCGAGAAGGTGGTCGTCGTCCTCGCAGACGATCTCGACCATGAGGTCGAAGGAGCCCGCGGTCATCACCACGTACTCGCACTCGTCCATGGCGGTCAGCGCGTCGGCCACGGACTCCACGTCGCCCTCGACGTTGACCCCGACCATCGCCTGCCGGCGGAAGCCCACGGTGAGCGGGTCCGTGACGGCGACGATCTGCATCACGCCCTGGTCGAGCAGCTTCTGGACGCGCTGGCGCACGGCCGCCTCCGACAGGCCCACGGCCTTGCCGATGGCGGCGTACGGCCGGCGGCCGTCCTGCTGGAGCTGCTCGATGATGGCGAGGGAGACGGCGTCCAGGTGGGGACCGCCGCCGTTCTTGGACTCGCGTGAGTCCTTCGGGTCTGTGCTTCGACTGGCCACGGGGTCACTGTGCACGACGTATCGACAATATTGCAAGGCTCGACCGATGAAATTCGTTGTCTGTGCCGCCTCGTCCTGCGGATTTCGCAGATGCGGGGCGGGTGGGGGTGTTGAAATCGGCAGCCGTCGGTTTAGGGTGGGTGTCTCAGAGGGTGGACACCCAGACATCTCACCACCGAACACCTCGGACACACCCACAAGGAACACCAGGAGGGCCTGCAGTGAGCACCGAGCTGCGTCGTCTGCGCAACTACATCGGCGGGGAGTTCCGGGACGCCGCCGACGGACGGACCACCGAGGTGGTCAACCCCGCGACGGGCGAGGCGTACGCGACCGCTCCGCTGTCCGGGCAGGCGGATGTGGACGCCGCGATGGCGGCCGCCGCCGAGGCGTTCCCCGGCTGGCGCGACACCACCCCGGCCGAGCGCCAGAAGGCCCTGCTGAAGGTCGCGGACGCCTTCGAGGAGCGCGCCGAGGAACTGATCGCCGCCGAGGTGGAGAACACGGGCAAGCCCACCGGGCTCACCCGCACCGAGGAGATCCCGCCGATGGTGGACCAGATCCGCTTCTTCGCGGGCGCGGCGCGGATGCTCGAGGGCCGCTCGGCCGGTGAGTACATGGAGGGCCTGACCTCGATCGTGCGCCGTGAGCCGGTCGGCGTCTGCGCGCAGGTCGCGCCGTGGAACTACCCGATGATGATGGCCGTGTGGAAGTTCGCCCCGGCCATCGCCGCGGGCAACACGGTCGTCCTGAAGCCCTCGGACACCACCCCGGCCTCCACGGTCCTGCTCGCCGAGATCCTCGGCTCCGTCCTTCCCAAGGGCGTCTTCAACGTCGTCTGCGGCGACCGGGACACCGGCCGCCTGATGGTCGAGCACCCCACCCCGGCGATGGCCTCCATCACCGGTTCGGTGCGCGCCGGCATGTCGGTCGCCGAGTCCGCGTCCAAGGACGTCAAGCGGGTCCACCTGGAGCTGGGCGGCAAGGCCCCGGTCGTCGTCTTCGAGGACACCGACATCCCCAAGGCCGTCGAGGACATCTCCGTCGCCGGATTCTTCAACGCGGGCCAGGACTGCACGGCCGCCACGCGTGTCCTGGTCCACGAGTCGATCCACGACGCGTTCGTCTCCGCGCTCGCCAAGGCCGCCGCCGACACCAAGACCGGTATGCCGGACGACGAGGACGTCCTGTTCGGCCCGCTCAACAACCCCAACCAACTGGCGCAGGTCGAGGGCTTCATCGAGCGGCTGCCCGCGCACGCCCGCGTGGAGGCCGGCGGCAAGCGCGTCGGCGACAAGGGCTTCTTCTACGCGCCGACCGTCGTCTCCGGCCTGAACCAGGACGACGAGATCATCCAGAAGGAGGTCTTCGGCCCGGTCATCACCGTCCAGCGCTTCACCGACGAGGACCAGGCCGTCGAGTACGCCAACGACGTCGAGTACGCGCTGGCCTCCTCGGTGTGGACCAAGGACCACTCCCGCGCGATGCGGATGTCCAAGAAGCTCGACTTCGGCTGCGTGTGGATCAACACCCACATCCCGCTGGTCGCGGAGATGCCGCACGGCGGCTTCAAGAAGTCCGGCTATGGCAAGGACCTCTCGTCCTACGGCTTCGACGACTACACGCGGATCAAGCACGTGATGACGTCCCTCGACGCGTAGCGCTCCGCCGGTGGGCGCCGCCCCGGACCCCGCTCCCGAACGCCGGAGAGGCCGACGGCCGGCCTCTCCGGCGTCTCCGGCGTCTCAGGTCTGCCGGATCCGGGGCGGCGGCCCGCCGACTTTTTGAACATGTTCAATACGGCGTACGCTGTCGCCATGAGCGACAGAGCCGCCCTGCTCAAGGGCGCTCGCGCCTGGCTGGTCTTCTTCGTCGTCTGCCTGGTGCTCAGCGGTGTCACCGCGTTCCCCCTGGTGCACGAACTGCGCTGGACCGAGGACCTGCTCCGGTCCCTGTCGGCGCCGGAGCACCTCCCCGCCCTCATGGACTGGATCGAGCGGGTCCGCGAGGGACTCGACACCGCCGACGCCGAGTACCCCTTCCTCCTCTACGGCACCGACTGGCTCGCCTTCGCCCATCTCGTGATCGCGGTCGCCTTCTACGGCCCCTACCGCGACCCCGTACGCAATATCTGGGTCGTCGAGTTCGGCATGATCGCCTGCGCCGGCATCGTCCCGCTCGCCCTCGTCTGCGGCCCGGTCCGCGGCATCCCCTTCTGGTGGACCGTCATCGACATGGCGTTCGGGGTGTTCGGCGTGATCCCGCTGTACGTCGTACGCGAGAAGATCAGGCGACTCGAGGCGCTCACCGGGGAGGCCGGCGGACGCCCTGTCGTTCCAGTGCCGCGTTGAGACTCTCCAGGTGACCGGCCACGGCGCCCGGAGTCAGCAGGCCGCTGCCCGCCGCCTCCTCGCCCGCGGCGGGGAGGAGGCGGGTGCGGGCGCGGAGCATCGCGGGCGGGTCGTCCACGGCGACGGCGGCGCGGGCGACCAGGCACCACAGGGCCTCGGACATGAGGTCGCGGGGCGGGTCGGGGAGATCACGCAAGGCCGCGCGGGACTCCTCGGGACGACCTCCGGCGGCCAGCAGGAGGGGGCGCACCCACGGTTCGTAGGGTCCCCAGTCCGTGTGCTCGCCGGCGGTGGGCGGACCGCCGCCGCGCAGGGCCACGGTCAGACGGGCCAGGGGCAGGAGACCGCGGCTCAGACCGGGCATCCCGGAGCCGGGGAGCGGGTCGGCGGCGCGGTCGTAGGCGGTCAGGGC